>CADAKH010000013.1 GCA_902788505.1 Oscillospiraceae bacterium
CTTGCACCGATTCTGTATAACCGCCTCTGGCCCATTTTATAAATATCCCAAAAAGGCCATATGCCAGATAGAAACTTTCATATGTATTCAAGGCCTGATCGGTGTCACTGTCAGTCGTAATCAGTTCGTAGGCAGACAGTATAGCACCGTGATGACCTTGTTTTATTATAAGATCATTCTTTTTACGCATAGAATAGCAGAAATCAAAATACTGTTTCACGCGATATCTGTCATTTAGCGGATGTTCCTTGAGTTTGTGTTCCTGTTCGTATTCCCGCCATTTCATGACGATGTACGATGTAATGATCTCGTCTTTGGATTTGAAATTGCGAAAATAAGTTGCTCTACCGATACCCCCTGCTTCACAGAGTTCGTCAACAGTTATCTTTTCTATATTCTTTTTCTTCATTAATTTGAACAGTGCTTCTCCGTAGGAAGAGATTACATAATCTGACATTTGCAAGATCTCCTTTCCGGCCAATGATACTATTTCCGTTAATAGTATCATTTTCTCCGATTTTATTGAGTTTAATGCAACAGGCTGATACTATAGTATCATGTAAGACGGATTTGTCGAGTACTAAATTTCAGGAGAATATCGATATGGGAAATACAAAAAAGAAAAGAAGTATTAAAGTGGTACTGATAGCTGCCGTAAGTATGATTTTGTTGATTGCACTGGGAATAACATTTTTTCTAAAGATGACTATTCTTAATACTTTTCCGAAGCTTGAGGGAGAACCTGAGATCGGCAAATGGTACGATGTTCCGGTGAAAAACGCATTTTCTTCTGATGGTAGTAAGTGGCATGGCATATTCCGAAAGGGTACTGAAAACAAGGTAGTTGTTTATTTCTTTGGCGGTGGTGTCAGCATTACGCCAGAAACCTCAGAAGGCGGGAAGGAGTTTTATGCCACTACAATGCTTGCTCAGGATTTTGTAGCACAGGGCGGTATTGGCAGCAACGATGATCATAACCCGTTTAAGGATTGGAGCTTTATTGTGATTCCTTATGCCACAGGAGATTTTCATGCCGGAACAGGTATATATGAGGGGAAGAAAAAGGTCTATCACACCGGATACAACAATTACTCCGCCTTTATCGAAAAGATAAAGCCGTATGTGGGAGAACCCGATACACTGCTTGTGACCGGCTTTTCTGCCGGTGGATTTGCAACTTCTCTGCTTGCCGATGATGTGATCGATCGTTTCCCGAGTGCCGGGAATGTTACCGTCTGTGTTGACAGTTCACTGCTACTTTATGATGGATGGCATGACACAGCTGTTGATCTATGGAAATCTCCGTCAGAGATATCCGACAGACTGACTTCAAACAACATAGTACTTGATAGTTTGACTGCACTGTATGAGAAGCGTGGTGACAGTGTGAAGATACTCTTTGATTGTTCTTATCGTGACGACACATTAATGCAGTATCAGTCTTATATCGATACCGGAAAGATGGATAAGACCAAGGAATTAGGAGATAATTTCCAGCAAGATCTGAAAGAAATGGTAACAGCACTGCAGGAGAATATACCGAATGTGGGGATATATATCTGGAGCTACAGAGAGGATACTGATACTCACAATACACAGCATACGATTATTTCCTCCAATGTATTCGATAAGCTTGGAAATGAAAGAAGTGTCGGAGAGTGGATGTTTGATGCTGTGAATGGTGATGTAAGAACTTATGGTTTGGAACTGCTGGAAAAAGAGTTATAAAATGATCAGTATTCTTATATCGAAAAGTATAAAGCCATCGGATGACATAAATATATAGGTCCTTTGTTCCTCTTGCCATGAGCACTCTGAATTTAAGCATTATCGCATTCTTATGAGAGTTGAGAAATGAGACTGCTCCTGAACTTGCCGAAAGATTTGAAGTATCGAGGAGGACTATAAACCGTGACATAGATGATCTGCTATTTGCAGGCATCCCGATACGCACTTATCAAGGTGTCGGAGCCGGAATCAGCATTGCCGAAGGCTATAAGGTTGACAGGACGATCCTGACTTCAAAAGACATGCAGATGATCCTTGCGGGCTTGAGGAGCCTCGACAGCGTGAGCGGAAGCAGTTATTACGGCCAGCTGATGGAGAAGTTCCAGGCTGATGCAGTAGCGTACTGCGGTAAATAAGTCAAACGGAGACAGAGATAATGAAATACGATTGGATTGATAAATACCTTCTGGAAAAGCCTGGCGTAACAAAGGATCTGCAGCCGGAATGGAACTGGATACGTTATCACGTAGGCGGAAAGATGTTTGCTGCAATATGTCTTGATGATAATGACAAGCCATATTACATCACGCTCAAACTGGAACCGCACGAAGGCGAATTCTGGCGCAAACAGTATGAGGATATAATTCCCGGCTACTACATGAACAAAGTGCATTGGAATTCGGTAAAAGCAGATGGCATCGTTCCGGACGATGTCCTGAAGGACCTTCTGAATAAGGCATATGAGATTGTTCTCGGAAACTTCAGTAAGAAGAAGCAGAAGGAGATACTGGGGGATAAATGATCTTATAATAAGACAAAAATGTGTAATAACAGTGATTATCGGCCATTCTTCTTGAAAACGCAGAATTGTAAAATATAATTAATATGTAAGAGCGTGATTTTTGAGGAGATGCCGGTTCATCGTATGAAAAAATTCTTGATCGTTATAGTCAACATTGCCATTATGGCAGCCATATTGACCTTCGTTGTACTATACGCAGGATATGAGAGCAGGGATTCCTACCGCAGACAGATAGAGAATTTCGAGAATACTACAGTCACCATGGAGCACGTGACTGAGAATTATCTTGAAGGTGAGCAGAGGATCTGCGATGTCTGGGCGCAATATATCAACGGCTGTAATATGACAATGGAAGAGGCTGCTGAATATATCCGTTCATCCCATGTTCTTAAGAACACATCTGCTCATATTATTTCAACGGATACTCTTACAGGTCTTTCAACGCGCCCGGGGATCGGTACGGTCGACGAATACGACGTGTCTTATCAGAGGCTTGATCTCCTGAAGAATACTGACTGGATAGATGAGATCGGCAAGTCGATAAACATAACTCGTGCTTATACTAACCCGATGAATGGCGAGCAGT
Source organism: Oscillospiraceae bacterium (assembly GCA_902788505.1). Classification (GTDB taxonomy): domain Bacteria; phylum Bacillota; class Clostridia; order Saccharofermentanales; family Saccharofermentanaceae; genus Saccharofermentans. The sequence goes on from CADAKH010000013.1 coordinate 3,117, forward strand.
CGCTGGCTTTCTGCAACATAGTAACGCTGCGTGATCCTGACAGTGATACTGCTGAGACGGCAGTCCTTTTGCGCGTGATCCCGATTTCGGATCTGGAACAGAAATGGGTTTTCCCTCAGACAGAACTCGTGAATGCAGAGCTTTCAATGATCGATGCCGGGGGCGATTATATCCTTAAAGGTCACAACTATAAGAATTCCAGCTTTTTCGAATTCTACAAATCGTATAACCAGACGGATCCGGAGTCTTCCAAGGATCTTTTCGAAAAGATCACTTCCTCGACAGGTTCCGTGTCTATGATCAACTCACACGGACAGGAATGTGTCCTTGCATATACACCGATATCGGCTACATCCGGCTGGACACTTTTGGGACTTGTTCCTGCTGATGATCTCAAAGTCGATACGGGAAACCATGTGCTGTTCATAGTCGTATTTGTAGGACTTCTCATCCTGTTCTTAAGCGACCTTTTCTATATGCGTTACCTGAATAAGAGGCTTCAGATCGCGGCAAGGAAGGCTGAGTCAGCCAATAAAGCCAAGACTGATTTCCTTTCCACAATGTCACATGACATACGTACTCCGATGAATGCCATCATCGGTCTTACGGCTTTGGCTGAGAAGAATCCGGGTGATGTGGAGTCAACAAAGGAGAGCCTTCGAAAGATCAGCCTTGCAAGCAATCATCTGCTGACACTGATCAACGATATTCTGGATATCTCCAAAGTCGAAAGCGGAAAACTGAAACTGAGTCCTTTGACATTTTCCATTGTTGAGACGGTCGAAAATCTTGTTAATATTTCTCAGCCGATGATCAAGGAGAAGAATATCGAATTCAGTTTCCATATCAATCAGTTCGAGAAGGAATATCTTTACACGGATCAGCTCCGTCTGAATCAGATCTATATCAATATCCTTTCCAATGCCATCAAATATACTGAACCCGGAGGACGTGTAAGTGTCAGTCTCAGCGAGGAACACAGCGATGTAACGGGCTGCATAAGACTTATCTATGTTGTGTCTGACAATGGCATAGGAATGAGTCCAGAATTCATGGAAAATATGTATAAGCCGTTCTCACGTCAGGTGGACAGCCGTGTAAACAGTATTCAGGGTACAGGTCTCGGACTTGCCATAACAAAGCAAATGGTTGATCTGATTGGAGGTACGATCGATTGTCAGAGCGAGCAGGGGAAGGGAACGACCTTTACGGTTGCTCTTGATATTCCTGTTGCCGACAGGCAGCGCGAAGACATGAAGCTTGAACCGATAGATGTCCTGATCGTGGATGACGATAAGACGATGCTTCAGACTGCGACAGATACGCTTACTTCTCTCGGCGCTAATGTTGAACAGGCAAATAACGGACTTGAAGCACTCGGAATGATAGAGCACAGACACCTTTCCGGACGTGATTACAATGTCATCATTATCGACTGGAAAATGCCTGACATAGACGGACTTGAGACGATAAAGCGAATCCGTTCTGATATAGATTCAAAGATCCCGATCTTACTGATCTCGGCATATGACTGGTCGGATATCGAGGATAAGGCAAGAACTGCAGGAGCAAACGGCTTTGTCAGCAAACCGCTATTCCGCTCGACACTCTATGACAAGATCAATGATCTTATCGGCAAAGAATCCGGTTCTGTTGAGCCTGAGGATGATTATTCGGATCTTAACGGGATCAATATTCTTGTGGCCGAGGACAATGACATTAACTGGGAGATCATTTCGGCTATGCTCGCCATGTTCGGAATAACGACCGAACGTGCAGAGAACGGCCGTGTATGTGTGGATATGTTGAGCAAAGCTGAAGAAGGCAGCTATGAACTGATCTTTATGGATGTGCAGATGCCTGAAATGAACGGACTTGATGCTACAAGGACGATCCGCAAACTTGAGAATCCGTGGGCAGCATCGATCCCGATCGTTGCCATGACGGCGGATGCTTTTTCAGAGAACATCATGGAATGCCTTGATGCGGGTATGAACGGACATATTGCAAAGCCGGTGGATATCAAACTGGTTATCAAAGAGATCAGAAGAATCAGGGAAGGAAGGGTATGAATATGAAAAAAGCAGTGAGTTTACTTTTAACGGCAACAATGGGTCTTGGAATGGTTGCGTGCACAGTTCCGAAGGCTGATGTCGATAAAGGCTTCAGTCCTGCGCTGGACAAGTCGACCAGCTGTCATATCACCATTGCCGGAGGCTACGATAACTTTGAGGCTCTGGAAACAGAATTTGACCGGTTTAATGAGTATTATCCGAATGTTGAACTTGTTTTTACGAAGGTTGATGACTATAACAACATGATCGGCACAGTACTTAACGGAAATGATGCTCCTGATATCTATGTTAACTATTCCTGGATGTACGGAAGGGAGCAGTATTCATCCTGCATCGATCATGCTGAGAATCTTGCTGATCCCGCGCTTAATCTTAACCTTGACTGCATCCGAGGCAATATCATTTTGAATACAGATGACGGCACTCTTCCGATGGTGCCTGTTTTCTCAAATACATATGGCATGCTTGTGAACAAAAAGCTTTTCGAAAAGGAAGGCTTGAGCGTTCCGACAACATATAAGGAACTTGTGGATGTCTGCAATGCTTTCCGCGAAAAGGGCTATTCAGATCCCATGATGGGTTTCTCGCAGAAGGAGACGACATCTCTTTTCACGTTGACGATCTATCCCTATTTTTGCGGAACGGTTGCGGGTGATGCAGAGGCTGTCAAAAAGCTTAATTCACTTGATCCTTCGGCCGGTGAATACTTAAGACCTTCTCTTGAGAAAGTAACTCAGTTCCTGGATGACGGATGTGTGGATCTTGACAGCTGCGACCAGATCGAGAACAACTATGATGCCGTTATCCTCCGTTTCTTCGAAGGTGACATTCCCATGATGACTTGCTCCGGAGATACTGTCTCAGGCACAAAGAAACGTGAGAGCCGTTCCGAAGCGTTTATTGCCAATCCCTTTGATTATGCCTTTGTACCTATCCCGGTGTCTGATGATGGAGCGTATTTCCTTGACATGCCGAATCTCCAGTTCTCAGTCAACAAGGACAGTGCAAATCTTGATATGGCTAACGAGTTCATGCGTTTCCTGATCACTTCACGTGAGCTGAATCAGATGGCAATGAACAAGGGTCTCATTTCACCGACAAAGGATCTTTCGTTCAATAACATGTATGCTGCATTCGGAAATATCCCTGAATCCCGTATCCTGTCACCCGAAGTGATCGGACTGACGGATGATGCGGTTATTCAGATGAGACAGGCTGTTTACCTTGTCGGAAGAGGCGAGATGACCATAGATGAAGCAGTCGCCGCCTATGGAACATTTACGCAATAACTGCCCATGTAACCGGTTCTAAACTTCCGAAATCAACGAAATTGGCCTGCTTGTTGTAGGTCTCTATCATGGCGCGGATCTCGGCGGTCTTCTCTTCTTCGGGAATACTTACTGCTTTTTTGTAGACCAGTTTCATCATGGCCTTATGCAGTAAATTGAGTTCGGAATAATCAATTCCGCCTCTTATATGAAAGATCCGGGCATTCTCATAAATATCAGAAGATACCTGTGATCTGATATTATTCCTGATATGTTCGATGTTCTGTTTATCGGTCGGGTCGGCTAATCCGACTGTAACTATAATGATCTTCTTGCCGGCAATATCAGTCAGATCCTTGAGAGTCTTTTTCATTCCTTCTACTCCGCCGGCATAAAGTCCGCCCATATAAATGACCGTCTGATAACTGTTGATATCTTTGACTTCTTTATAGGGAACAGCCTTGATCCCTGTGTTCTTTGATAACTCTTCAGCATAAGCCTTTGTAGTACCGTAGCATGATCCGTAAACTATAACTCCGTTCATATTAATCCTCCTCGAATTCCCTTAGATTTTTCTCGATATTGATTATTGTTTTTATAGTTGTTTTGATGTCTTTATCAGATATTCCGTCGAACATCTTCTGCATGATAAAACTGCTCGTATCATCATTCTTCTCACAGAAAGCTCTGCATTCATCTGTAAGCACGATAAGCTGCTTTCTTTTGTCGGATTCATCCTGTAAAAATGTGATGAATCCTTTCTTCTCGAGCTTTAAAAGTATCTGTTTAACATTCTGATGAGAGCTTCCCAGGATATCCGATAATTCCCTGAGTGTTGGAGGTTCTTTGCACATGTTTATACAGATGACAGCGAAAAACTGTTTCCAGCTGATCTCCTTCATCACATTATCAGCCATGGCCTGAAACCTGTTCTCGAATGCACTTAATAATCCGAGCAGATAATAATTCGGCGGAATCTCAGAGAAATCGACTTTACCGCTGTTAACAACTTCTTCAATGATCATGTGCTCACCTCACAATAGGTAATATATTACTCTTCTCATAAAGGTAACATGTTACCAAATGCTTGTCAAGAATAATCTTTAAGAACAGGATTTTCTTTCAACTACTGTATCTGCAAAACGTCTGATTTTTGATATAATTTCATTGGAAGCATGGGGCTTTTGGGTTATAAGGGTGATTTCATATGACAAAACTAAAGAGTTATTCATGTCCTGAGTGTGGCAGTGTTCTCGACGTCGACAGATATGAGGATGTTTTCGATTGTCCGTTCTGCGGTGCACATTTTAATGTTCTGGATTTTCATAAGGATGATATCCTGGCAGAAGCCAGAGAACTGATCAGGAATGCACAGTCATCTATGGCTTTTGAGAAGTATGAGTATCTGCTCTCGATCGAGCCGGATAATTATGAGCTTCTTTATGAATATGCCTGTGCGGTTGACGGTGCCAAGTCTTTGAAAGCTTTGTCGATCAATACTGATGATCCGTATAATACGCACGAAAGACTTCGTCTGCTGTTAGCTAACGATAAAAGATATAAGGAAGGAAGATGGGCAGAATACTTTTCCAAGCTTTATGAGGTCGTTACTATTTCGAATAAGCATTATGAACTTGCTAAGCAATATGACAGTCTGTATGAAACTTCCCAAAAGATAAAAAACGAGCAGGACAAGCGTAAGCATTTCGGTTTCAGCGCAGCGGCTATTGGTATTTCAGGATTGGTTATTGTGATCAATTATCAAAAGAAGATGAGCCATTTTTACTCAAACGGAGATATTCGTTCAAGCTGGCCTGTAATTCCATATGTGATCATTCTTGCGGCAGCAATAGGATTAACGGTCTATGCAAATATCAAGGAACACAAGAAACTTGAAGCTGTTCGCAAGAATAGAGAAGAGCGTTATAACAAGATAAGAGAAAGGATGGACGACTTCAAAAAAAGCGAGATCGAGCCTGTCCTTCTGGAATATAAGAAAGCTTCAGAAGAATTGGAAGCACTTAAGCCTGATGTATCTGAGATGAAGAAGTCCTTTAATCCGATCTCCCAAGAGACTTATAAACAGGATAAAAATGCTGTCTGTGCAAAGTGTGGCGGTGAGCTGACGCTTGATCATGCGAATAAACTATATATCTGCAGTCATTGCGGTGTATCTTATGATTACTCAGGCTTTGTAGGCGCACCCGGTTCTAAAGCAAAGCGCGAAATGATGGATAAAGATTTTGATCTGGCAGAGAAAAGGTATGCTCTTGTATTAGCTGATGATCCAGGTGATTTCGAAGCCAACCGCGGCATGATGCTCTGCGCCGGCAAGTGGAGAGATCTTCCTGATATCCGCCTGAATGAGAGTCTGAAAAATGTGGATTGGGCCAAGCTGAAAGAAAGACTTGAAGCTGCAAAGGCAAATTCCAACCGCTATTATGCGGAATACTTTAATACTTTTGACATTCTGATCAAACAGATTAAGAGCTTTTGTGATGCTTATGAAGAGCCCGAAAAAGACAGAGTGGCTTTGCAAAATGTTGCTGCCCAGTCTTTCAGACTGCGCTACAAGGAGTTGGCACAGCTTGACAGACAGAACCGCATAATTACCATGAACCAAAATGATTTTGCGGTCTCCGGCAAAGAAGCAAAAGATGAACTCCGCACATTTCTTTTTAACAGTGATTTTGTATTATCTGATACGGGATATGTGCGTATTCTGAAGAATCATCCGGATGATGCCGAAGCCCTTCGCGGAAGGATCTTATGCTCAGGCAGATGGCCATATATTGAAGCCATCGGTCTTAAACAGAATATTTCAAGGACCAGGCTTGATCTGCTGGATTCAAGGATCGGAAATGCTATTGAAGATGCACCCCGGGAATACCACAGATATTTTGAATCTTTCGCCGCTTTGGCCGGATTATTAAGAGAATATGCATCGATAAGTGACTCAGGTGATAAAGAGAAGCTCGATGAGACTGAAAAGAAGTTCATGATAGCAAAAGCAGATCTTGTGGCAGTGGATAAAGAATTGTTCGGTGACCGTTAAATAAATCTTGTCAGGATCGTTATTTCAGTAACTTGATCTCATTCTTTATATCTTAGGACAAAACAGGGAAGCATTGTGGAATCAATCATTTCCATTTTTGCTCTTTGTCAGTTTTTCTATGATCTTTTGTTGTTCAATAACAAGATTAAACGTGTTCTCCAGAAGCTGAAGTGGAGACATATATGCGCATAGCTCTTTGCTTCCCGGTTGTGCCAGAAAATCATACTGCCACAGATCGCTCAACTGGTTAGCCGCTTCTGCTATGCTGATCAATTCGGTCTCTGAATATGCAGATTGCAGCTCACCCGATCTGTATTTTTGAGAGAAAGTTACGCAGGGGTTTTCTAAAGACATAAATTCCAATGCATGTTTTAAAGATGTAGTCATCTCATAACCTGTATATTCACCTGAATCTATCCTGATGCGTGCTACCTGATCGTTGCTGATATCGTAATTTATGGTGATCATATTTTTCTCCTCCTACAGTGTTATTTTCTCGGTATAGCAATCTTCAAATATTGCATCGTTTATAAGTGTCTGAAGTTCTGTGTAGATCCCTCTGACACCGTATTTGCTGACCATTCCTACAAGCTGTCTGCGTCTTTCTTCCGATAATTCGATTTCCACCCGGTATTTTCTTTCAAGTTTCTTAATAGGACTGTAATTCTCGTCTGCAAGAAGTGCTTCGGCTTTTTTCTCATCCATCGGTTCCACTTCGATAATACCGCCGTTGATACGGCCCAGAAACTCATTGCTGAGCTGGGAGGAATTGTGAAGAGTATCGCGGGTTATAATACTTCCGGAATCCTGAGTGTCAGGTTCGGATATAAATCCGAAGGTTTTCCTGCGTTCGTTTTTCAGTTCTGAAAATGTTCCCAGCATTACGAAGTTGATCTTTGATGTGTCAACGAGTTTCTTGTTCTTTTCGTCAGTTCCGGCGTAGATGTTTCCGCCCTCGATCATCTTGAGTAACTCATTCATGATCATTGGTGCGAGTTCACTTTCTTTGAGTAAGGCTTTATCGATTTCGTCGATGAAGATCCATGCCGGTTTAGCGTGATCGGAAGTATCAACTTCCAGAAGACATTGGGACATAGTTACTGTTCCTTTGTAGGATACGGGAGCGACTGTGCTTGCATCAAAAATAGTGGTGTTGTAGTACACATTGGATAAGATCCTTGCAAGTTCTGTTTTGCCGCATCCGGAAGGTCCTATTACAAGAAAATTCGTTTTTGTCTTAAGATTGATTGAAGACCATATGGCAGTGGATAATGCTTTTTTATACTCATGACAGCCGAATAATCTCTTGTCGAAATATTTGTAAATAGATTTCGGTGTGCTGAATATATCAGCCTCGCGTCTTTCTTTTTCGACATCTCTCATAATTGACGCCATCTGTTTTGTTCTGTCGTCCCACCAAGGTTTTTCGTAGCGTGTTGGCATGTTTGATACCTCCGTTTAAATGTATTTTTTGGAGAATCAAAAAGCGGCATCCAGACAAAAGCACTTACATGCTATGTCTGTTCGCCGCTGCAATACTGCTTATTGAAGAACCTTTAAGGATTCCTCGCATCCTGAACTGTTACGTGAGGCGTCAGGTACGGAAAATAAAATTAAATCCAAATGATTAAGTCTCACTGCGAATGCTGCTATTTGATTGTAAATCCATTCTATCACGAACATTCAATGGGTCAATATATCTCTAAACATTTTCCCGATTTTGTAAAGACTAAAAGTGCTATACTTACAAAGGTGTCAATCCGGCACAAACATACTCAGGGGGAAATCACCAGATGAAAAAAGTGATCATTGTCGGAGCAGGTATCTCCGGAATGACTGCGGGCATCATCCTGCAGAACTCAGGCTTTGAGACTGAGATCTACGAGAAGAATCCGGTACCGGGCGGAGAGCTTACCGGATGGAAGCGTGACGGAGTTTACGTCGATAACTGTATCGATTATCTCATGTGCAGCAAAAAGGGCAGTGCTATGAACGAGCTCTGGCATGAGATCGGAATGCTCGAAGAGGGTCTTAACATGTACAGCAAGGACTATTTCTTCAAGTATGAGGGTCACGGCGGTGAGATAACTTTCTGGAGAGATAAAGAAAGAACAAAGCGTGAGATGCTCGCACTCTCACCCGATGATAAAGAAGTTATTGAGAAGTTCTTCGAGAATGTAACACGTGCGGAGAGCATGATAATGCCTATCGACAAGCCTATGGATAAGATGGGACCGAGAGACTTCATGAAGCTTGGCGATTTCGTCAAGAATGTTCCTGCGGCACAGAAGGCTTACAAGGGCGTAAGCGTTAAGGATCTGTCTGACAGCCTCAAGAGCCCTGTATTAAAGAGTGCTGTCATGATGACTCATCCCGAGAAAACTCAGGCTTATTCATTCATCATGTCCTACGCTATGTGCACATCCGGAAGCGGTGACATTCCTGAGGGCGGCTCACTTGCAGCAGCTCAGAGGATCGCAAATAAGTATAAGGCAGCAGGCGGTAAGCTTCACCTCAATTCTCCCGTAAAGAACGTTAAGATCGAAGGCAAACTTGCGACAGGCGTTGTTCTTGAAGACGGTACTGAAGCTGATGCGGATTATGTTATATGCGCATCAGATGCCAATCATACTTTCACAAAGCTTTTGCCTTCAAGCTATATGCCCAAGAAGCTTCAGAAGCCTTTTGCCGACAAGGAGCATTTCTCTGTGTTCAGCAAATTCCACGCTGCCTTCCTTGTTGACGGCAAGACAAGCTTTATTCCAGATACGACGTACTGGGAGAGCGAAGGTCTTAATGTCTGGGGCAAGGAGATCAAGGATGTCGGTGTTATCTGCTATGACTACGATCCGACAATCACACCCGAAGGCAAGACAGTTCTTCAGATGAAGATATTCCAGTATGCTGATGATGTTGATAAGTGGTTCGAACTTGCCAAGGACCGCGAAAAATATGATGCAAAGAAGCAGGAGATCGCTCTTGCAATGCAGGCCCTGATCGAGAAGAAGTGCCCTGAGACAGCAGGCAAGATCACAATTCTTGATACGTGGTCTCCCGTTACTTATGCAACACGCTTCAACGCATACAGAGGCGCCTACATGGCATTCGTTGCAGATAAGGATACCAAGACGGTTACCACACCCGGTGTAGTCAAAGGCCTTAAGAATGTGTTTCTTGCCGGACAGTGGCTCATGGGTTCAGGCGGACTTCCGCCGGCAACAGCTCAGGGCAAATATGCAGCATGGAGAATCTGCAAAAAAGAAGGCGTTGAGTGCAAATAATCTGAAATATAAGAGGCTGCTTCAGAATGAAGCAGCCTTTTTCAATTGCGTAAAAGATTGTCGGAAAGGTCAATTCCGGAATCAGTTCCTTACTTGATCTCAGTTTTTTCCTTGACCTCAGATGTTTCCTTGATTTCTGCTGCCGGTTTATCATCAGCAGTTTCTTTTACAACCGGTCTGCCTTTTACGTCTGTTGGCATATTGTCGTCTGCCAAAGGATCTCTATATACCGGCTTGGGTTTTCTGGGTTCGAACAGCAGTTTTTGAACACGCTCTGTAATCTTCTGTTCTCCCATACCGAGAAGCGTGGATAGTACAAGGACCGATACAGCGTAAATGAACAGGTTGCCTTTTCCGAAGTCAAAGAAGGCAGGTGTCTCCGCAAATCTCATGACGGTAATTGCAGCAAGGTTCATGAGATAGGTGTGGAGCGAGTACTTCCCGAAGAAGCGGGCAATGGGGTTGTTCACATGGTATTTCATCATGAAGATGAAGATCGTGAGTGTGAGGACCAGGAAAAGAGGGACCTGACAGAAGAATGTGATGATCTTCTCTTTTATAGCGGGTCCCTGACCTGCCCACTCTGTCCAGTAACCGAACTTTGTCTGTCCGAAGGATGAGAGCTTATAAAAAATCATGGTGATGATCAGGAGAATATGGAACTTAAGAGCATAAGCCTGCTTGAAGAATCCTGTGATCTGATTTTCGTAGTTGGCGAAAACAAGTCCTGTAAGAAATGCGGGAGCCGAATTGGCCCACCATTCGCCGTTGAACCAGAAGATCTTCTCATCCATCCACCATTTGGCATTCATCCAGCCGGCTTCTGTAAGCCACCAGTTCTTTTCGCCTGCCCACCATGCAAAGTGACCGTTGATGCAGGTGCCGATTCCCATTGCGATGATGAAGATAAATATAATTACAAAGCAGACGGGACGGTTTTTGATGAAACGGAAGCAGAGGAAGAATACGAGATAGAGAAGGGCAAGGACAATAGGGAACCATGCATATGCGTTCATCATGGTGATTCCGAGAAGGTTGGTTACCCACTGTGTTTTGTTGAGAGGCATCTTTACGATGAACATCATAAGACCGTATATCAGGACATTGACGTAGAAAGGAACAACGATCGCCTTGACGACTCTCTTCCTGATAAAGCCCTTGAGATAATCTTTTTTGGTATCGAGACTCTTGATGAGTCCGTAACCGGAACAGAAGAAGAATATGGCTACGAAGTAGGCGCCTGCATTTACGAATGCGGGAAGTATGCCTGCCTCCTGGAAGAAGTATTCCTGGGAGATGTGGTGGAGCATGACGCCCAAGGCTGCAAAGCCTCTTAAGGACTTCATAACTTCAAGACTTGTGAAATCATCATTGAACTCGCCTTTTCTGCCAAACTTGTTGGTGGCGCCCCAGAAAAACATAACGATGTAAAGATAGAAGACAATCTGATCCAATACGGTCCATATTGTCATGCCGCCGAAAAACTCTGCCATATTATCCCCCACGAATAAAATCGATGCTTTATTTTCGCATAAATAATTGAGAATGTATAACTGTTGTTCTAAAAAAATTTACTTAGTATTAAAACAATAGAAAAGGAATACATTGGAAATACCGAGCATGGCTTAAAATTCTTTGATATAATTGGGTGAATATGCTACGTAAAGCAAAAAAGCGGCTGACGTAATTCTTCGGAGGGGCCTATGGCATTGCAGGATTCGATATTTCAGAAAATATCCGAAGCATTACTTATGGATTATTCCAGTGTTTACTATATAAATGCAGTTACCAATGAGTACTATTGGTATTCGGTCAATCCTGAATTCCATTCTCTGAAGCTTGAACAGGGCGGTGATGATTTCTTCAAGAATATCATCCGTGACTGCAAGCAGGTCATATACGAAGAGGATCAGCATATCTTCATTGAAGACATTCAGAAGGAGAAGCTTCTGAATGATATGAAGAAGGGAAGTATGCAGAATATCGATTATCGTCTGATAATAAACGGTGTTCCCACATGGCATTCCCTGAGGATGATAAGAAGCCTTGAGAAAAATTCGGATTACATCATCCTCGGTGTTATCAATATTGATGAAGAATACAAGAGACGTGAGGCTGAGAAGGAAACTGCTCATATGAAGGAGATCTATAATCAGGTCACCGCAAGTCTTGCTGAACGTTTCGATACTTTGTATTACATCAATATTGAGAACGGCAACTATATTGAGATTTCCTCAAATGACGAACATAAGAAACTGAATGTACCGGCATCAGGTGTCGATTTCTTCGCCGAAAGCAGAAGGAATGTCCGTAAGCATGTCCATCCCGAAGATCAGGAGCTTGTCTTGAAGACCCTTTACAAGGATGCAATGCTGGAGAACCTGAAGCACAGAAATGTTTATTCCGTGACTTTCCGTCTTATTGTCGATAATAAGCTGAGATATATCAGACACACTGAGCTCATGGCAAAGGATAGAAAGCATGTTATCGTTTGCTCCGAGAATATCGATGAAGAGGTCAAGGAAAACCGGAAGCTCGAGGAATCCCGTCAGAAGAGTATTACCTATACCCAGATCGCCGAGAGCCTGGCTTCGCATTACGACATGATCTACTACGTCAATGTTCAGACCTCTTATTATAAGGAGTTTTCTACCCACAAATTGTATGGCGAGCTTGAGATACAGGAAGAGGGCGAGGATTTTTTCACTGTCGCATGCAAAAATACCGACTTCCTGATCCATCCCGAAGACCGGGCAAGGATCAAGCTTTTCCTCGATAAAGACTATCTGCTGTCACAGCTTGAGACAAGCCGTCAGTTGACAGAAGATTACCGTATGATCATGGACGGCAAAGAAGCCCAGTACACCAGGATGACAGTAAGGTGGTCATCTGATAAGACTCATTTCATTATCTGTGTCGAGAACCGTGAAGATTACGTCAAGAAGGAGAAGGAACATCTTCAGGCTATATCTTTGGCAAATGAGATAGCAAGAAGAGACAGTCTTACGGGAACAAGAAATATCACAGCTTTTCATGAATATGAGAAAGAACTTCAGAACCTGATCGATGGCAAAGAAGATTCTTCATTCGGAATCATTATGTGTGATCTCAATAATCTTAAGGTTATTAATGATACGCAGGGCCATAAAGCAGGTGATGAATACATTAAAAATGCCTGCAAACTTATCTGCCGTATTTTTTCACACAGTCCTGTATTCAGAGTCGGAGGCGATGAATTTGCGGTCATAGTCAAGGATCAGGATTATGTTGAGCGCGAAAATCTTTTATTGGCACTCAGACATCAGGTCGAGGAAAATATCAGAATAGGTTCCGGACCTGTTATTGCTTCGGGCCTTGCCGATTATCAGCCTAACAGTGACAAGGTGGTTGAGGATATATACAACCGTGCTGACGGCCGTATGTATGAAGAGAAGACGCGTCTGAAAGATTTGAAGCTTCTTCATGATAGTTACATGCTTAAAGAAGATTCAAATGCCAAGCATATTACAGATGAACGTAAAAAGATGCTTGATTCACTTTATAAATCTTACGAAGTCGTAGCAGAAGGAACTTATGTATATCTTTGCGACATGAAATATGACCTCTCGAAATGGTCTAAAAATGCAGTGGATACATATGATCTTCCGTCCGAGTATATGTATGGTGCCGGTGATATCTGGGAGAATCACATTCATCCTGAAGACCGTGAGGCATACCATAAGGGAATCGAAGAGATATTCTCAGGTGTCTCATCAGGACACGACATGCAGTACCGTGCTATGAAAGCAAACGGCGAGTATGATGTCTGTACATGCCGTGGAACTGTTATAAGAGATGTTTTCGGTGAGCCGGATTACTTTGTAGGTACGATCCGCAGTCACGGATCACAAGGCAACGTTGATACTCTGACCGGACTCAGGAACCAGTATGGATTCTTTGAAGATCTTAAAGGTTACATTAAGCGGCACGTTGCAAAATACATTATCGTTATCGGTATCAGTAAATTTTCCGAGATCAATGAGATTTACGGGTATCATTTCGGTAACCGTGTTCTCCAGCTATTTGCAAGAAAGATATATGATACTGCCGGAAATACAGGGTCCTGCTACAGACTTGACGGCACCAAGTTTGCCGTTATAAGCAGCACATATTCTTTTGACGAGATCCAGGAAAAGTACAAAGTATTCCGTAATTACTTCCGTGAAGTTTTCCAGGTGGATGACAAGAGGGTAATGCTTGAGGTTAACTGCGGTGCTATAAATGTTGATCATTTCGAGTTTGATCATCAGACAGTATATGGATGTCTGAATTTCGCTTATGTCGAATCAAAGACTCGTCATCAGGGTGACATGGTATTGTTCCATGATGATCTTAATAATGATAACCGACACAGACTTGAGAAACTTCATTCGATCAGAGCTTCGATCAAGCACGGATACAAAGGTTTCTTCCTGATGTATCAGCCGGTAGTTGATGCAAAGTCGGAGAAGGTCATCGGTTCGGAAGCACTTCTCAGATGGCAGAATGACAAGTATGGAACGGTTCCCCCGGATCAGTTCATTCCGCTTCTTGAGACTGATCCTCTGTTCCCTGAACTCGGTGAGTGGATCATCAGGGAATCTCTTTATACGGCAAAGAAAATACTTCCCATGATTCCTGAATTTATCATCAATATCAATCTGTCTTATACACAGCTCGAGAGGGCTGACTTTGTGGATATGGTATTCCGTATTCTTGAGGAAGTGGAGTATCCGGCAGAACATCTGTGCCTTGAAGTTACGGAAAGATGCAGACTCCTGGATATGGACCTTCTTAAGAATGTCATCGCCAATCTGAAAGCCCATGGAGTACTGGTGGCACTCGATGATTTCGGAACCGGCTTCTCGTCTTTGGAGATCGTGAAAGAACTGCCTTTCGACATCATAAAGATCGACAGAGGTTTTGTCGAGAGGATCGAAGAGGATGAAGTCGAAAGGGAGATGATCAAGCATTTTGCCAGTTTTGCTTCACTGTTCGGAGCCAAAGTCTGTGTAGAAGGTATTGAGACTGAGGGAATGAAGAATATTCTTCAGAAGTATCACGTTGAGAGTTTCCAGGGTTATTACTATGCAAAACCTCTGCGTGAAAAAGATATCGTCAACTGGATAACGGAATCCAATTGACGACTTGAAAGTTAACTTATCTCTGACAGGATCTTATCTGTTATCAACTTTTTCGGGATACATGTCATGGTGGATCAGTCTGTCCTCAGCGACAGCCTCCCATTTGGTGCCTGCTTTTCCGTAATTGCAGTAAGGATCGATCGAGATGCCTCCGCGCGGTGTGAACTTGCCCCATACTTCGATGTATTTCGGATCCATAAGTTTAATGAGATCCTTCATGATTATGTTCACGCAATCCTCATGGAAATCACCGTGATTACGGAATGAGAACAGATAGAGCTTCAATGATTTGCTCTCGACCATCTTCTCGGAAGGGACATAGGAGATAGTTATCGTTGCGAAGTCAGGCTGACCTGTGATAGGGCAGAGACTTGTGAATTCAGGACAGTTGAACTTAACGAAATAATCGTTGTCCGGATGCTTGTTCATGAATGTTTCAAGTACGGAAGGATCATAGTCCTGACTGTAAACCGTACCGTTGCTTCCGAGTTTTGTAAGACCTTCTTTTTCGCGCATAGATTACCCCTTGATGATATTGTATTTGATTCCGTCATCGAACGTGTCGATCCCTTCTGCATTTTTGATGATCTTAACGACGGCATATGTTACAGGTGTGAAGATGACTTCATAAGCTACTTTGAAGAGATACTGGAAAAGGATCATCTGAAGGACTACGGAATTATCCATAGTTCCCCAGAAGGAGATCATGATGAAGATAACCGAGTCAAGTCCTTCTCCGACTACAGTTGAAAGAATAGTGCGGATCCAGAGGTTCTTGCCCTTGGTCGCTACTTTCAGTTTGGATAATATGATCGAATTCGAGAACTCACCGAACAGGTATCCTGCAAAAGAAGCAACGGCAACTCTCGGTGTAGTGCCCATGACTGTTGCATATGCGTCCTGGTTCTCCCAGTAGCCCGGATGCGGAAGGACAATAGTGATGAGATATATAAGAACGGCGAAGAAGCTGCACGCAAAGCCGAGCCAGATGATCGTGCGAGCTTTTTTAAATCCGTAAACCTCCGTGAATACATCACCGATGATGTATGTCAGAGGGAATAATATAACGGCGGCGGGAAGAGTGATATTCTCTGTCACAGCCCACATCTTTCCTGCGATGAGGTTTGAGAGCAAAAGGCATGTTACGAATATAATGCCGATGCACATGAATAATCTTGATACTGTTTTCTTTTCTGTCATTTCAATTCTCCTAAAAATAAAAACGGCTCCCAAAAACAGGAGCCGCATTTAATCAAACAAGCAAACTAAAGCAAATAATGATCTAAATGATTGTCCTGGTTTTGTTTAGCGACAGGATGGCACAAACGAACTGTCGGCTTGGTTTAAAGCACGCATAAAATAGCACTTTATATATGCATGGTCAAGACAAATTATCTTGATTTGAAAAGTTGTGAGTGTTAGCATTGTCGGGATTAATTATTCAAGGATTTACTGATAATGAGTTACCTATATGAAACGCATCTTCATACATGTGAGGCGAGTGCCTGTGGTAAAGTGCATGGTGAAGACTATATCGATTATATGATCGCCAAAGGATACAGCGGTATGATCGTAACCGATCATTTCTTCAACGGCAACACATGCGTGCCGGAAGATCTTCCGTGGAAGGAGAGAGTAGAGATCTACGCATCCGGTTACGAACGTGCATTGAAGGCCGCTGAAGGCAAAGACTTTAATGTCATGTTCGGTGTCGAATTTAATTTTTTGAAAGACGAATACCTTCTTTACGGAATCGACAAGGAATGGCTTAGCAATAATGAGTGCATCATGGATATGACCAGACATGAGCTTTTCGATGCAGTCCATAAGGCGGGCGGCATCATGATCCAGGCACATCCTTTCAGAGAGAGGGATTATCTTTCCGATATCAAGCTTGCTCCGACTGCCTGCGATGGTGTTGAAGTCTATAATGCCGCCAATAATCCAAATATGAATGCTTTGGGCTACGAATATACGAAAGCCTTAGGACTTCCGATGACAGCCGGATCTGACATCCACTTCTTCAATGATAATGATATGGGAGCAATGCTTTTCGAAAACAAGCTTGAATCCGTGAAGGATTATGTTGCTGCGATAAAGAACAGAACAGGTATTCCGGTAAGATTAAGTCCTGACGGTACTGTTACTCCTGTATCTGAGATCAGGGAACAGACTGTATCTATCGAGCTTCCCACGCTTCCGGTGCTTTATCCTGAAGGAAAATAATCATTATCCGCAACATTTTCATTGCAAAAGTTGTATTCATTGTATAAACGGCTTTGGAATAACAAAAGCCCGGATTAAGGAGATTTTATACAATGAAAAAAACAGCAGTTGTATTATCAACGCTAATGTTACTTGCATCCGTAGCCGGTTGCACTAAAACAAATGAAACGACTGCGGCAGCCGATGCGCCCCGTGATAGTGATCCCGCAATTATATCAAGTAATGAGACGGAAGTGCCTGACGATACAGTGCCTTCGGTAAGTCCTCTTGTTCCTTCTTCAACTGTTTCGGTATTGGAGATAGATTACACTCCAGAAGATCACGGAAGGATAATTCCTTTCGTTGCAACATTTGCCGAAGACCAGTGGATGCCTGAAGGAAATAAATATACATTCGGACTTATCGATATGGACGGTAATGAAGTGTGTGCTCCGGTATTTGATTCAGTTGTAAGATGTGATGAACTGAATGCTTATATTGTAAGAGCAACTCAGGATGATGTCAGCAAGTACGGTCTGCTCTCATATGACGGAGCAAAGTTTACAGGTCTTATCTATGACGGCCTTTGTGATCTTGATGTTGCCGGAAAAGACGGAACCTGTTTCTATGGTTCTGTTTATGATAACGGAAACCTTTTGGTAAAGAGCATCGATAAGGATTTCAATGTAATAACCGAGAATAGCATCGTTATTGATGAAGCAGCTTTGGGACATGATGCGTCAAAGGCACAGCTTACAGTCTCATTCATAAGTGATGAACGTGCGTATCTTATGAACCGTGACGAGTTTTATCCGGAATACTTCCTGATCGATACAACGAACGGCAAAGTCCTTTATAAGGGCAGTGCATTGGATATTACTGAAGGCAGGATGTTCGGTAACAGGATCGTTGAACAGGACGCCTCAGGTAAGGGAATCAAGGTTTACGACACCGACGGAAATGTCGTTTTTGATAACGGCGAAGCATATTCCTGGAAGGTGTGCGAAGACGAATATATGATCGCATCAGACGGAACACTCAATCTCTATGACCGTGAATGGAATGTGATCTCTTCCATGAAGATCGGGACCAAAGCAATTGTAATGAGCTCGTTTGAAAGAATAGCTGTCTGTGAGATGACGGATACAAAGCTTTACGACAAAGACTTAAATCTTATTGCCGAATACGATGACGTTTATCTTGGTGACGGCACATATTTCAGGGACTGGTACGGATTTGGCGAAGGCGATATGTTCTTTGATTCGATCAGCTATACACATCAGATATATAACCTCAACACAGGCGCCAGACTTGATAAGAACGATGACTTCTTCTATTCATTCGAGTATGGATACATTACATCCGATAACCTGAGCAACGGCAATGATCCTGTAAAGAAGTGGTGTGTTTACGATAAGGATTTCAATCTGATCATGGAAGGCACAGGAAGAAACTATCTGAAGCAGGATGAACTGACAGGTGAGGTTTATAACTTCGTGATCAAAGAGGATAAATTGACAGTATATTCACTTGCTGAAGGCGATGAACTCTTCAGCCTGGATTATACCGGTTACAATATCTACGTGATCGGCGGAAGATTCTCAGGTTCAGGATCCGGACATTTCTTCCTGACTGACGGAAGCGGTGATTATCTTTTCGACAGGGAGATCGACCACACGGTATTGCGCATGATCTAATCAGGCCTTATAGTCAGGATAACCGTTACAGATTCAAGCCATGTCTTGAGACTTGCGCGACGCACATAAAGATTATTTACGATAACGCTGTTGGGACGGATCTTTTCGGTCGGACCGGGTTCCGGTTCAACGAAAGATCCAACGGCACTGATAACATAAGGGACACCATCTGCCATTCCAAGATAGATCATCATGTGTCCGGGGAACGCGATAAGACTGCCGGGAGAGAGTTTCTCAATCTCGGCAAGTTTTTCTTCATCGCTCATATCAGAGACATCTACTGAATAAACCCCTGTGGAAGCAGACTGCTTTACGCGCGGGAGAAGGATTCCGAAGCAGCGGTAAACTTCTCTTGTGATCCCCGTGCAGTCATTTGCCTGAAGATCTCCTCCCCAGCCGTAACGGTCACCTAAAAGCTTGAATGCCTGTCTTACGATGTTTGCGGGAGTATAGGGAAGGAATCCCACATGCACGTCATCTGATACCGGTATAAGGATATATTCGTTATCTATATAACCGTCCTCATCTATTGTCGGAACTTTAACGATATAGTTGCCGTAAGTTGTACGCTGGTCGATATTGAAAGGTGCTTCATCAGAAGGCACGAGCTCCATCTGTGTTCCCATAGGAAGTACAAGATCTGTTGTGTCCGGGCTGTAAGGATTTGTGCCTATCCTTATCTCACGCTCCGTGACCACCAGCCATTTATCAGGGTTCTGTCTTGCCAGCCAGTCTTCTCTGGAATTGCAAAGTGCCACAGCATCTTTTCTGACCCATGCGGCATAACTGTCGAATACAACATAGAAATATTCCTGATCACTGCTCTCGTGAAGCACTACACAAGGCATATAAGGCATGCATTCTGAGTAGAGGATCAAATCGTAATACTGATCGTCCGTGCTGTCGAAAACACGGTCTTCAGTAGGGAACAGACGCAAAGTCATTCTTTTGACCGTAAACCCATACTGAACTTCGATCACATCCGGTACTGCATCGATATTGGAGAGCTTTATCAGCTCGTTCCAGTAAGCCCTGTTTGTGGCAGAACCGTCGAGATAGTATTTGGAAGGATCCTTAGGTGCAGAATTTGCATTGTCATTCAGAAATGTTCTTAAGATATCGCCGTCAAGCGTATCTTCGAATTCATCAAGATGAGGATATGTTGTTTCTTCGTCGGAGGCAATGATGTTGCCGCGGTTCTCGTAATTGTATGCAGCTATCTCCTCATCGGTCATGAGGATCACATTGTCATCTTCGCCGATCCAGTAGTCGGCGTTCATCATCTCAGGTTCGACTCCGTCTATCAGTCTTACATAGGTTGTATCTAATTCTGTGGAATCAGGCGCTGTTTCGAGCGGCATTGAAGGAGTCTCGGTCGGTATTGTCTCTTTGGTAGTTTCCATAGTGGTCGTCTCCGCAGTTGTCGTAGCTTCGGTTGTGGGAAGACTTGTCTCATTAGTTGGATTAATGTCAGCATTGCATGCGCAAAGAACAGGCAGAGTGACTGATAAGGCAAGTATTGCCGATATGGTTTTACTGGTGTTGGCAGACATAGAATGCTCCTGATATCAGTTGTTATTGATCCTTCGATTATAACTTAACGTATTTATATCATCTCACACAATGTTAAAATAAATGTGTTGTTTTCGAAGAAAAACAGTGATCCTGTGAGGAGCAATCTGTATCGACAGCAGGGTGGAAGCTATAGGCTTCTATGAAAAGCTCGGATACTCCCGGGTTGATGACAGCTTTGTAATAAGCGGCTGTTTTGACTGCATTAAAATGAATAAGATTTTGTGACGGTATAAAGATGTATAAGGTATTTATTGTTGAAGATGACAGAGGAATAGCGGAGGGTATAACTTCCTGTCTCGCAAACTGGGGCATGGAGGGACGCGTAGTCTCTGATTTCATGAAAGTAATGGATGAAGTTCAGGAGTATGAGCCGCATCTGATCATTCTGGATATAACGCTTCCGTATATGGGAGGTTACCACTGGTGTCAGGAGATAAGGAAGACCAGCAAGGTTCCGATCATCTTCATTTCGTCTGCAACTGACAACATGAACATTGTAATGGCGATCAACATGGGAGCTGATGACTTCATCGCAAAACCGTTCGATCAGAGTGTTCTTATTGCCAAAGTTACAGCGCTTCTCAGAAGGACATACGATTTCTCCAAAGATGCCGGCACTTTGGAGGCAAAAGGCGCGGTTCTCAATACCGGCAATAACAAGCTCTCCTATAACGGCACGGAGATAGATCTTGCCAGGAATGAATACAGGATCCTTCTTACTCTTATGCAGAATAAGAATAAAGTTGTAAGCCGTGAGAAGCTGATGGAAGCTCTTTGGGAGACTGACTGCTATGTTGATGAGAATACGCTCACAGTCAATGTAGGAAGACTCCGCAAGACATTGGAGAGCATCGGTCTTAAGGATTTCATCAAGACCAAATTCGGTGTCGGCTATATTCTGGAGGAATGATGTTTAAGGATTATCTCAGATCCAGAATAAATGTCATCATCCTCGTGGCCATCTTAGAGGGTATATTCGCATCTTCTTATTTTTTGTTCGATATGCCGGCTGTAACAGTGTTATATCCTTTGGTCCTAAGCACTGTGGCTCTTTTGACTGCCGGCATAATCGACTTCCTGTTAGTGCTGAATAAACATAAAAAACTTGTCAGGAAAGAATTCCCTGACCCTTCCGGCACTATCGAAAAGGATTATCTGGCGATAATAGAGCAGCTTAAAGAAGAAGAGAGATTCTCCAAGCAGAAAGCTTCTTCCGATTACAACAACATGGTCGAATACTATACAGTATGGGCTCACCAGATTAAGACGCCGATCGCTTCCATGAGATTAAAGATCCAGTCGGAAGATTCCGATCTTGCAAGGAGACTTAATGCTGACCTTAACAGGATCGAAGCCTATGTCGAGATGGTCCTTACATTCCTAAGACTTGATTCGGACAGTACTGATTATGTAATAAGGGAAATAGATCTTGATGCAATAATAAGACCAGCAATAAGAAAGTTTGCAAGTGACTTTATAGCCAAGAAGCTAACAATGGATTTTGAACCTACCGGAGCCAAAGTTCTTTCCGATGAGAAGTGGTTGTCATTTGTTATCGAGCAGGTCATTTCCAATGCGGTTAAATACACGAATAACGGTGGTATCGTTATCAGCATGATAGCGCCAGGCATACTTTCGGTAAAGGATACGGGAATCGGAATAAGTGCCGAAGACCTACCGAGAATTTTTGAGAACGGCTATACGGGTTTCAACGGCCGTGAGGATAAGCGTGCGAGCGGAATAGGACTCTACCTTTGTAAGCGTATTTGCGATAACTTGGGTCACAGGATCTCAGCTGAATCAGAACCGGGTATAGGAACTGATATCCGTATCGATCTAAACAGGAAAAATATAGTTATAGAGTAGTGAGATTCTCTCAAACAGACCGTAAAGTCTGGGTAGTAATATTTTATTCACAAAATGCTTGATTATTGTTTGCACCTCTGATATTATTATCAGGTTTGCTTGAGTTGCCAAACCAGAGGGGACGGTTTATATGTCGACAGTTAAGAGCAAGCGTTTATCCAAGAAGTCTTTAGTATTCATTTCTGTGCTGGTGGTATTTGCTGCTGCTGTTACAACAGTATTCGCCCTGATCTACCAGAAGGGTTACCACGCAACCAGTATGCGCCTTCTCAGAGTAGAAGGTACAGTCAACATTGAGACCGCAAACGGCGGTACAAAACCCGTAATAGACAACATAAGATTCCAGTCAGGAGATGCCCTGAACACAGGTGCAGACGGGCTTGCGTCAGTAGGTCTTGATGATACGAAGATCATCACGCTCCAGAATGACAGCCGTGCCGAATTCACAAAGCAGGGCAAACACCTTGAACTCAAACTGACCAAGGGTGCAGTCTTTTTCAATGTCACGGAAAAGCTTCAGCCCGACGAGACATTTGAGATCAAGACATCTACTATGACAGCCGGAATCAGAGGAACATCCGGTTATGTTTACTACGATGAATCCGGAAGAGATGCTCTGATCGTCACTGACGGTTCAGTGGAAATATCTGCTACAAACCCGGTGACAGGTGAGACCAAGACTGCCAAAGTCGAAGGCGGTCAGGGTGCTACAGTTTATCTATATTCAGACAGAGAAGAGAATACTGTTTCATTTACACTTGAGGAGATCGGAATCAAAGATCTCAATGACTTTACAGTACAAATGATAGTAGAGAACGAAGAACTCCTTAATAGAGTCTGTGATTATACCGGTTGGGACAAGGAAGCATTAAAGGATGTCATAAGCAGCATTCCTTCAACAACACCGACCCAAACACCAACGCCTGTCCCTTCCGGTACACAGACTCCGACACAGACGGTGACACCTACACCTACAGTAGCACCTTCGGATACACCGACTCCTGTGCCTACGGCAGGAACTACATCAACGCCGACACCAAATCCGACGGTAACGCCTACTGCAGTTCCGACGGCAACAGTTACGCCTAAGCCAACGGCCACAGCTACGCCTAAGCCGACAGCAACGGCTACTCCTACTGCAACACCGACAGCGACATCAACGCCGACGGCTACTCCGACAGCAACACCAACTGCAACACCTACTCCGGAGCCTTCAGCTATCCCTGAACCAACACCAATCCTTACACCCACTCCTGAGGAAGGATATACGATTAGAGAATCTTGTTGGAATGTTGAAACTGATGATGGCAGACTAATATTTATCACGGAAAAAACTGTTGGAGATGATAAGGAATACAGAGGTTATAAAGATGGTTCGTGGATAGATCTTACATACCAGCCTTATGCCGGAAACGGATGGGCAAATGCTGTTTTCTATTCAGATTTTGATAACCGTGAACAATATTACACTGAAGAGTTGTACCATTACGATGTAACTCCTCCCACGATACCTGTTTCAGATGATACTGAACCTTCTGTCCCTGATGGTTGGACTGCGGTAAACCAGGTTAATGGTTGGGGTTTAGAATACAATGAACATAAGGTTTACATTATTTATCAAGGAACCGGTCCATTCAAGTCAAGAACTTTTAAAGGATGGTATAACGGCAGTTGGGTAGATCTGACTTGTAATGAGGACGGGGTCACTTGGATTGTTACACGAACGTTTACTATAACTGAAACAGGCGAAATCTATTTGTCTCATGATACGACATCATCGTAATTAATTGAATGATGTTGTGTTTGATGGAATTTAGTAAGTAATGAAAGTATTATGATATAATTCTCTTTTGATTATTATATAAAGAGGGAATAATTTAATGGGATTTAGTTTTAACATCAGAAAAATGACTCTTGGAATGAAGATCATATATTCAGTAGTTGCTTTAGGAATAGTAGCAGCTATAGTTATTGCCATTGTTTTGTCCCGTAACGCATATCTGGCGAATACTATGCGACTTCTTCGTGTAGAAGGCACAGTAAATATTGAGAATGGCGATGGCGGAACCAAACCCGTTATCGATAATATCCGTTTCCAGTCAGGTGATGCACTTAATACCGGAGCAGACGGACTTGCATCTGTCGGACTGGATGATTCCAAGATCGTAACTCTTCAGAATGACAGCAGAGCAGAGTTCACCAAGAGCGGAAAGCGCCTTGAACTTAAGCTGACAAAGGGAGCTCTTTTCTTTAACGTAACAGAGAAGCTTAGTGAAGATGAGACATTTGAGATTAAGACATCTACAATGACTGCCGGCATAAGAGGTACATCAGGTTATGTTTACTACGATGACGATGGCAGGGACTCTCTCATAATCACTGATGGTGTGGTTATCGTAACTGCGATTAATCCTGAGACAGGAGAGACGAAGTATGCAGAAGTCCGTGGCGGACAGAAAATTACTGTATATCTCTATTCTGACAGAACTCAGGACAGTGTTGAGTTCTCAATCACAGATGTTAAAGAGAATGATCTCCCTGAATTCCCGTTGCAGATGATTTCCGAGAACGAAGAACTCATTAACAGGGTTTGTGAATTCACCGGCTGGGACAAGGAAGCTTTGAAGGCAGCGGCAAGTGCAGCGCTTGCAGCAGTTACAGCTAATCCTGATGTAACAGCAACACCTGTTCCTACATCTAACGCAACGGCTACACCTAAGCCGACTAATACGGTAACTCCTACACCGTCTTCTACACCTTCTCCGACACCTGAGCCGGATGAGACAGAGGAGACTGAAGAAACCGAAGAAACAGAAGAAACAGAAGAAACAGAAGAAACAAAGGCAACGGAGGAAACGGCAGCCTCGATTCCTTCAGCTGAACCTACAGCAATACCAACTGCTTCACCCATACCTACACCGGAAGATGATCCTGAAGTATTAGTCAGTTATAACGTTGAAATCGAGGTTGAAATACCAAACAGCAGTCCTGGTGACATTAATTATGATCCTACTGCTACAGAAACAACCAAATATAAGTATACGATCGATAATGTCCCTCTCGATGATGATGACAAACCGGATTATGAGTACATTTCAGATTATGTTAATACATATTATCCAAATCATGGTTATTGGGAGATTCTAAGTTATTCCGGTAATTATGCTTGATTGAGACTTAAAATTTTGTGACAGTACAAAATAATATATCTGCGGATTACATGCATTGTTGATATATTGAACCATTAGGCCACTTGTGATTTTGAAAGGCGGTTTATTATGAACTTAATCGATAGAATCAAGAAGATGCCTCTCGGAATTAAGATTGCTTGTTCTGCAGCGGTAGTGGCACTTATTGCAGCAGTTGTTACTGTTGCTGTACTTTCACGCAATGGTTATATTGCTACAACCATGAGACTCCTTCGTGTTGAAGGAACTGTTACTATTGAAGATTCAAAGGGCGGAATCAAACCTGTTATTGATAACATAAGATTCCAGTCCGGTGATGCTCTTAGTACCGGATCTGATGGACTTGCATCTGTCGGTCTGGATGATACCAAGATCATCACTTTGCAAAATGACAGCAGAGCTGAGTTTACCAAGCATGGTAAGCACCTTGAGCTCAATCTTACTAAAGGTGCCGTTTTCTTTAATGTCACTGAGAAGCTTCAGCCGGATGAAACATTTGAGATAAAGACATCTACCATGACTGCCGGAATCAGAGGTACGTCGGGTATGGTCTATTATGATCAACAAGATAAAAGAGATTCCCTGATCGTAACGGATGGTGCAGTGATCATTACTGCTACGAATCCGGATACCGGAGTGACAAGATATGCCGAAGTCCATGGCGGTCAGAAGATTACAGTCTATCTGTACGATGATGATGTTCATGAAGATGTTGAATTCGGTCTTACCGATGTTTCCGCAGGTGATTTGGACGAATTTACACTTGAAAGGCTTGTAGAGGATGAAGAACTCCTGAACAGAGTATGCGAATATACCGGTTGGGAACAGGAAGAATTAAAAAGCTTCGTCAATGCAATTACAAGCGGAGAAGTTGTTGGCAAAGAGACAGAAGTATCTTTAAAGGTAACTCCTACACCTACAATTACTCCTGTGCCTACTGTAACTCCAAAGCCTACATCTACGGTTACACCAACGCCTTCTCCAACTGCTGGTGTGACTGTAACGCCGACGCCTGTGCCGGCTGCTGATGCAACGGCTACACCGACAGCTACTAATACACCGTCTGTAACGCCGACTGTTACACCTAAGCCGACAGCAACGTCGACACCTAAGCCAACAGCTACATCAACGCCCAGACCGACAGCAACGTCGACACCTAAGCCGACAGCGACGTCAACACCTACACCGACAGCGACTTCAACACCCGTTCCTTCGCCGACATTAAGTCCTTCTTCAGAGCCTGTAGTAATGACCGGATGTCATAAGACTTCGTATTGGGGTGACAGCTATAAGGGCAATACCATCTATATCTGCTGTGATGATGATGATAACTATTATGGTTATTTGAATGGCGAATGGGTTCTGCTCGATGATGACAGTATGCAGATGGCCGACGGTGTTGTATTCCTTATAGATGGTACGTATGACGAGTATTACTCATATAGCTGGGGTGCTGCTTTTAACGTTGTACCTCCTGATGGTTATGAAAAGTCACATATTTGGGGAAATACATACGAAGGCAGAACCGTTTATATTTGTGAACAGACTTATACAGAAAATGGTAACCCGGGAACCCGTTATATGGGTTTTTATGATGATGAATGGATCGAACTTGAATGCTTCATGTATGCTGAAGATGAAGTTCATTATCTTATATATTACGTAAATCATACGGTTCTGAATGATAATTATTATACGGAAGCACCTTAAATATTATGAATGAACGAACAAAAAAACTGATCATTTCTTTTGCGTGGGCTGCTGCCATAACAGTCTTGTGTGCAGTCGGTCTTTTCCGGAAGCCTGAATTATGGGTCGAAGATGAACTTTTCCAAAGGCCTGAGGCTGTACCCGGTGATATAGTCATTATCGGAATTGATGAGAAAGACATTGCGGAATTCGGTTATTACAATACCTGGGACAGATCGATCATGGCATCTGCTTTGGAAGCGCTTGCATCAGATCCTGAGAGACGTCCTGCTGTAGTTGCAATCGATACAACGTATGCGGGAACGATCAAAGATAAGCCTGAAGGTGATAAGAGACTTGTTGATGCGGCAGCTGAGCTTGGCAATGTCATTACCGCTACTCAAGCTACATATGGTACTAAGACAACTTTTGGAAGTGCCACGGTCATTATCGATGATTTCGCAGTCCTGAATTACGAAGAGCCTTTTGAAGAATTGAAAGAAGTGACAACTCAGGGACACATCAATGCGATGTACGATGAGGATGGTGTCGTTCGTCATGCTCTTTTGTATGTTGAACCGGAAGGAAGACGGGTCTATTCAATGCAGTTTGAAGCTGCAAGAATGTATGCTCTTCAGAAGGGCTACGATGTACAGCTTCCGCCTACGAATTCCAGAGGACAGTTCTTTGTTCCTTTTTCTGCCAAGCCGGGTGATTTCTACGACGGAGTCAATCTCAGCATGCTGATAAACGGAGAAGTTGATCCGTCTTACTATGAAGGCAAACTCGTTCTCATAGGACCTTATACCACAGGTCTTCAGGATTCGTATAACACCCCTATCGATAAAGGCCAGATGATGTACGGAGTCGAGTATCAGGCTAATGTTATTCAGTGTATTCTCGATGCGAAGTATAAGCAGGAGGCACCTGACTATTTCCAGATCGGTGCTTTATTTATCATTTGTTTTGCGTTTTGTGTCTTCTGTTATGACAGGAAACTCAGATTCACGATCCCCGCTGTTCTCGTCGGTGAGTTTGTGGCTATCGGTATTTCCTTATGGCTTTATTCCGTAGGCTATATCACTCATGCTCTGTGGATCCCTTTGGGACTTTTCATACTTTTCATTGTAAGTGTTGCCAGCAACTATATCCGTGCTGCGATCGAAAGGCAGAATGTAACCAGAACATTCGAAAGATATGTTGCTCCGAATATCGTTAATGAGATCCTTAAGGAAGGTACCGACAGCCTGAAGCTTGGCGGCAAGCTATGTGATATAGCAGTGCTTTTCGTTGATATCAGAGGCTTTACCACGATGTCTGAACGTCTGTCTCCTGAAGAGGTCGTTTATATCCTTAACCAGTATCTTTCAATGACAAGTGCC
Source organism: Oscillospiraceae bacterium (assembly GCA_902788505.1). Taxonomy (GTDB): domain Bacteria; phylum Bacillota; class Clostridia; order Saccharofermentanales; family Saccharofermentanaceae; genus Saccharofermentans. Next base: position 31,560 of record CADAKH010000013.1, read on the forward strand.
TGTGTCGAACGACATCAGGGAACACTCGATAAGTTCGTCGGTGATGCCACGATGGCATTCTGGGGAGCACCGATTGCAGATGATGAAGCAGTTTATCACGCAGCATTGACAGCTCTTGATATAATAAAAGGAGCGGATGAACTTTCTGCTAAACTTAAAGCAGAGGTGAATGAAGAGATCCATGTCGGAGTCGGTGTTAACTTCGGACCTGCTGTCGTAGGCAACATGGGATCTGAAAGACGAATGGACTACACCGCAATAGGTGATACTGTAAATACATCTGCAAGACTTGAAGCAAATGCTCCGGGTGGTACTATTTATGTAAGCCGGGCGGTAGCAGATGCTTTGAAGGGCAGGATGAAATGTGTGCCGCTCGAAAAGCCGATAAAGCTCAAGGGTAAGGCAGACGGATTTGAGATACTGAGTCTTATCGGACCGGAGGAATAAAGATGCTGAAGTTTTTGGGAAGAGGTTCTGCTTTTACAGATGAGCATAACAGTGCTTATTTTATAGAGAACGATGAGTTGGTCTTGCTGGACTGCCCTATGAGCGCTTTTGCAAGATTGAACGATAAGAATCTGGCGATTTTCGATCACATCTATGTTTTGATAACGCATACTCACGGTGATCATTCCGGCGGAATAGGGATGTTGATCGATCTTTTGCAGTTCTCGGTGAAGACTCCGATCACGATCGTAGCTCCGTCTAAGGAAGTTGAAGCTGATCTTTTCTATCTAATATCAAGAATAGAAGGCTGCAGCACCGAATGGTTCCAGCTTATAAATGTTGAAGATCTGAATAAGGACTGGTTCTGTTGTTCTATTCCGACGACACACACCGAAGAGCTTGAAGGCAAGTGTTTCGGATACTGCTTGAATGTTAAAGGTCACAGAATTGTATATACAGGCGATACCAATACTCTTATTCCTTATGAGAAGTATCTCGAAAAGGGTGCATATTTCTACTGTGAAGTATCTGCTTACAAAACACCTGTTCACCTTTATTGCAGCGAGATACACGATAAGATCAAAGAATATGTCTCATCCGGAATGAAGGTTTTCCTTATGCATATGGATGATGAGAAAAGAATATTACAGGTTATGGGAGACACCGGTGCGGAGCTTGCACCGCTCGAACTCGGAGGAGCTACTATGGAAGATAACGGAAGAATGCTGAACGGAATTTTTGACATTACCAACAGCCTTTACAGAGATATGTGCATGAACGACAGCAAGGACCATAATCTCCTGTTCTCATATCTCACTAATCTCAGTAAGACGATCGTTGATGCTGACAGAGCAAGCTTTTGGAAATGGGACAAGAGAAAGGGTCAGATCTGGACAATGTCTGCTACAGGTATTGATAAGATCGTAATCCCGGATAACACGGGTCTTGTAGGAAAAGCATTGAGAACAAAGAGAACGATCATCACAAACGATCCTTATAATGATCCTGACTTTAACAAGGATATTGATCTCAGGACAGGTTATACGACCAAGTCTATTCTTGTTTTGCCGGTTGCAGATATCAACGGTAATTTCATTGGCGCTCTGCAGCTTATAAACAAGAATTCCGAAATGGGTTTTGATGATGAGACAGATCCCAAGAAACTTTCACTTGCAGCTCTCGTCTGTGGAATTGCTCTTGAGTCTGAGACTTTTCTTGAGGATTCACATCACGATAAGCTCACAGGCCTTAAGAACAGAATGGGCTTCTACTATGATTTCGGCAACAAGTACAAGGACTATCTGATTCCCGAATCAGGAAAGAAGATGTCCGTATTCATCTGCGATATTGATAAGTTCAAGAGTGTTAACGATACTTACGGTCACAATGCCGGTGACGACGTTCTCGCATTCACATCCCATCTCATTGAATCCATGTGCAGCGAGAATGATGGCGTCTACAGATGGGGAGGTGAGGAATTCGTTATGGTAATGCGTGATGCCGGTATCGAAGACGCAGTCAGGAAGGCTGAAGAGATCAGGGTCAAGCTTATGAATTCCGATATCGAAGCAGACGGCAATACAATAAGATGTACACTGAGCTTCGGCTGTGCTCTTTTCGATCCGACAAAACCTATTGAAGAGAACATCAGTCATGCTGATGAGAAACTCTATACCGCAAAAGAGACCGGAAGAAACAAGGTTTGTTGGGAATAATTATTGTAAATTTTTATTGATTATTGTAATATTAGTACAAATGAAAAGGCCTGTGTTCAAAAACACAGGTTTTTTCAAATTTTTAAGGAATAAAAAGGGTAGTTTTTAAGGGGGTTGAAAATGGCATTTTGCAAAAAATGTGGTGCCTTTATGGCAGAAGACGCTCTGGCTTGTGAGCAGTGCGGAACAAAGGTTAAAACAGCTAAGGATGATCTTATCGATAAGCTTGTAAGATACAAGCAGCTTCTGTCTGAGTATGAGGAACTCAAGACGATGATGAAGCCGCAGAGTACTTATGTTTCAGAAGATACTACGGTCTATAAGACGAGATCCTTTATGAGATATTTCTGGCCTTTCCTGGTAGGTGGTATTGTCGGCGGTTATCTTGTGTATATGATCGCGACAATGATTTCCGTGGCAACGATATCCGACAATATGACTCCTGAGACGGCGATCAACCTTGCAATGGGCGATGTTTTTGGCGGCTATATTGTTGCATTGATAGTTGCTTTAGCGATCATTATCATTGGCGTTAAAATCTCAAAGAATAAGCAGGCAGCATTTAACAGCAATGCTGAATACATGATGAGACAGGCCGAAAAGAGAAGACAGGAGGCCCAGGACAATCAGAAGATCCTCAATGTATATCAGGAGAATGTTACTGAGATGCACCTATACGAGCATCTGGTTCCCGAACAGTACCGCAACTCTTCAAAAGTCGGTACTATCATCGATCTTCTCAAAGAGGATAAAGCTGAGACTGTTGAAGAAGCTTGCGCACTTTTCGGCTGATCCTGACATTACATAAAAATGTTTCAAACAGGCTGTCCCTGATTTGCAGCACCCCCCAAAAAAGTTGAACAAACTTTGGGGGTTCGTTGCAGATTGGGACAGCCTTTATTGAATTTAACATATTTCATTATTCTTGAAATGATGTAAAATCTACCCTTGGTCATTGGAGGGAATATGAGAAGAATAACCAGCATAATAAAGAATAATCCTATTCTGTTTATCTCGGGGTTTCTTGCAGCAGTTTCATGCTTGTTTGTTCTTCCCGATATGCAGTATATCGGATATATCAATTTCAGAGTTCTTGCTATTCTTTTCAGCCTGATGCTGATCGTTGCGGCATTAGGACATATCGGCACTTTCGATGTTCTTACAAATAAGCTCCTTTCGAGAGTAAAGACATACAGGGGAATAAGCCTCCTGATGTCACTTTTGGCCTTTTTCTTCAGCATGTTCCTTACGAACGATGTCTCACTTGTCACGCTCGTTCCTTTTGCGATAATGGTGCTTTCTCCCTTTGGCGAAAACAGAAAGCTTATGTTCACTCTGATCATCATGACGGTCGCGGCAAATCTCGGCAGCATGCTGACTCCTATTGGTAATCCCCAGAACCTTTATCTGTACGATACATACAAGATACCGCTTCCGGAATTCCTTTTGCTGATGCTTCCTTATTCAGCACTTTCACTTGCACTGATAGTTGCACTGACTTTTATCCTCATAAGAGGAACTTCTGAATTGTCGGGAGCCGGGAAGAAGGATGTCAAGCGTTTATCCGCGGTTAAACTGGTCATATACTTTGTACTGTTCGCACTCAATATTCTGACTGTAATCGGTCTGGTTCATTATCTTATCTCGCTTGCCGTAACGGTAATTGCAATGCTCATTATGGACCGCAAATCGTTCAGGAAAGCTGACTACAATCTTCTTATCACATTTGTTTTCTTCTTCATCCTCATCGGAAATATCGGACGGATCGACGAGATAACAGGAGCGCTTTCCGTATTGGTCTCACGCTATCCGGTGCCGGCAGCAGTATTGTCTTCACAGATAATCAGCAACGTGCCTGCCGCGATGCTTCTCTCTGCATTTACTGATGACGGAAAGTCATTGATAATAGGAACCAATCTTGGCGGTCTCGGAACTCTTATAGCGAGCATGGCGAGCCTTATAACTTACAGGTTCCACGCCTCCTTTTCGAAGAAGCAGAAAGAACTTACAGGAAAGAAGCAGGACAGTTATCTTTTGAGCTTTACCATAATAAACGTCGTCATGCTCATTATGCTGTTTGGTCTTTATCTTATACTTAACCACTAAACAGCAGGATCAAAACGAAATGAACACATTTGTGTATAAAGTCCTGTCTGAAGGCCTTGTTTCTACAGGAAAACAGCAGATTCGTGTATAAGTACACATACAACCCCGGAGTTTCTACACACAATTTGCCTATCCAAAGAAGTTTTCAATTGAATAGAGGCTGCCTCTTTTTAGAAACAGCATCTAGTGAATAATAACCTTGTTAATTTATTCTGCGATGTATTCGCTGTATGCTTTCTTGATGATGTCCCAGTCAAGATCGAATCTGGACATGTGCTTAGCGAAAACTGCGGATACCGCTTCCTTATCGTGAGCGGCAATGGCATCAGCGATTGCCTTGTGATCTGATACGAGCTTTACATCCTTGATCGTCTTGAGAGAAAGGGATCTTACTCTGTCGAAGTGAAGGCTCATGAGGCCTACCATGTAGAAGCATTGCATCTTGTTGCAGGCAACATAGATCTTCTTATGGAATTCGTTGTCGAGGTCCAGGAACTTCGGCGGATCATTCTCGATATAGAACTGCTGCAGCTTAATGTTCGCATAAAGATCCTGAATATCCTGCTCTGTAGCAACGTCGCACGCTTCTCTGAGAAGTGCGCCTTCGACGGCGATACGGAGGAATCTCGATTCCTTGATCAGTTCGTAATCGATAAGTGATACGCTGCATCCTTTCTGGGGAAGGATGTTGACGATCTTGGATTTGGATAATTCAAGGAATGCCTCGTGAACAGGGGTTCTGGAGATGCCAAGCTGTGTTGCGATCTCCTGCTCGCCTATAAGACTTCCGGGTTTGATCTCCATGTTAATGATATTGTCTTTAACAATTCGGAAAGCATATTCACGGTTCGGCTCGAAAGTGTTTTTAGGCGTGATGATCATATATTAATCCCCTTTTCTATATACGACGTCTATAAAAAAACTAACATAAAAAAACTTTTAGTCAAGCACTAACATTCTAATTGGCAACTGCGGAATGAAGAGTTTTTCTGACTGCTCCGTCTTCCTTGATAAGATTATCGAGATATTTTTCGATAACAGGTGTAAGACCTGTCGTGTTAATGTCGATTCCGAAAACGTTTTCGTTGGAAAGGATTTTGCCAAGCTTACCTGAAACACTGCCTTCCATCTTGTAACTGATACCGCATTCCTTGAGCTCATTCTGGAATAAGCCTGCCATCGGATCGGGACTGATCTCGAATGGATTGCCGTTATCGTCAATTGCAAGGAGATAGCGGAGCCATCCTGCGATAACAAGCGGAATCAGCTTTAACTGGGGAAGTACATACGGATCCTGCTCCATATAAGAGCGGAGTGTGATTCCGAATCTGATAGGAAGCTTTTGGCTTGTATCTGTAGCGATCCTCTGAGGTGTATCGGGAAGGAAAGGATTGGGGAATCTTTCTTCAAGAACTTCCTTTAAGAACTTCTCAGGATTGAGGATCTTGGGATCGCATACTACGGGAAGACACTCATCGTATCCGAGCTGTGTTACAAGTGCCTTGAGGTCTTCATCTTTCATCTCTTCAGATATCTTTGTAAAACCCAAAAGGCATCCGAAAATCGCAAGTGAAGTGTGAAGAGGATTAAGGCAAGCTGTGACCTTCATTCTCTCTGCTTTATCAACTGTATCTCTGTCCGTTAAGATAACGCCGCCCTTCTCGAGTGCGGGTCTTCCGTTGGGGAAGAGATCTTCCACAACAAGATACTCAGGAACTTCCGCGTTAACGAAAGGTGCTGCGAATACTCCTGTAGTTGTCTTAACGCTTTTGAGATTATCGATGCCAAGGCCGGTAAGTTTATTCAGAATCTCATCTGAAGGTCTCGGTGTAATCTTATCGATCATACTCCAGGGGTAAGCTATTCGGGATGGATCTACTACGTAATCGTGAAAAGATTTTTCCACGAGACCCTTGCCAACCCAGGCATCAATTATCTCCAAAAGTGATGATTTGAGTTTATCGCCGTTGTGACTGCAGTTGTCCATGCTGACCAAAGCCAGAGGATACATACCTGCCTTGAATCTTTCATAAAGAAGCGAGGCGATAAAACCCATGCACGTGAGCGGATGTGAAGGGCCGCTCTCCATATCTTTTGCTGCGGTCTCGAAAAGGTTGCCATCAGCATCTCTTAATGCATAACCCTTCTCCGTGATGGTGAATGAAATGATCTGGAGGGAAGGGTTCCTTGCTATATCATTAAGTCTTTCAATGTTTTCTTTAATGTCGTAATTGGCAGCAACAGCTTCTGTGATGTTGCCGATGATCTCGTAGCCCGTATTGCCGTCGGGCTTAAGATCGCAGATTATGGAGAGATTATCGAAAGGCTTATAAACACGTTCGAAGTTCTCATAATCCTGAGTTCCGCATACAACTATACCTGTATTGGTAAGACCCTGATTCAAAAGTCTCTGGTTGATCCTTGCGATAAATGCTCTGAAGATATTTCCTCCGCCTACGTGAAGCCATGTCGGATTTGCCGTTGTAGCTTTAATAACAGAGTCGATATCATACTTGGGAAGAATTACATTAATGCTGTCCCAAAATTCAGTTTTGCTTAGATTGCTTTTTGAAAGATCCATTTTGTGATTCCTTTCGTTACCTCTTCCTGTACAAAACCGATAACCTTATAAGTGATTATAAGATCATCGGTTTTGCGGGCAAGGGAGGAGTTATTGCCAAAAAAGTCGTTTGTTTAACAAAGCTTACTTACGGCTTCCCATAAACCGTTGATATAAGCTGCGCCGAGCGCACGGTCATAAAGACCATAGCCGGGTCTTCCTACTTCATCCCATATCATGCGGCCGTGGTCAGGACGGATGTAACCATCGAAACCATTCTCATAAAGTGCTTTAACGATAGCGAACATATCCAGATCACCGCATGATGAAAGATGTGCGGATTCATGGAAGTCTGTGTCGTTCTCGTGCTTAACATTTCTTAAGTGAACGAAATGAACTTTACCCATAGAAGTGAATGTCTTTGCAATATCAGGAACATCATTATGGATACCTGCACCAAGGCTTCCGGTGCAAAGTGTAAGTCCGTTTCTCTTGGAAGTGTTGAGATTAAGGTATGTTTCGATGGACTCCTTGCTGTTAACAACCTTTGGAAGATTGAAAAGCGGTACCGGAGGATCATCGGGATGTACTGCAAAATTAATATCGCATTCCTCTGCTACAGGAATAACTGCATCGAGGAAATACTTGATGTTCTTGAAATAGTCTTCGGAAGACATATTCTGGTAGAACTTGATATCTTCTGCCATCTGACCGAATCTTTCAGGTTCCCATCCGGGAAGGCTGAAATTGTGTGAGCCGTCGATCATGGAAGATGTGATCTTCTCGAGTGTAAGCTTAACTGCATCACTGTGGCAGTAAGCCATTGTGTTGCTGCCGTCAGCAAGGTCTTTTGCAAGGTTGCTTCTATACCAGTCCATGACCGGCATGAAGTTATAGCAGATGCACTTAACTCCTGCCTTGGCAAGATTTCTCATTGAAACGATGTAGTTATCGATGAGCATATCTCTTGAAGGGAGGCCCTTCTTGATGTCTTCGTGAATGTTAAGGCTCTCGATGACTTCCATCTCAAGACCATAGGAATTGATCTCATCTTTAACAAGATTGATCTCATCCATAGTCCAGATGTCGCCGACAGGGATCCTTGTAAGATGTGTGGCTACGCCGCTGACACCGGGAATCTGCCTAATCTGCTTAAGCGTTACGCTGTCATCACCGTATGGAAACCACCGTAAAACCATTTTCATATGCACTATTACCACCGAAAAAAATCTGAAAAGAGAATTAGGAGATATTACTAAATTCTCATTCTGTCCACTAGTATACTAGTAGGCTTGAATTGTGTCAATAGAAGATGACATATAAAAATGTTAACTCTGATGCAAAAGCGAAAACACCCCTCAAAGTACAGTAAAATACGGGATGTTTTATGAAAAATAATCTGTATGGAAATGCTTTTTACGCACATTTCAGTATGTGTGCGTGAATGTATTTCAGTTCTCTTCGGGATCTTCCGGAATAGTCTCTTCAACGTCATCCTTTTTGCGTGACTTCGGCTTGAAGAGTCTGAAGAGAATAGGAACAAAAACGATGAATCCGAACAGCTTGACCGTTTCCTCAACAGAAGCAAAATACAGTGCGCCGAGATCGTAGTGTTCCTCAGTTACGATCGTATAGTTTGTGCATGTCTTGATGACTGCATAACAAAGCAGACCTAAGATAATAAGTATTGTGGATATAACAGTTATCTTAACGGGAATGGTCTCGTATTTTTCAGGGTTAAGCTTTTTAGCGCTTAAGAAGATACCGGCGAAAATTAAACCTGCGGCAAGTATTCCTGCGGCAATTTGAATGTAATTAAGATAATCAGTCATCAGTATTCTCCATGTCGTTTTCTTCGTCATTGATCTCTTCTTCCGGATCATCTTCGTCTGAATTTTCTTCTGAGTCATTTTCCTCAGATGATGCGGTTTTCACTTCGTCATTATTCTCGCGTGCGCTTTCGACATCCATAGCACGAGAGAATGCTTTCTCGGTTATAAACTGACAGAGATATGTTGCGATAGCAGGAATGACCAGAGCTGCCGGAGGGAAGCCGACCGATATTGCTATGGCAAGGATAACGATGATCCATATGAGGATAAACTTCGGGAAGTTCATCATGCAAAGTGTGAAACTGTTTTTGACTGTTCCACGGATCGTGTTCTTGAATCTAGCCATCAAAGCATATACAAAAGGCAATGTGAATATGATCGGAAGGAGAGGGAGAAACGATACGAGAATATACCAGTCAGGAAGCCTGATATTGCCCCATCCGTTGAATGCAACATAAATGTTGAATCCGACGATTGCACTGTATATCAGATAAACGAGATGAACGATAATACCGTTCTTCAGATTCTCCTTGAAAGCACGGATAAAATCTTTACTAATATTGTCATATTTCTTATAGTATTTGCGATAAACTGTGTAGTACAATGCCGACACTGAAGCACCGATCGTAACTACAGGAAGACAAAAGAGCAGGAAAAGAGCTGATATGATAACAGCATCTCCTACGACTTTACTGGCTCTGTAAAGCCAGCTGTTGGTAATGTGATCAAAAGATTTCTTTGCCATTTTGTGTTCCTCGATGTCAGTATAAAAGCAAAATCGGCGACTTGTCAACTAGAATGGTAGACATTAAAACCATAGACGGATAGAATAGCGTTAATGAAAGGATGGTAAAGATCATGGCTGAAACAAAACTTCTCGGTATATATTCCAAAGGTCTGGTTCTTCAGAGAAATAAAGAGATCGTTATTGAAGGAACGGACAGCAAAAAAGAAGAGGTAGTTGTAACTCTTGCCGGAAATTCTGTTACTGCAAAAGTTAATGAAGGCTCATTCAAGGCTGTTTTCCCGCCATTGGAAGCTGAGCTTGATACAGAGCTCGTTGTTGAAGGAACAGAAAAGATAACGGTTGAAGATGTATGCATCGGTGATGTTTATCTTTTGTCCGGACAGTCGAATATGGAACTTCCTGTCGGAAGAACAGTTGATCTTAATGAAGAAGAGATCAATGCAAAAGACTATCCTTATGTAAGACAATACAGATTAACACCTGACCTTGAGATCCCTCTTAAGGGCGAAGAATCAATATGTACGCTTCCTGAGAACAACTGGGTAAGAGCATGCGGCAACGATAAAAATGAGATCAGTGCAATCGGTTTTTATGCTGCGAAAAGAATATTTGAAGAAAAGAATGTTCCTATCGGTCTGATACTTACAGCGCAGGGCGGATCTAATATCGAATCCTGGATGTGTGAAGAAGATCTATTCGAGACAGGAACAAAAGAAGAGCAGATCGCACCATTCAGAGGCAAGGGTGTTCTTAAGGCCTATGTCGAAGATGGCGGCAGAAGGACTGTTGCTTGGCGTGAGGATACTATCGATAAGGATTTCTCCGTAGATAATGAAATGGCAGAAGCAGTAAAAGTAAAGATGCCCTGCATCGTGGTTGATAACTTCAGCGGAAGTGTCTGGTTCGAGAAGGAATTCGAGCTTGATAAGGTTCCTGAAGGTGAGTGTCTCCTGAGATTAGGCGATCTGATCGATGCAGATGTCACCTATGTAAACGGAGTTGAGGTCGGACGTACCGAGTATCAGTACCCTCCCAGAAAATACAGATTCGACAGTTCAATATTGAAAGAAGGAAAGAACATCATCCGCGTAAGACTTATCATTGAGCAGGGTGCGGGCGGTTTTGTGCCCGGACATCCTTACCGTCTTGAAACATCATCCGGCAATATCGATCTTACCGGCGACTGGAAGATGGCAGTTGAGAAGATGCTTGATAAATTCGTTCCTAATATGATGGCGCAGAATATTCCTTCGTCACTTTATTATGCAAGCCTTCTTACACTTAGGAACATCAGTGTTTCCCAGATCTGGTGGTGTCAGGGTGAATCCAATGCCGAGTTCCCTGAAGGTTACGATAAGAAGATGGTCCTCCTGTTTAAGAAGATGAGGGAGATGTTCGGAGAGATCCCCGTAGTCATGGTAAAGATAGCAGATTATATCAACCCTCTGAGAGATACAGTTGTACCTGAAGGCTGGAAGCAGATACAGAGACTTCAGGATGCTGCACCCGGATATATCAGTAATCTTAAGGTTGTTGCAGCGCCCTGTCCGGATCCGATATTCGAACTCCATCCGCAGAATAAGAGCGGAATCGGTGCTGATGTAGCCAAAGCCTCGATGGAATTCTAATATAGATAATTATTTTTTATTTTTAGTGCTGTTTCGATTTTTGTCGGAACAGCACTGTTTTTTATTCGAATTACACAAAAAACCACACTAGAATATTAGAAGTCTATTGACATATCACATAGGTGGTGATAATCTCGTATCAAGATATCTTCCATGCAAGTATACAAGACAACTTGTCACACTAGGATTTATATCGATAAGAAATCTTTAAAGAGGTTATTCAAATGGGTAAGAAGCAACAGATTTCGCAGATCACTGCATGGTCACCGAAAGAGCTGACAACTCGCGAAAGACTCGCCAAGGATATCAGAGTAAACTGGCAGCTGTATGCCATGTTTTTGATTCCGGTCATTTATTACATTATCTTCAGATATATTCCGATGTTCGGTAATATCCTTGCTTTCCGTAAGTACAATCCGGGTGGAAGTATTTTCGGTCAGGGTCCTTTAACTCTTAAGTATTTCAAACAGTTTATTACTGCTAAGCCTTTCTGGCAGGCATTCTCAAATACATTGATCCTCAATGGGCTGTATTTGTTATTCAGATTCCCGCTCACTCTTATTTTTGCTTTGCTCTTAAACGAGATTAAAAATCTTCACTGGAAGAAATTCGTTCAGACAGTATCTTATCTCCCTCACTTCATTTCAGTGGTTATCGTTTGCGGTATGCTTAAAGAAGTACTTTCCACACATGGTCCTATCAATGATTTGATCTTCAAGCTCGGCGGAGAGAAGATAAGCTTTATTTCACTTGCTGAATGGTTCAGATCGATATTCGTTGTATCAGGTATCTGGCAGAGCTTAGGTTGGGGTACAATACTTTATCTCGCAGCTATGTCCGGTATTAACCCTTCACTTTATGAGGCTGCAACTGTTGACGGTGCTTCTCACTTCCAGCAGGTTTTCCACGTAACTATTCCCTGCATCCTTCCTACGATCGCAACACTCCTTATCCTTGATATCGGCGGACTCGTCGGTTCAGGCGGAGCTTTCGAGAAGGTATATCTCCTCTACAGCCCTATGACATATGAGACATCAGATATCGTTTCAACATACGTCTTCCGTATGGGTGTCGAGTCGGGAAGCATCAACTTTGCTACAGCAGTTGGTTTGTTCGAAGGTTTGATCAATCTCGTGCTTCTTACTTGCGCTAACTTCGTCTCGCGCAAAGTCGCAAAGACAAGTCTTTGGTAAGGAGGAATTAATATGAGTTCTATAGATAATTCAACAGCTCAGATACATACACATAATCCCAAGAATCAGATCAAGGAATCCAAGGGATACAGAGTATTTACGGTTTTCAATACGATCATAATGGTATTGATCTCATTTGCTACACTCTATCCTTTCCTTTATCTCATCTCGCAGTCTTTCTCATCAGACCAGGCTATCTATGCGGGACACACAGGTCTTATTCCGGAAGGATTCAACATTGATACTTATATCTATGTAATCACACGTAACCCGATAGCTCCGTTCCCGAAGCTTTTCCCGGATCTTCGAATCCCTGAGTTTATCGTTTACTACATGAACACTATCTTCTACACGTTAGTGGGAACTGTATTATCACTTTTCTTCTCATCGATTCTCGCTTATCCGTTATCAAAGACAAATCTCAGAGTAAATAAAATCCTTTCACCGTTCATCATCTTCACAATGTATTTCGGCGGCGGACTTATCGCAAACTACGTTTTGATCTTAAGACTCGGACTCAAGAACTCAATGTGGGGATTCATTCTCCCGATGCTCATCAGTACTTATTATGTAATCCTCATGAGATCATTCTTTATGAGTATTCCTAAAGATCTTGAAGAAGCAGGTGAGATCGACGGTCTTAACAAGTGGGGTGTTTTCTGGTACATCGCAAGACCTCTTTCAACACCTATCATTGCAACAATGACTTTGTTCTACGCAGTTATGTATTGGAATAACTGGTTCAACGCAAAACTCTACTTGCAGGATAAGGTTAAGTGGCCTGTAGCTTACTTCCTCCAGACGATCATCAGAGGTGCGGGTGCATCAGATCCTGACGCTCAGAACATGACAGCCAACATCAAGTCCTGCGCAATGGTTCTTACAGTACTTCCTATTATCTGCGTATATCCGTTCATTCAGAAATATTACGTACAGGGCATGATGCTCGGCGGCGTAAAAGAGTAATCAAATTGTGCTTTAGGGGATGACCCACGGCAATAGAAAATGAAAAAAGAAAGGAAACAGTTATGAAGACAACAAAACTTGCAAAAGTAGCATCTGTCGGTCTTGCAATCTCTATGCTTTCCAGTCTGGCTGCTTGTAGCGGTGGATCCGGCGAGTCTTCTGAGACTACAACAATTCCGAGTCAGATCGAGACATCTGATGACGCAGGTGAAGAACTTGGTTACACATATGGTTTGGGAGAGACATTCCATGCTGATACACCTGTAACTTACACAATGTTCTTCAGCGATGCTTCCTGGTATCCTATGGTTGATACTTGGAAGACAGAAGGTATCTTCAAGAAGATCGAGGAGATGACAAATGTTACGCTCGACATCAAGTCTTATGATAGCGGCGACTACATGGACAACATCACACTCGACATCAATGCTGGTAATGCAGCTTACATCATTCCTAAGATCTATGATGATTCTGCTTTCGTAGACGGTGGTGCTATCGTACCTATCTCTGACTACGTTCAGTACATGCCTTACTACACAGATTTCTACAATACTTACAATCTCTCTGCTGATATTCAGACAATCACAAGAGCTAACGGTAAGTACTATAAGCTCCCTGGTATGAAGGAAGCTAACCTCATCAACTATTCTTTCGTTATCAGAAAGGATATCTGGGATGCAGCAGGCGTTGACGTTATTGCACTCCAGAAGGATTGGACATGGGCTGACCTCCTTGATGCTTTGACAAAGGTTAAGGCTTACATGGTTGAGCAGGGTATGTGCGAAGAGAGTGACTACATCTGGTCTGACCTCTGGTGCGGTAACGAATCCGGCCAGGGCAGCGGCGGAAACCTCTTGGGCGTTATGGCTTCAACATATGATTGCAACGCTGGTTGGAACATCGGTAACGGTATGAGATTTGACTTCAATCAGAACAAGTTCATCTTCTCACCTACGACAGACAACTATAAGGAATTCCTTAAGACAGCTAACAGCTTCGTAGCAGCAGGTATTCTCGATCCTGAAACATTCACACAGGATGACGCTACAGCTACAGCTCAGTACTACAACGGCAAGACAGCTATCATGTCTATCAACCAGGGTCAGTGGGCTAACTACCAGGAGAACATGACAGCTCAGCTCGGCGAAGGCAACTTCGAGAACTACGTAATCACAATGCCTATCGGTTCTACAAGAAACTCTACAGTTGATCCTGCAAGACTTGAGAATGGCGTTATGATCTCACAGAAGGCTCTTGATGATCTCGGTGAGGAAGGCTTCATCGAAATGCTCAGATTCGTAGACTGGCTCTTCTATTCTCACGAAGCATATGAGCTCACAAAGTGGGGCGTTGAAGGCGAGCACTACACAGTAGACGCAGACGGCAACAAGAAGCTCATGGATGGTTACTGCTGCTCAGGTCTCGGCTATGGTAATGACGAAGCCGGTTCAATGATAGACATCAGACTCCAGTGGGGTTATGCAGGTGGTAACTTCTGGTACGGCGGTACAGTTGCAGAAATGACTGACAACCTCATTCCTCCGGTAGCAGATTACGTTAACCGTGACTTCACAGACAGAGATACACCTCCGCTCGCTCCTGGTGTTGCTCCTACAGCAGATCAGAACGAAGAGATCAATCTCATCGCTACACCTCTTATCAGTAACGTCAATGCTTGGACATTGAAGTTCGTAACAGGTCAGGAAGATATCGACGCTCAGTGGGATACTTATGTACAGTCCTGCAACGACCTCAATGTACAGGGTCTCGTAGATATCTACGGCGAACTCTACAAGGGCTGATACATTACGTAACAGTTCACGTTAAGTAAATCGAGGGGCATTCCATTGTATAATCAAAGGGATGCCCCTTTCCTTTAAATAATCGCGAGGTAATAAGATGGGTACTACAGAGTTTTTCAAAAAAGGCAATAAGATCGCTATCGTTACGGATGGCAGCGACAAGGGAATCCTTAGAGTCGCTTCTATTGTAATTAAAGATATCGAGCGGGTTACCGGTTCGGAAAGAAAACTTTGCAGGATAGCTGTTACCGGAGATTATTCGAGCGGAAAGATCTCATCTTGTGACACACTTGTTTTTGCCGGAATCCTGACAGGGTCGGAAGGCGGTTTTGCTGACAGGCTTCTTGCAAAGACCAAAGTGGACAATAAAGATATTACAGGCAAGAGAGAAGTATATTGCTTCGATGAAGTGAAGGATTTTCCGGGACTCGAGAACAAAAAAGTATTTGTTATCGCAGGAAGCGATAAGCTCGGTTCTATATACGGACTTTATCAGCTGTCGAAGATGATCGGTGTAAGTCCCTGGCATTATTTCGGAGATGTTTCCCCGGTCGTAAAAGAAGAACTTGTTTTTGATGATACTGAATTCCCGGTCTTATCTCATGAACCGAAGATAGAATACAGAGGTTTCTTTATGAATGACGACTGGCCGTCTTTAGGCGGCTGGGTCACGAATACTTTCGATGATTTCAATGAGCTTTTCTATGAGAAGGTCTTCGATCTGCTTCTCCGCTTAAGAGGTAATTATCTGTGGCCGGCAATGTGGACTGCGGTATTCAACAACGACGGTAAAGCTTTTCCCGAGGCTTCTGCTGTCCTTGCGGATGAACTCGGTATCACGATGGGTACATCCCATCATGAGCCACTTATAAGGGCAGGAGAGGAGTTCTCGCATATGATGACAGACAGCAATGATGTCGGATACGGCAAAGACTGGAGTTACTACACCAACACCAGAGGCCTATATGAATTCTGGTCTGATTCGATAAAGGCGAGAGGTCAGTACAAGAATTACATAACGGTCGGAATGCGTGGAGAACGTGACAGTATGATACTGGGCGAAGATTCCACGATGAAGGATAACATTGATCTTTTGAAGAAAACTATCACCGATCAGAAGAAGATCCTTTCAGAGAATGGCCTTGACGGATGTCCCAAAATGCTTGCTCTCTATAAGGAAGTTGAAGATTATTACTATGGTGATGAGACCGCCGAAGGTCTTTGTAAGTGGGAAGGACTGGATGATCTTACACTGCTTTTGTCAGATGATAATTTCGGTAACTTAAGGACTGTTCCTTCTCCTGAATTAAAAGACCGTAAACCGGGCTGGGGTATCTACTATCATTTCGATTATCACGGCGGTCCGATCTCTTATGAGTGGGTAAATTCGACACCGATAACTAAAGCATGGGAGCAGCTTACTTCAGGATACGAATACGGAATCCGCAAACTGTGGATCTGTAACGTCGGCGATGTAAGACCTGTTGAATTGCCGCTCAGCTATTTCATGGATCTCGCATTTGATTACGATTACTGGAAAGAACCGAATAAGACTGGTGAGTACCTTTCGAAATGGGTAAGAGAACAATTCCCTGAATTGTCTGATGACATCAATGATGCCATCGGCAGTCTCCTTAACGATTACATCAATATGAACGGTGTAAGAAGACCGGAGGCAACTCATCCGGACACTTTCGACATTCCTTCCAACGAAGCTTTTATTGAGCTCCGTAAGGCAGAGAAGATCTTAAGTGATGCTGAGAAACTTAAAGAAATCATTCCCCGGGAACTTTATGACAAGTTCTACGGGCTTGTATATTTCCCTGCGGTAGCTTCTGCCAATCTGCGTAAAATGATGGTGCTTGCAGGCATATATAACATAGTTACATCAACTGAATTCACTGTATCAGGCTATCTTTCCGCCGAGATAAGGAAGACCATAGATCTCGATAAAGAGCTTGTCAGGTTCTATAACGAGGATATGTCGGGCGGTAAGTGGAAGTACATGATGAGTTCAAAGCATGTGAATTTCCAAAACTGGAATGACGAAGGTTCGGAATATCCCGATCCTGTGATCAGGTCATTCAGAGATTCGGAATCTTGCGCAAAAGTTGTGATAGAACGCCAGAAGAGTTTTTATGAAGGTGAATGCGTTCTTCCTGAGATGGATGTTAATGATCCGCTGGCCAGGGAAGTATATATCCTTGATGAATCACTGAACGAAGATTCCTTCAAACTTGAATATGATGATTCACTTATCACCGTTTCTGTTGTGAAGATCACTGACGGCGCCAGCAGACTGGATATAACTCCTTCAGGCAAAGCGGGCGATACCGAATTAAGAATAGTTTTCGCAAAGCATACAGTAAACGTAAAGATCCATCTTATAGACACAAAAGCGGAAGCCGGTATCCCGTGTGTTGTAGCAGGCAAACTCTGTCTTAACTGCGATTCTTTCATCTCGAAAAACGAACCAGGCGACAGCTCTTTGCAGATAATCGATAACTACGGTCTTACCGGAAGATCTCTTAAGGCATATCCGCTTACCACAGATTATTCTGACGGAGACGAACATCCTTCGGCAACATATGACTTTTATGTTCCGGAGAGCGGTAACTATGAGGTTGCGGTATTTGTCGCACCATCGAACAACACATTTAAAAACCGGAATCTTAGTTTTGCTCTTAAGCTGGATGGTTCATCCTATATCAAGACAGAGCTGTTCCCTGAAGGATACCTTGCAGGAAACAACAACGATCAGAACTGGTGTGAGGCAGTGCTTAAAAACTACCGCGAGCTAAAGAACGGATTCTCTCTTGAAGCAGGCAAACACTGCCTTGAATACATTGTGTGTGATTCAATGGTCGTACTGCAAAAGATAGAGATCAGAAAGAAATAAAACTGAAAGCTTTTACCCTTTTAGCATATTAAGCGCATTCTTATAGCAGACTCTTTCGATGATGTCCTTAAGGATGCGCTTATCATTCGGGAATCTGCCGCGCTCGATCTCTGTTCCAAGGAAATTGCAGAAGATCCTCCTGAAGTATTCATGTCTTGTATAGGACAGGAAGCATCTTGAGTCAGTGAGCATACCGGGGAAGCAGGGGAGTAAACTCTGTGTGCAGAGTGCTTTTAGGTGTTCTTCCATTCCGAGGAGATTGTCATTAAACCACCATGCGGCACCGTGTGAGATCTTTCCGGGCACAGAACCGTCGTTATAAGAACCGCAAAGTGTATCGATGACAGTGTTGTCAACGGGGTTCAAAGAGTAGATGATCATCTTCGGGAGAAGACCTTCGCTGTTGAGCTTATCCATATAACCCGTAAGTGGTGTGACAAAATCGAATGAGCCTGTAATAGTGTCGCAGCCGCAATTGACACCTGCTGTCTCAAACATG
Source organism: Oscillospiraceae bacterium (assembly GCA_902788505.1). Taxonomy (GTDB): domain Bacteria; phylum Bacillota; class Clostridia; order Saccharofermentanales; family Saccharofermentanaceae; genus Saccharofermentans. Next base: position 49,955 of record CADAKH010000013.1, read on the forward strand.
TGAGTGTTGACATTGCGCTTGCATCCAAAATGAAGCTGCATTGTCCAGCCGCGTTTTGCATATTCCCTTGCAAAGAAAAGCATCAGCTCAGTCTTGTATGAAGTGAGTTCATCTTTGTTTAATCTGCATCCGGGATCTGACAGTTTCTTTTCGAAAACGTCAGATGCATCAATGCCGTTATTTTCGGTAAACCAGATGTATTCGGTTCCGTGATCCGAGAGTCTGCAGCCCTTCGAAGCGAAAAGATCTATTCTTGAGATGAGAACATCCTTTAATTCAGCCAAAGACGAGATAGTTCTTCCTGAAGCTGATTCCAGTTTCTTTACATAATCGTTGAAGCTGACCTTTTCGATATCGACAATGTTGTCAGGTCTGAATGCGGGAAGTACCCCCGATGCAAAACCCGACTCTCTGATCCGGTCATGATATATGAGGGAATCGGCAGGATCATCAGTTGTGCAGATGAGTTCGGCTTTAGACATGGTCATAATGCTTTTTGCCGTAAGCTTGCCGGATCTCAGTATCTCATTTGCCCTGTTCCATACCTCTTCGGCATTTTCTGAAGTGAGAGGTTCATAGATATCGAAATATCTTGCAAGTTCAAGACATGTCCAGTGATATAGAGGGTTACCGAATGCGGACTCGACTGACTTTGCCCACATCATGAACTTCTCTTTATCAGATGCATCGCCTGTAATGTATTTCTCATCTACTCCGCAGGTTCTCATCAGACGCCACTTATAGTGATCGCCTTTAAGCCAGAGCTCAGCAATGTTGTCGAAATGAATATCTTCTGCGATCTCTTTGGATTCAATGTGGCAGTGATAGTCAACGATCGGAAGGTCTTTGGCAAAGCTGTTGTAAAGATCTATAGCCGTATTATTCTCGAGAAGAAAATTGTCATTGATAAGGTTATTCATAGGTTTACCTCTTTATTTTGCTTTTTCGATAATAGAATAACTAATTTTTTATGTAATCGCAATCAAAAACATGGTAGAATGTTAGTTAATGATTGAGAGGTGTTTTATATGACTTTTTCAGAGAAAGTTTTTGCTACGGGAATAGTCCCCGTAGTAGTCCTGAACAACGTTGAAGATGCTCTGCCGCTTAGCAAAGCTCTGCTTAAGGGCGGCATTGATTTTATGGAGATCACGTTCAGAACGGAATGTGCTGCAGACTGTATCGAAGTCATCAGCAGGGAAGTGCCTGAGATGACAGTTGGTGCCGGTACTGTCCTCAATGTGAGTCAGGCCAGGCTCGCTGTCGGGAAAGGTGCAAAATTCATAGTATCTCCCGGACTTGATGAAGAGACGGTCAGATGGTGTCTGGATAATGATATTCCTGTTGTTCCCGGTACCGTTACTCCCACTGAGATAATGAAGGCAATATCTTTGGGGTTAAAAGTAGTCAAGTTTTTCCCGGCAGATGTCTATGGCGGTATCAAGGCGATCAAAGCTTTGTCTGCACCGTTCGGACAGATCAAGTTCCTTCCTACAGGCGGTGTATCCGAGAGCAATCTAGGGGAATTTATCGGTAATAAGTCTGTTGCAGCAGTAGGCGGCAGCTGGGTATGCAAGAAAGACGATATCCTTAATCACGATTGGGATAAGATAACCGCTCTTTCAAGCAATGCCATTAAGATCATTAAGGAGACTAGATCATGAGCAAATATCTGACATTCGGTGAACTGATGCTTAGACTCAAGAGCCCCGGAAGAGAGCGCTTCATGCAGAGCCCTTCTCTTGAAGCAACATTCGGCGGCGGCGAGGCAAACGTGGCAGTCTCACTTGCCAATTACGGACTTGATGCAGAGTTCCTTTCTGTCATCCCTTCAAATGCAATTGGCGATGCGGCAATCGGTGAGCTTCGAAGATTCAACGTTAATACCGATAAGGTCATCAGAACAGAAGGAAGAATGGGCATCTACTATCTTGAGACAGGTGCAAACCAGCGTCCGAGCAAAGTTATATATGACCGAGCATATTCTGCGATCTCAATGTTCAAGCCCGAAGGTTATGACTGGGATTCAATCTACAAAGATGTAAAGTGGCTTCATATCTCAGGTATAACTCCGGCGATCTCCGAAGAGACAAAGGATGCTTCGATCCTCGCCGTCAAGGAAGCAAAGAAGCGCGGAATTACAGTTTCCCTTGATCTTAACTACCGTAAGAATCTTTGGAAGTACGGAGTTGATGCAAAGGAAGTAATGACTGAACTTACTTCTTATTCGGATATCATCATCGCCAACGAGGAAGACTGCCAGAAGTCACTCGGATTAAAGTGTGAGAGCAATGTTGAAGGCGGCAAGCTCGACCGTGAGGACTACAAGAAGCTGAGTGACTCGCTTCTCGAGAAATTCCCCAATGTAAAGAAGGTTGCGATCACATTAAGAGAGAGTAAGAGCGCAGACATCAATTTCTGGGCAGCTTCACTTAACAACGGCTCAGAGTTCATCGTGAGCCGCAAATATGAGATGTACGACATTGTTGACCGTGTAGGCGGAGGAGATTCATTTGCCGGCGGACTTATCTATGGTCTTAATGGACTTGGTTCCGACAAGGAAGCTCTTGAGTTTGCTGTTGCGGCAAGCTGTCTCAAGCATACGATCGACGGTGACTTCAACAGGGTTACGATCGATGAGGTCGAGAAGCTCGCTAAAGGCGACGGTTCAGGAAGAGTACAGAGATAAAAAACATAAATGAATATAATTCAGGGGCTGTCTCAATCAAGCGTTGAGGCAGCCCTTAGTTGTTTCCTGTTTGTGGGGCTCATCTGTCATCTGACACACAAATTTAATTTACTTATGCTTTTTGCCTTGCTAAAATAAAGACTCGGGGAAAAAGCGAGGTCTGATGAAAGGAAAAGGCTTAAGAAACATTGCCATAAAGGCAGTAGCTTTGTTGTCAGTGGCAGTATTATGCGCCGGCATAGCAGGTGCTTATGCAAGACCTGTCAAGGTTTCTGCTGATGATGACCTTTATGATTCGCTTTATGATGTATTCAGGGACAGAAGTGATGATCCGCAGAACTTCATGTCACAGGAATTGTTTATTAAGAGAATTTTCTGGAATTGCGAAGCTCTTTGGGGAATTGACTACACATATGGCAGTCAGGAACATAATCTTGGCTGTGACGGATTTGTAAGTCTTGTTTTGCGTTTAACTTTCGGCACCGTTTATGATTTCGAAAGTGACTGGAGCAATTACCGGGCAAAGTTCGATTACACGGAAGAGCACATTGTTGCCGCAAGCTATGTTGATCAGTATGAGATCTTCAGACCGGGAGGAACATCTGTTACCTGGCTTTATCACAATTATGTCAATGAACTGGTGGAACCCTTAGATGACAGAGCCTTTGTTGAAGGTATGGATAATTATGACTGGATCGAATATCTTGATGATATCGGAGCCCAGCCCGGAGATATCATGTTCTGGGATGAGGACGAAGACAATAAGTATTGGACTCACATAAGTATTTACGCCGGAATAGAAGACGGCGAAGCAGTCATGTGGCACGCTTCTTCGGTTAAGGGTTATTGCTGTAAGCAAAGCCTTGATGAGATAACATTGGACAATCAGTTCCTTGACTATTGCACCATACTGCCTATGACAGACAGACCTGCAAGGGCAGGCCTTTATGTGGATAACGGCAGCGGAAGCGGTGATTTCTCATACTCAGTATATTGGGATCACAGTACTGATTATCTTATCGGACGAATCAGCAGCGGATGTACTCTGCCCGAACAGGATTATCTGGATGATTTCCCGATATATCCGAATTATGATCATACCGCATTTGAGAGAACTCTGATTATCCGGAAAGAAGTGAGTCCTTTTGATCCTGAAAGCGGATCTGATGTGAGTGAAGAACCGATGTGGTTTCATCTGGTCATCAGGATAGAGCCGGACGATGATACAAAGGGTACACTTAAGTATGCGGTATATGGTGTTGATAATATCCGGTGTTATGGCAGCGGAGAGATAAAAGATTACGATTACCGCTCCGGCGGTCAGGTGATCCGTATAGCGGATTTCAGATAAACTTAAAACATTTTTGAGAGGCTCGAATAATAATGATTTGGGCCTGTTTTTTCACGAATTTGTAATTTTGCGGGTCATGTTTTTTATAATATAATATGCTCGTAAATTGTGCTGATAAACAGCCGGTTAATCCCGGCGCTGATGGGGAGGACGCTTTATGGATTTTCTCGCTAAGACTAGTGACGCAGTTACCGATCTTGAACTGAGACACGCAAACACCGTAAGGAAACTTGCAAGTGAATGCCTTGTTCTCCTCGAAAATGACGGTGCTTTGCCCGTCAGAAATCCCGGGAAGATCGCACTTTTCGGAAACGGTGCAAGACATACCGTCAAGGGTGGCGGCGGCTCCGGTGAAGTTAATACCAGAGACAACATAACTATTTATGACGGCCTTATCGATGCCGGATTTGATATTACATCAGGCAGCTGGCTTGACAGATACGATGATATCTATGAGTCAAGTCTCAGAGCATACATGGATAAGGTTGAGAGTACCGCCAGGGAAAGAGGCGTTCCTGCGACCAGCGTGTATTTTGAGATGGCTTTTGAAGCACCTGTTATGCCGCAGATCACTGAAGATGATTTTGCTCAGAATCCTTGTGACACAGCTATCTTTGTTATCTCACGTGATTCCACGGAGGGAAGAGACAGAAGACCTGAGAAGGGTGATTATTATCTGACTGATGAAGAGGATGCTAATCTTGATTTCATCACAGATCATTATGAGAAGACGATCGTTCTCCTTAATGTCGGCGGTGTTATCGACATGTCCCAGTTAAAGCACCGTCCGGGAATAAATGCCATCCTGCTCGTAGGTCAGGTTGGTAACCAGACCGGATACATTGTTGCAGACTGTATCACGGGAAAGACCAATCCTTCAGGAAAGCTTGTTGATACATGGGCAAGATCATATGAGGATTATCCTTTCGCCAATGAGTATTCCAGCCTTAACGGCAATACAGATGATGAGTTCTACAGAGAAGGAATCTATGTAGGATACAGATATTTCGATTCGTTCGGAATCATTCCGCTTTATCCTTTCGGATACGGAAAGTCATATACGACATTCTCAACTGAGGTTATCAGCGTAACCCAGGAAGGAACGGATATTAAGATCTGGGTCAAAGTTACGAATACCGGAACGGAGTTTGCCGGAAAACAGGTTATTCAGGTTTATTTCTCTGCACCGGAAGGAGAGATCGACAGACCTTATCAGGAACTTGCAGGCTTTGCAAAAACTGATCTTATTGAACCGGGTGACAGCAGAAATGTTGAAGTTGTTATCCCGATCGATAATTTTGCCTGCTTTGATGATTATTTCCCTGCAAAGGTAATTCCCGAAGGTGATTACATTATCAGAGTAGGTACAAGTTCGCGCGAAACGAAGATCGAAGCTGTGCTGAATGTTCCTGAGACTGTTATCAAAGAAAAATACGACAGGCTCCTTGAAGATGATCAGAGATATGCTTTTGAAGATCTGAAAAATCCCGGAACGGGAAAAGCTGCTCACCAGGCTGTTGAAGAGGCTCAGCTCGCTAATTGCTCAAGAAGATTTACACTCGATCTTTCACGTGTCAGACGAAGCGTTATAAGGTATAGAGGTGTATGCGAGACACAGGTTGATTCCAGAAGAGATGAGGTCCTCACATTAGGATCCGTAATAGGACGTAATGCCGGAGTCGGTGAGTTCGTTGCACAGTTCTCCTTGGAAGAATTATCAGAACTTCTCGTCGGAAATTACATAAAAGAAGGATTCGAAGATATCGTATTCTCTTCTGCTATGCATGTGCCAGGTGCTGCTGCCGAGACTACTTCGCGCTTTGAAGCCAAGAGAAGACTCCATCCTCTGGTTATGGCAGACGGCCCTGCCGGATTAAGACTTCAGCCTCATTTCAAGGCAACCCGTGAAGGTGATCTCTTAAGAGGCGGAGAGACATTCGGTCTTATTAAGAATGATTTCCCGGAAGATACTCCTGAAGATGCAATTGATTACTATCAGTACTGCACAATGATCCCGGTTGCGACTCAGCTTGCGTGCACTTGGAACCTTGATCTTATCGAATCTTTAGGACGTCTTGTCGGTGAAGAGATGGAGGAATTCGGAGTTCATCTCTGGCTTGCTCCAGGAATGAATATTCACAGAAATCCTTTGTGCGGAAGAAACTTCGAATACTATTCCGAGGATCCTCTGGTTACCGGTCTTTGCGCCGCTGCTGATACAAAGGGTGTTCAGTCTGTTGATGGCAAGGGCGTAACAATTAAGCATTTTGCCTGCAACAACCAGGAAGACAACAGAATGTTCAGCAACTCTCACGTTTCCGTAAGAGCTTTGCGCGACATGTATCTGAGAGGATTTGAGATAGCCGTAAAGCTTTCACAGCCGTTCTGTGTAATGACATCTTATAATCTTCTCAATGGAATCCATACAGCAAATAATTACGAGCTGATCCAAAGCGTGCTCAGAGATGAGTGGGACTATGAAGGTGCGGTCATGACCGACTGGTTCTCATCTTTCGAAGATGTTGAATTCTTAGGATATGATGAGAAAAAACTAAAGTATCCGCCGGCTTTCTCGAGATTATGCGTATATGCCGGATGTGATATGCAGATGCCCGGATGCGCAAAGAATGCAGAGGATATAGTTACTGCAGTTCATAACGGCAGACTCACATTAAGTGATGTTCAGAATGCCGCGATGAACATTGTGCGACTTGCGATCAAATGCTTGTAATACAGGAGACAGATGAACGAAGTATTTGATTCGGAATTTATTAGTGTTGAGTACAAGAAGGACGATAATATCGTCCTTGTTGTATTGAAGGGCAATGTAATAAGAGATGACTTCAGAACGCCCATGATGCATGCTGCCGATATGGTCATGCGCCATTCGTGCAAGGTCATGGCTGTTGATATCAGGACTGATCTTGAGATGAGTGAGAATGATATTGCCTGGAGTAAGAAAGTTCTTTTTTCGAATCTGAAAAAGAGCGGACTCGAAACACTGGTCCTGATCTGCGGCAACGACAATGATATGGCCGGTAAGTGCGCAGCATTTTGTGAGGACAGATTCAAGACCGCCATATGCAGAGATTATGATGAGGCAAAAAAGTATTTTGATGATCATGTCTCATCTTCAGACAATGGTGATTCAGAAGATTCAGGTGAAGACGGATTCGACTCCATGACACGTGAAGAAGCTCTTAAATACATGGGGCTTGAACCTGACGCGGATATAAAGATGATCGATGACAGATTCTGGCAGATGTCCAAACTCTACAGGGGCAAGGATGATCCCGAATCCGTCAGGATGGAGGACGAGATATCGGCTGTCTATGATATTGCCTCCGGAAGACGTGACCGCAGACTGAAAGAAGAGCAGCAAAGAGTATCTGAGCCGATGTATTTCGGAAGATACAAGAGCGACTGGAAAAACATAATCCACTACAATTGGAAGAACTTCCTGCTCGGTGCAGTGGTCGTGATTTCCGCAATTCTCGTAATCATCGGTCTGGTTAACAATACCAGGAGTGACTGTTCCGTAATTGTATTCGGCCACATGCTCCTGGATGACACTTATATGCGTGAGTCATTGGAAGCACAGGGCATCAAGAGACCTTATATCGGTATGGCTGATATTGTTGTTCCCAACGATCAGAATATACCGCCGCAGGAATACGGCAATGAGACTTTTAATGCGATGTTCTATACAAATCCGGATGTCCTTATCTCCGACAAGGAGTCCTACGGTTATTATTTCAGCACATTCAAAGATATAGGACCTCTTAAAGACAGGATCTGGGATGGGCTGACCGAAGAGGCAAAAGCCGGTGTCGTTCCTGTCTATATGACAGAACAGGAAGCTGTTGAATACACAAACAGGCTTTATCTTGAATATGGTATGGGAGATGAGGAGATAAGAGACCCATCTGAGTTTTCTGATGAGCCTGTGCTTATCGGTTTTCAGATACCTGATGAGGATACATGCTTAAACCTCGGTATAGAAGCTAAGTGGATGACAAGAAAGACTTCACTTGTTTTCGGTCAGTGCATAAACAGCAAAAATGACGATCAGGCCGTGCTTGTAATTACTACCCTGATCAATGCGGCATTTGAAAAAGATTAATTAAGTCCTGTTGCATTGAAGAGCATATTCAGTTCGCTTCCGGTAAGCGCCCTGAAAGTTCCGCACTCATCTAATCCCTCAGATATCTTTATTCCGGAGAGTTCGATTCTTCTGAGAGCAATTACTTCCTTTTCGAAATGGGCGAAGATCCGTCTTACTTCATGCGTTTTTCCTTCGTGAAGTGTAAGAAGGGCACGGAGAGAACCGTCTTCATACGGTTTGGCAGGTTTTAGTTCGGCAGGAGCTATATCCTCGCTGTAACCCTTGTCTCTGATAGTAAAGCCGGATGCGATAGCGGCTATCTCCGAATCTTTCCACTCAAGGCCTCTGTAAGTTGCAAGGTAAACCTTCGGAACTTCGTATTTAGGTGACTGGAGACGGTGAGAGAGCTCTCCGTCGTTTGTGATTATAAGCAGTCCCGAAGTATGGTAATCAAGTCTGCCGACGGGTGAGAGTTTTTTGGACATCAGTTCGGATGGAATGTAATCAGCAACGCAGGGGAGACGCTTGTCTTCCATTGCGGTCAAAACCCCGTCAGGTTTATCTAACAGATAGTAGAGTTTTGTCTGGCAGTTGATCTCCTGACCGTCGTAGATGATGCTGTCATTTTCGGTTACATGAAAAGAAGCATCAGTTACTATGGTACCGTTAACCTGTACGATACCGTGAGAGATCCTGTCCCTGATCTTTGATCTTGTGCCTAAACCGCTGTTTGCAAGTAATCTGTCCAATCTCATGAGATTATTATAACTCATAGGGTATAATTGAAGAGATCTTGAAAGGTTATATTATGGAAATAATCAATATCGAACAGGGACACCCGACTGTACAGCAGGCAATGGTCAAGCTTCAGAACGGGATTTACAGGGCGAGGGCAACAGGAAAGCCGTTTGCCAAGATAGTCCACGGCTATGGATCTTCAGGCTCCGGCGGTGCGATAAAGCAGGCATTGGGTATGGAACTTAGAAAATACATATCCCGCGGCATGATAAAGTCTTATTGTCCGGGAGAAGACTTCGGTCCGTTCTCATCTTCCGGAAGGAATATGAGTTCAAAGCATCCTGAGGTGTCCAGAGACCGCGACTGGGGTCTGCAAAATGACGGGATCACAGTCGTTATGTTCAAGTAAGAGGTAGATATGTCAGACGATTTTGAGGCTAAATGGGAGTCATTTGAGGCGAAATGCAGGAAATGCAGGAACTGCGGTTTGAGAGACGGTGCGACCAATGTCGTCATATACAGGGGCAGCAGAAAGGCTCCTTTGATGATAATAGGTGAGGCGCCCGGCGAGAACGAGGATATCCAGGGCCTGCCGTTTGTCGGAAGATCAGGGCAGCTCCTTCAAAACCTTCTGGGCAGCTATGGTTTTACTAATGATGACTACCATATCTGTAATATTGCCAAGTGCAGACCACCTCAGAACAGGCGTCCGACGCCTGAGGAGATCCATGCCTGCAAGCCTCTGCTCGCCGAACAGTTTCTGCTTGTAAGGCCAAAAGTGATCCTTCTTTGCGGCTCTACGGCTTACGAGGGCTTTTTCGGGAGCAAGCCGGTCATGCATGATGTAAGAGGCCGCTTTATCGAGAAAAACGGCTACTATATCATGACGACCTATCACCCGGCTTATGCGCTCAGAAATCCCGCAAATAAAATGCCTATATATGAAGATATGGGTAAAGTAAGGCAGAAACTTACCGAGATCGGAGCAATGCCTCCAATAGATCCTGTAAAAGAGTGAAGAAACTGTATTGATTTTCAGAAATCACTTTGCTATAATTCGTGAGTTACAAAACTCATTGCCGAATTGTGTAACGGTAGCACACCGGTCTCTGACACCGTTTGTCAAGGTTCGAATCCTTGTTCGGCAGCCAAATATCGAAACCGTCCTGTAAGTGATATCACTCCGGACGGTTTCTTTTTTTGTCCCTGAAGCTTTGAGCCTGTATGAATTGCTTTTTTGTGATGATATAATCCCTTTGTTATGAAGAATTCCTGTTTACATAGGAGGAATATTATGAAGAAAAAGATTGTAAGCGGTATCCTTGCCTGTTCAATGGTGCTTGGCCTGGCTGCATGTTCCAAGCCGGAACCGACAGATACTGAAGTCCCTGAGACAACAGAGCCGGAGACAACTGTTGAGACCGAACCCACATATGACCCTGATTCGATCATGGGATTCAATATGATCGACAATGGCGATTTTGCTTCATCAGATCATGCGTGGAACACATATTTTGAAGGCGGTGACGGAGTTCTTTCTGTTAACGGAAAAGGTGAACTTCAGCTGGATATAAAGAAGATCGGAAGCGTCAACTGGGCTAACCAGATCTATTATGACGGATTCAGTATATATAAAGGCTGTACTTATGTTATGCAGTTTGATTGTTATGCAACAATAGAACGTGATGTAGAGTACAGGATCCAGATCAATGGCAGTGATTATCATCCGTATAATATTGATACTATCCACGTTACAACGGAAGTCCAGCATTTTGAATATACATTTACTATGGAAGAGGAAAGTGATCCGGCTCCGCGCCTTTGTTTCAATATGGGTAAGTTTGATGGTCTTGATAATGTAGAGCATTCAGTCATGTTTGATAATATTGATCTCAGATGTATTGATGATTCCGGTTATGTTGCAGGCGGTGTGGCAGGTGCTCCTGTTTCAACTATCAACATCAACCAGGTAGGTTATCTTACAGAGGGCTACAAGGTCGCTGTTTTGAATGGCGATGCTATTTCGGATAAGGCTTCTGTAGTTGATTGTGCTTCCGGCAACACAGTATATGAAGGAGATGTTGAAGCTGCTTCATTTAATGAAGGCACAGGAAGAGATGAAGCAAGGTTTGATTTCACCGGCGTAACAACACCCGGCACATATAAGATCGTTTCCGGAGATCAGGAATCCTATGAGTTTGTGATCTCAGATGATGTTTATGATGATGCGTTCAAGGCAACGCTCCGTATGTTCTATCTGCAAAGATGCGGTATTGAACTTACAGGCGATCTTGCAGGAGAGTATGCTCACCCTGAATGTCATACCGGAGAGGCAACGATCTACGGAACAGATACAACGATTGACGTGTCTGGCGGATGGCATGATGCAGGCGATTACGGAAGATATGTCGTAACCGGAGCCAAGTCTGCTGCAGATCTTATGCTCGCTTATTCGCTTTATCCGGATGCGTTTGATGATGATCTCGGAATACCGGAATCCGGCAATGGTATACCTGATGTTCTTGATGAAGTAAGATTTGAGCTTGACTGGCTCTTTAAGATGCAGGCTTCCGACGGCGGTGTATATCACAAGGTAACATGCGCTAATTTCCCTGCATTTGTTATGCCTGAAGAAGAGACTGAAGAGCTCATAGTATGTCCTGTTTCCACAACAGCTACAGGTGATTTCGCAGCGGTAATGGCATTGGCTTCTCATGTATATGCTGATATTGATTCCGACTTCTCGGCTAAGTGCCTTGATGCAGCAGTTGTTGCCGCAGACTATCTTGATGCTCATCCTGATTACGAAGGAGCCGTTAATCCGGACGGAATCGCTACAGGTGAGTATCCTGACGGAAATGATGCTGATGAGAGACTGTGGGCATACGCAGAGCTTTTCAAGGCTACGGGCGACTCCGGGTATGATGATAAGTTCAGCGGACTTGCAGGTTCAGGTGTTCCTAACGCAGGTGATCTCGGCTGGCAGGGTGTAGGCGCATATGCTGCTTATGCATATCTCTCAGCTTCATCGAAGGGCAAGATCTATGATGTAGTACTTACAAACTTCACGAGCGGTCTTTCTGATATCGAGTCTGCAACAGCTGCTGACAGCTATCACTCTTCACTTAAGGAGTATCCTTGGGGAAGCAACATGACCATCGCAAACAATGGTATGTATTTCTTGCTTTGTGATACTATTAAGGGTGATAACAAGGGCGACAAGATCGCAAGATCACAGCTTGACTATCTCCTTGGTACAAACGGAACTGGTTACTGCTTCCTTACAGGTTACGGCACGGTATCTCCCGAATCACCTCACCACAGACCTTCTGAGGCAACAGGAAGTACGGTTCCCGGAATGATCGCAGGTGGTCCTAACCAGAATCTTGAAGATCCTTATGCTCAGAATGTATTGGCCGGCACTGCTCCTGCACTTTGCTATGCAGACAACGATCAGGCTTATTCATTAAATGAGGTTGCGATCTACTGGAATTCACCTGTCGTATTCCTTTTCGCATACGTTCAGAGCAATATCTGACAAGAGCTGATCAGAAGTTTTACGGGGGCTGTCTCAGAATATGAGAAGCCCCCGTTTCTTATGCTAAAATATCAAAAAGCACCACTGTTAAGGAGACTTGCTGTTTATGGATGCATCTTATTATGACCTTATATTCAAGAGAAAATCTTTTCACAGATACGGCGAACCTGACGGCAAAAAGATCAGTCAGGAGGAACTCAATGAGATATCTGAGATGTGGTATAAGTTCATTCCGTTGTTTGAAGGAATAAAGACAAAGATCAAGATCGTTCCGGGCAGTCAGACGAGCTGCAACAGGGGAGAAGAGTACTGCATTCTCATCTACAGTGAGAAAAAGCCCGGATATCTTCAGAACATCGGTTATATCGGCGAGCAGCTCGACCTGTATCTTACGGGTAAGGGAATAGGTCCGCTCTGGTTCGGCGTCGGAAGAACCAAGGAGAGAAGGTATGAAGGACTTGAATACGTTATCATGATGGCCATAAGGAAGATCGATGACGATTCCAAATTCCGCACGCCCGGTGATCTTTCGACTTTTAACAGGGTTCCTGTTGAAGAATTCTGGGAAGGTCCTGCGATCGGAGATGTTACGGAAGTGGTAAGGCTTACTCCGACAGCGTGCAATATTCAGCCCTGGAAGGTAGTGAATAAGGGCGACGGGACTCTGGATGTATACAGGTACAGACGTCCGGGCAGGCACGGAATAATACCTCCGTTCAGGCTTGCATATTTCGGGAGTATCGATATCGGCATCTTTATGCTGTTCCTTGATATATGCCTGGAGCATAAAGGTATTGCATATGAAAGAACGCTTTCACCTGATGACGGTAACTTTAACAGACTCAATCTCAATGCAGTTTACAAACTGAAGATATGAGTTGCCCGCGAAAACGATATACTTTAATATATTCACGGCTTTATTTTGGATAATTCAGGCAGGTATTTGATGAGAAAGATATTAGTCGCCAATGATGACGGAATCACTTCTGACGGGATAGCACGACTTGCTGCGGTTGCAAAGAAATTCGGTGAAGTCTGGGTCGTAGCTCCGCAAAGGCAATACAGCGCAAATTCACATGCGGCAAATTTCTGGACTCCGCTTGAAGTATGGCCCGTCGATTTTCCTGTTGAAGGCGTACATGCTTATGCGACTTCGGGAACGCCGTCAGACTGCGTATGCGTTGCGATAAACGCGGTAATGCCGGGCAAGCCTGATCTTGCTTTTTGCGGTATCAATGCGGGCTATAATGTTTCTTACGGCATACAGTATTCTGCTACATGCGGTGCCGCGTTTGAAGCCGCATGTCATGGAGTTCATACGATAGCTTTCTCGGAACATCATGAAGCTACGCATGTTGTAACCGACAAGTATATTGAAGAGATCGCTCAGGAACTGATCGGTAAACCGCTTGATCAAAATGAGATATGGAACGTTAATTTCCCGGGATGCACTCTTGAGGAGTTCAGGGGCAAGAAGTACGGTTGTGTTGTATCACAGAGTGATTTTTATGCCGGAAGATATAATGTTGTCTCCAAAGACGGCGACAAGGTCACGTATCAGATAGAATTCGATCTTCAGTGGAAGGGCAGTGAGAACACGGATCTCGGTGCGGTAATAAACAACTATATCTCTATTGGCAAAGTTAAGAATTACAGCTAAAGGTTAAGTATGGATACAATAAAGAACAGCAAGTCTCTAAGTATTCTGGTGATAACGGTCATTTATATTTTGGCATCTGTTCTCGGTGTATTCATTTATGTAAAGCTGCCGCTCCCTTTTTGGGCTTCGCTGTTACTGGCAGATGTTGCATCTACTGTGTTTGTATTCATCTTCAGTCTTATATTCAAAAATGCTTCGGTCTATGATCCTTACTGGAGTGTTCAGCCGGTGATAATAGCCTTTGCATTTGCGATGTTCAGCAGGCTTACATTGGCATCTGTTCTGGTCCTTATATCGGTTACATACTGGGGCATCAGGCTTACGGGAAACTGGGTATATACATTCGGAGGTCTGAAGAATCAGGACTGGCGTTATACAAAGCTTGATAAAGATACGGGAAAATTCTATCCGCTTATAAACTTTACCGGTATCCATATGGTGCCGACTCTTGTTGTATATGGAGCAACTCTTCCGGCAGTCTTTCTGATCAGGGAGGAGACCGGAGCTAATGCCGGAAGTTTTATCGGAACTTTCATCTGTATCGGAGCTGCTACCTTACAGCTCATTTCAGATATTCAGATGCACAGATACAGAAAGAGCGGTACAAAGGGACTTATCAACACTGGTCTTTGGAAATATGCGAGACACCCTAACTATCTTGGCGAGATACTGATGTGGTGGGGTATAGGTATTCAGGCTGTTTCTGTAATGCCTTCACGCTGGTATCTGTTTGCCGGAGCCATAGCGAATACAATACTTTTCTTTACAGTCAGTATCCCTATGGCAGATAAAAGACAGTCTTCCAAACCGGGCTACTCCGGGTATCATGCCAGAACCAGAAGCCTTCTGCCTTTGCCTAAAAGAAGCGCCTAACCCTTATTCTTTTATATGATACAATGACGGGACAGAAATTCTTCGGGAGAGAATGGATTCTTATATATGGAATTATCAGATGATAAGACAGTAATAAGAAAGTATTGCTTAGGTATATAAGGAAAAAAGAAAAAACAAAGAGGCAGCTGATGCGTGATTTTACGGTAACCAAATCCCAGGACGGGCTTCATGTAGTTAAGGCATCCCAGGAAGCATTTCCGCAACTCAAATCTGCGGACCTTTTCCATGCTCTTAAAAGACGTGATATAAGGATCGACGGCAAAAAGATCAATAAGGATATTGCCGTAAAGACCGGAAATGTGGTTGAGATATGGCTTCCTGATGATCTTTTCGAAGCAAAAAAGGAATCCGGTCCTGTTAAAGCACAGGAACCGATGTTTGATATAGTAGCAGAAACAAAAGGCCTTCTCATTGTCAACAAATCACAGGGAATTGCGGTCCACTCGGGAAAGAGCGACATTGAAGACACTCTTATTGATCAGATCCGGAATACCACCAAATTCAAGGAAGCAGAACTCTGCCACAGGATCGATATGAATACGGGAGGTCTCGTTCTCATCGCCAAGAACAAGCAGGCTTTGGCAGATTGTGTGGAACTTTTCAAGAATGGTCTTGTAACCAAGCGGTACAGGGCGCTTGTGTTGGGTGAGCCTGATGAAGGTGTGCCTGCTGTCGGAAGTGACGGAACGATCTATAAGGAAGTTACGGGCTATCTCGAAAAGACAAAGGCCGGCAAAGTCTATATCCACGACGAAAAGCAGCCGGGAGATCTTGACATAGCCACAAAATACAGGATACTTAAGACTTTTGAGAATGCCGGGCCTGACGGCGAGAGCGTATCCGATCTTGAGCTGGAGCTTGTTACAGGAAGAACACATCAGATCAGGGCCCAGTTCGCTCATTTGGGACACCCGGTAATAGGTGACGGTAATTACGGCAGGAACAAGGTCAACATGCACTTTGAGTCGGTTGACGGCAAAAAGGTCAGATATCAGCAGCTCTTCTCATGTCAGATCCTATTCGGCAGGATCCCGAAGAACAATCTCCATGTTGACGTGTCAGGTAAAACTTTTAAAATAGGACCAGACTACAAAGTTCGCCTTAAATAAGGAAGAAGGATATAAATGACTGATAACAGACCGATCGGAATTTTCGATTCAGGTATCGGAGGACTGACGGTTCTCAGAGAGATACTGAATACAGTGCCCGGTGAGAGCACTATCTATTTCGGTGACAATTCGAGAGCTCCTTACGGTACAAAATCGAAGAGCACGATAATCCGTTACTCTCTTCAGAATATGAAGTTCCTTGAGAGCAAAGACGTCAAGATGATCGTCGTTGCCTGTAATACTGCGAGTGCATATGCTTATGAGGAATTAAGGTCAAGAGCAAAGGTTCCGGTTGTTGAGGTGGTAACTCCGGGTGCAGATGAAGCCTGCCGTGCCACAAAGAACGGAAAGATCGGGATCATTGCCACCAAAGGTACGATCTCAACGGGAGTATATAAGGCCGCAGTCGAAAAGCGTGCCCTTGAACTCGGCTTGAAAGATATCGAAATATATCAGCAGGCCTGTCCTTTGTTTGTCTCTCTGGCGGAGGAAGGCTGGTGGGATACGGAGATTACCAGACTTACGGCAGAAGAATATCTGAAGCCTTTGAAGGCGGCGGGCGTTGACACCCTTGTCATGGCCTGCACCCATTATCCGTTGCTTTCCAGGGTGATAGGCGAAGTAATGGGAAGTAAAGTTGTTCTGGTCAATACAGGTGTGGCTACGGCCAAAGTTGTTAAAAACCTTCTTGAATCAAACGGAACCGCTTCCGGTACGGATGCTTCAGGCTGTGTAAGAGAGTTCTATACAAGCGATGAGCCTGAACTGTTCGAGCAAGTCGCTGCTCCGTTCCTTGGAGAAGGGCTTCCTTCCGGAACAAAGCATTTTACGACTGACAAGTATGAGGTGGATGTCTGATGGAGAATAAAAAAAAGGAACAGTGCCTTTTCGTGGTCAGATCGGGAATGTATAACGAGCCCCTTACCACAAAGGGAACCGTCGGGGAAGAAGGCGGAAGGACCGTCTATACCTGGACCGAAAAGCATAACGAGAACGAAAAAGAAACACATTTCACTCTGACACTTATTAAAAATGAGTCCAAAGCCATTGTAATAAGGAATGGTGATGTTACTTCAAGAATGGTTTTCGAGTCCGGAAACAAGACGACGAGCACGATGAATACGACATTCGGCCCCATAGAAGTGGTTATAGATACTGAATATATCAACTTCCCGGGAGGCCTAATCGACGGGGCTGAGATCAGTTATACACTCGATCCGGACAGCGGAGATCCGATAAGAAATATCTTTTCGATAAAAAGGCTCTTGCAAAACGAAGAAATATAAGGTATTATCTTCAAGCATTTGTGAAAAGAAAGAGGTGAAGATGAATGGCACATCCGAAGCGTAAATGGTCGAAGGCAAGGACTGCACGTCACAGAAGCGCATGGAAACTTAACATGCCGGGTCTCGTTGAATGTCCCCAGTGTCATGCTAAGATGCTTCGCCGCACGGTCTGCAAGAACTGCGGTACTGCCTCTTTTTTTGCAAAAGGAAGTAACTGCGGCATGAGCAAACCGGTTGTGGCAATAGTGGGAAGGCCTAATGTAGGCAAATCCTCATTGTTCAACACTATCTATGGAGAGCGTATCTCCATTGTTCATGACACCCCCGGTGTCACGAGAGACCGTATCTATGCAGAGACTTCCTGGTGCGGAAGAGACTTCATTATGATCGATACGGGCGGTATTGAGCCCGACACGGGAGATGACATTATATTGCAGCAGATGCGCGTTCAGGCGGAGATCGCGATCGAGACTGCAGATGTCATCTTATTTATGTGTGATCTCAAGAGCGGACTTACAGCGGCCGACAGCGATATAGCTATGATGCTCAGAAGAGCAGGTCGTCCTGTTGTTGTATGCGTAAACAAGTCTGACTATGTAGGTGATCCGCCGCCGGAGTTCTATGAATTCTACAATCTCGGACTTGAAGATGTCTGTGCGATCTCAGCTGCTCACAAGCTGGGACTCGGTGAGATGCTCGACCTTATCGTATCGAAATTCCCGCCGGCTGACGAAAATGAAGGGAAGGACGAGACCATAAGAGTTGCCGTTATCGGCAGACCTAATGCAGGTAAGTCTTCCTTATCCAATAAGCTTGCCGGGGCCGAAAGAAGTATCGTATCCGATATTGCGGGCACGACCCGTGATACCATTGACTCTCTTATCGAGAATGAATACGGTTCATTTACCATCGTTGACACAGCCGGCATGCGCAAGAAGGGCAAGATCGAAGATGTTATCGAGCGTTATTCGATGGTAAGAGCTCTTGCCGCAGTTGACAGGGCAGATGTCTGTGTCATCCTTATTGATGCCGAAAAAGGCGTAACTGAGCAGGATGCAAGGATTGCCGGCCTGGCACACGATAATGGCAAGGCTTCGGTAATAGTCATTAACAAGTGGGACCTTATCGATAAGCAGACCGGAACCCTGGAAGAGATGACCAAGATCGTTAAACAGCGCCTTCCTTTTATGGATTATGCCCCCGTGCTGTTTATCTCGGCCAAGACAGGTCAAAGGGTTGATAAGCTTTTCGGACTTATAAAGACTGTTTATGAGAATTCAAAGAAGCGCCTTACCACAAGCGTGCTTAACCGCATGATCTCCGAGGCAGTAACGCAGGTTCCGACACCTCAGGACAAGGGCAGGCATCTGCGTATCTATTATGGTACACAGGTATCCGTTCAGCCGCCCACGTTCGCATTGTTTGTAAACGACAAGGAATTGTCGCATTTCTCCTATGAGCGCTATCTCGAGAATCAGCTCAGAAGAAACTTCGGATTTGAAGGTGTTCCTATCCGTCTCCTTTTGCGTAATAAGAATGGCGAAGAAGACTGATATTTTGTGAAATATCACAGTCACTAATCCGGGCGTTTCAGTAGCAAAATATTACTCGGTTTTAATTAATAATTATTAGAAGTATCAGCAACGCATCAACTGATCTATTTTTTACGGAGATTTTTATGGCAGTCAAAACTATCGAGAACTTAAGAAACATCGCAATCATCGCACACGTTGACCATGGTAAGACAACGATCGTTGACTCAATGCTCAAGCAGGCAGGAGTTTACCGTGAGAATGAGGCAGTCGTTGAGCAGGTAATGGATAGCAACGACCTTGAGCGAGAGAGAGGAATCACGATCCTTGCAAAGAATACGGCAATCGATTACAAGGGAATCCGTATCAATGTCGTAGATACTCCCGGCCACGCTGACTTCGGCGGTGAGGTAGAACGTGTACTTAAGATGGTTGACTCCGTTCTTCTCGTAGTTGACGCTTTTGACGGTCCTATGCCTCAGACAAGATTCGTTCTTCACAAGGCATTGGAGCTTGGCCTTAAGCCGATCGTCTGCATCAACAAGATCGACCGTCCTGATGCAAGACCTCTTGAAGTAGTTGATATGGTTCTTGATCTCTTCATCGAACTCGGTGCTGACGATGAGCAGCTCGAATTCCCCGTTGTTTATACTTCAGGTAAGACATGCGTAGCTACACTTGATCTCAAGGAGTACGAGGAGGGCAAGCAGCTCGACTTCACACCTCTCCTTGATACAGTTGTTGAATACACACCCTGTCCTGTAGGCGATCCTGAGGGCCCTATGCAGCTTCTCGTATCCAACATCGATTCAGATCCTTATATCGGCAGAATCGGTGTAGGAAGAGTCGAGAGAGGTACTATCAAGCAGGGTGAGAATGTTGCGCTTGTTACATACGGTGAAGAAGGCAAGAGAAATGCAAGAGTAGTTAAGCTCTTAAGATTCCACAATCTCGGTCGTGAGGAAGTTGAATCCGCATCAATAGGTGAGATCGTATGCGTTGCAGGTATCGCAGATATCAATATCGGTGACACTCTTTGTGATGCTGCTGTGCCTGAGCCGCTTCCGTTCGTTAAGATCGACGAGCCTACTATTGCCATGACATTCTCTGTCAACGACAGCCCGTTCGCAGGTCAGGAAGGTAAGTTCGTAACATCACGTCATTTAAGAGACAGACTTTTCAAGGAGATTGAGACAAACGTTTCCATGAGAGTCGAAGAGACAGATACAACAGAAGCATTCATCGTTAAGGGAAGAGGAGAGCTTCATCTCTCAGTTCTTATCGAGACCATGCGCCGTGAAGGATATGAGTTCCAGGTTAGTAAGCCGAAGGTCATCATGCAGGAGATCGACGGTGTTCTCTGCGAACCTGTTGAAGAACTCGTAATCGACGTTCCTGAGGAATTTGTAGGTCCTGTTATGGAGAAGATCGGAAAGCGTAAGGGTGAGCTTCTCAACATGCTTCCTCCTACCAAGGGATATACACGTTTGGAATTCAAGATCCCTTCAAGAGGACTCCTCGGTTACCGTACCGAGTTTTTGACCGACACTAAGGGCAATGGTATAATGAACTCCGTTATCTCGGGCTTTGAACCCTTCGCAGGTGAGATCGAGACGAGAGGTCAGGGAGTGCTTGTGGCATTCGAGACCGGAACGGCTGTAACCTACGGATTATACAATGCTCAGGATAGAGGTGCACTCTTCATCGGAGCAGGCACACCGGTATATGAAGGCATGATCGTAGGTATCAATCCAAAGCCTGAGGATATTACCGTAAATGTCTGCAAAAAGAAGCATGTTACCAACATGCGTTCGGCAGGAGCTGACGATGCTATGCGTCTTACTCCTCCGCTTACTTTCTCCCTTGAGCAGTGCCTGGAATTTGTCGAAGATGATGAGCTTTGTGAGGTAACTCCCCAGAACATCAGACTTCGCAAGAAAATACTTAATAACGATCTTCGCGCCAAGACTCTTGCCAAGCAGAAGAAGGACGCCTGATCGGTTTAAATCGGGGGATATTTGTAGCTGATGTTATCCGGCAAGGTCAGGGTTGCTTTAAGGATATTGATAATCCTTGTACTGCTGTTCGGATTTGCCGTAGGCGGAGTATATGTAGGCTATAACTATGTCATTTCCCAGGATAAGCGATTCAATACTCTTAAGGCTGATATTGAGGCCGGCAAGTACAATATCAAGGCTGACACCGAAGGTGCCGTAACTATCGTCATCAAGAGCGGTGACTCCACATCTGATATTGCTGAGAAATTATATGATCAGGGACTTATCACGAATAAGTTCCTGTTCTCCATTATCAGCAAGCTCAACGGTTTTGATGGAGCTTATGTTGCCGGTACTCACTACCTTTTAAAAGGCTTCTCATACGACGAGCTCATGTATTTCCTTACTCTTGAGCCGGCTGCAGTTAAGGTTACCATTCCTGAGGGTTCCACATATTACGATGTTAAGCGGATCCTTCATGAAGCGGGACTTAACTTTGATGATGCGGAATTCGACAAGTGCATGAATTCGCCGAATCTTTTCGTCGACTATGAATTTGTATCCCAGATTGATATTAAGGAAGGAAGAGACTTTATCCTTTCAGGTTATCTCTATCCCGATACATATTATTTCGATGTTAATGCAAGTCCTGAATCCATTATCAGAAGGTTCCTTAATAATACACAGAGCAAGCTTTACGATGAGTATTATGTCAGAGCAGAAAGACTCGGATATTCGATGGATGAGATAATAACTCTCGCTTCCGTCATCCAGATGGAGACGGGCAGACCTTCTGACATGATGCTTATCTCTGCGGTATTCCATAACCGTCTTGATTCAGATGACGAGGATATGAGATATCTGGGTTCATCTGCAACGATCAATTATCTTGTCGAGATGAATGGCGGAAAAGCGTCTATCCTTCATACTGATGCCGAACTCAGCATTAACAGTCCGTATAATACATATACACATCAGGGACTTCCTCCGGGACCTATCTGTATGCCCGGAATAGATGCTATCTCAGCAGCTCTGTATCCTGAGCCGAACTGCAATTACATGTATTTCTGCGCTACCGGTATTGACGGCGGCACAGCTTATGCAACAACGCTTTCTCAGCATGAGGATAATGTTGAGAAGTACAGAGAGAACTGGGTAAGGGCTGAAGAGACTGAGGAGACTTCCGAGGAGACAACAACAGAGAGCAGCGGACTTGTAATCGTTCCCGATACTTGATCTTCGAAGCATAATCAATCTGGCCATGAAAGGGAAGTAATATGGGTTACGACCGTTCACATTTCGAGATATTAAGTCCTGCCGGCAATCCCGACAAACTGCGTGCTGCCGTTGAATACGGTGCAGATGCAGTATATCTGTCCGGCCAGAGTTACGGACTTCGCGCTTTCAGTGATAATTTCAACGAAGAAGAGATGAAAGCCGGAATAGCATATGCTCACGAACACGGAGTGAAGTGTTATGTAACGCTAAATGTCATGCCGACTGAAGAAGATCTTTCAGGTCTTGAACATGCGGTCACATTTGTCGGCAAAGAGAGCGGTGCCGATGCGGTCCTGATCTCTGATCCCGGAGTATTTACCATGGCGCGCACATTGTGTCCTGATCTTGAGATCCATATCTCGACACAGGCAAGTGTTACTAACAGTGCAGCTTGCAATTTCTGGGCATCTCAGGGCGCGAAAAGGATCGTCCTTGCCCGTGAAGTGTCTCTTGAGCAGATAAAGAAGATCCGTAAGGCGATTCCGTCTGATGTTGAGCTTGAATGCTTTATCCACGGGGCTATGTGTGTTTCCTATTCAGGAAGATGTCTCCTTTCCAACTATTTCACCGGAAGAAGATCCAACGGCGGCGCCTGTGCCCAGCCCTGCAGATGGGGGTATTACGTTGTCGAGGAGAAACGTCCTGACATTCCGCTTCCGGTTGAAGAGGACAAGAGAGGGACTTATATCTTCGGAAGCCGGGATATCTGCATGATCGATCATGTTCCTGAACTTCTCGAAGCAGGTATAAATTCTTTTAAGATCGAAGGAAGGATCAAGGGCGCTTATTATGCAGCTGCTGTTACCAAAGTGTACAGGGAAGCTGTTGATCTTTGCTGCAAGGATCCTGACAAATACAAGGTCGATCCGCACTGGAAAGAGATTCTGGATAAGGTAGTTCACAGAGATTACGATACGGGATTCTTTTTCGACAGTCCGTGTGATGATGCGAAGATCGATCCGGACAAGTCATACAACAAGCCTGCATTTGTTGTAGGTGTCGTCCAGGAATTCAACCCGGAAACCGGACTTAACAGGGTGATCCAGAAAAACAAACTGTATAAAGGCGATACACTGAATGTGCTTATGCCGGAAGGCTATGTTGAACCTGTTGTCGTATCAGAGCTTTACGATGCGAAAATGAAGCCTGTCGATGACTGTCCTCATCCTGAGATGACTTTTTATATGAAGGCTGTATCTTCTGTTGACGGAAGACAGATCGAACTGCCTTCACTGACTTTCCTTTCCCGTGACGGGGATAAGGATTTCGGTATTCCTGCACCGCAATAACAAGCATTTAATGTAAATCTGTAAACTCTTTGAGATTTGAGCGACACAGTGATGTCAGAAATCGTTCATTTTTTGGTAACACATTCTGATATTCATTGTGCTATACTCAAGCCATCAGAAAAAAGAACTCAATAAGTTCTAAGGAGGTGAGACCAATGGGAAGTGAAACACAAACAAGCAGACGATTGGTCTTGCTTGATTCACAAGTTTCCTCCAAGTAAGTTTTTAAACTTAACATTGAGTTTTTCTCAAAAAAGAATCAACAGATTAATCGGAACTTGAATCACATCTGAATATTTTATGTAACAGTTAATCCACTCCCGCAACAAAATGCGGGAGTTTTCTTTTATGGTGATTTATGTAAATCATACTGTTATAATACTCGCATGGTTAAATATAAAGAAAGATTTAATAAATACGAGAAGAACAGATGGACCGGCCTTACGATATCACTCTGTATCGTTGTGGTTTTCTATATGCTCCTGTCGAATATCGGCAACTTCAAAGCATTCTTCAATTCTTTTTTCACTATTACTTCCACGGTAATAATAGGTGCGGTAATAGCTTATACGGTTAATCCGTTGGCAACATTTATCTATAAGCATGTAAAAAAGCTGATCAAGAAAAATGACAATGCCGCATGGATCCTATCTGCGACAGTGTCACTTGTTTTCATCATTGCATTTTTCGTAGGACTTATAGTGATCATTACACCTATGCTTGTCGAGAATATCACGACATTTGCGATGGGTCTTACGGGATACATGAACAGTCTCAAAGAACTCGTTCTTTCTACAGATCTCGATCAGGATCTCAAGCTTAGTATTACCGGTTTCATTGATGAGCAGAGCAACCTGCCGGCGATCATTATCAACTTTGTTTTCAGTAATGACATTACTCCTTCCGGAGTATTGCAGTTCTCTGCAAGTCTCGGAGCCAATGCTTTTAACTTCATTATCGGAGTTATCCTTGCTTTTTATTTCCTTATCGGAAAGAAAAAGCTTGTTGAGCTTTTAGCCGAGTTCTTCTATCTCGTTATTCCTTCACAGCACTTCGAAAACTTTAAGGACGTCTGGAATAAGTTTAACAGCATCTTTTCCAGATTTATCGTTTGTGAACTCGTTGATGCACTTATAGTAGGTGTGGTTAATGCGGTATTCATGTTTGCAATGCATATGCCTTATGCGGTTTTCTGCTCTGTAGTAGTTGCGCTGACGAATCTCGCACCGACATTCGGACCTTTTGTAGGAGCCTTTATCTGTGCTGTGATCCTGCTTTTGGCAGAACCTCATTTTGTAATTCCATTCCTTGTATTCACGCTCGCATTGCAGCTTATAGACGGTTATGTTATCAAGCCCAGACTCTTTGGTTCCGCGCTTAAAGTTCCTGCTTTCCTCATCCTTGTATTCCTTGTTGTCGGAGGAAAGATATGGGGTGTTCCCGGAGTTCTTTTGGCAATTCCTTTGGCTGCGATCCTCTCTTATATATACAGGGTAATTGCGGTACCCTGGCTTACTGCCCGTAAAAAGGCAAAAGATGCCGGAAAAGCGCAGATCAAGGCTGATGGTAAAGTTAAAGAAGAAGTTAATGCTGAAAAGAAATAAAAACGATCCGTCTTATGACGGATCGTTTCGAGTAAAAATTAAGGAGAATTAAATATGGCAATATGTCCTAATTGCGGCGCAAACAACAACGATAATGCAAAATTTTGCAGCAGCTGCGGAGGAGCGCTTCCTGTCAGTGCACCTGTTCAGCCACAGCCTCAGGCTCAGCCGGTACAGCCCGCGTATCAGCAGCCTGTTCAGCCTGCATATCAACAGCCGGTGTATCAGGCCCCTGTAATTCAGCAGCAGGTTCAGCCGGTAAAGAATACTGTGAAGAACAACGGTATGTGCACTGCCGGTTTTGTTCTGTCATTGATAGGTATTTTTACTGTTGGCTTAACGAGCATATTCGGACTTATTTTCTCTGTTATCGGACTTATAGTTTCCGGTAAGAAAAAGGAAGGCGGTAAGGGTAAGGCAATAGCAGGCATAATTATGTCAGTTATTATGATAATTCTTGTTATTTCAGTATATGTAATTAGCTTTTCATCTTCATTAAGCAATTATATAGACAAGGCAGAGGCAGTTGCTGAATCTGTAAGGTCCGGTTCTGTAGATGATGATAAAGACATTGATTATGTGAAGATGATCGAGAAGAACAACTGGATCACGATGGGTGACAACTCATACATGGTCTTCGATAAGAAGAATAAGTCTTTCACGTATTATCAGTCTTATCTTGATACATCCGATAATTACTATTCAGGTACATATCATATCTACGCAGGACAGGATGCTTTCGATTACATTACGGAAGATCTTGACGAATTAGGTGTTGAAAAAGACGAGCTCCGTCAGATGATAAACATGAATGAAGAGTATGAGATGGATAATCTCATCTGCATATGTCTGGATTATGATGAACTGATCGTTGACGGCGAGCGTCAGGACAGAGAGCCCTGGACTATTCATTACTATGGTTTCTATCTGACACCTGAAGAGGACGGCGAGACTTATAATGTTCTCGATGTTGCAAACATGGAGGCAATGTCTTACGTTACATTTGTTCTCGAAAAGGATTTCAAGGATTACTTCGGATCATCCGCTAATTCTGCTTACGGAACAGATTCCGTAACAACTTCTGATCATATAACGGATCCCGTTACGACATCTGCTACTGACACATATATTGAGCCTACTTACGATGGAGATACCGAAGTAATGGGCGACAGCACTACCGGCTATGTTTTCCTTACAGAAGGAACATGGGATTACTGGACAGAAGCAGATGGCATGGGCGATTACTATCTTGCAAGAGAACAGCGTATCAACAGGGACACTTCTGCGATCATCAATCTGACTGTAATGCCCCAAGTGTACAATAAGGGCGAAGGTGTTGATATTTCCTTGATCGTTGAATCCAGTGTTCAGAGTTTACAGGATTCCGACGATGTTACGAACGCTTATTACACTAAGACCACATTAGGCGGTTTTGAAGCATATGAGATCTACAGCCAGTATAAGGATGGCATGATTCTTTCTGTATGGTATTTCTACGATAATGAAGACAGACTGCATTATGTTTCAGTAGAGTATTACTCATCGGATATAGCATCATACAATATGGTAAAAGATACATTCACTATGTATCACTGATAGCAGACGGCAGGTCTGGCGGACAGGGTTTTCCAGCCTGTTCATTACAATGGATTATGCCTGATACCGTAATGACCGGTGCCGCATACAGGCCCGGTAAAGATAAAGGATCTTAAAAATGGAGATTGCTTCTAAGGATAAATCAGCAAAGGTGGCAGACCGCTTTTCCAAAGTGGTTAAAGCCCATCCTTTGATTTCGGCTATTATTCTTTGCGGTCTCTTTTTTGTGTTGGCATTGGTCTTTTGTGATCCTAAGTACGAATCCAATGATGACTTTTTTGCTGATGTTATTTTATCCGGAGGGATGACAGGAAAGCCGGATGTTCATGTGCTATTCTCCAATATCCTTTTGGGTTATCTGTTTAAAGGAATATATTCGATTATTCCTTCTATCAGTTTTTACTTTGTCTTTCTGGTACTGTTGGGGCTGATATCTTCGGTCATAATCGTTTGGCTGATTTTGAAAAACTGCCGCCCGAGCATAGGGCTTTTGGTATCGATAGTTTTTCTGACATGCTTTTCTGATGATCTGTTTATACTTATCCAGTTTACCAAGGCAGCTTCAGCAGCTTTAGCAGCGGGCGGTTTTTTATTTCTTGAAGGTATTTGGAACGGCTCAGTAAAACACAGGAAAGCCGCTGCTGTTTCGGGCGTGGTTCTCTTTGTCTTGGGAAGTATGCTGCGATTGAGCTGCATATACTGTGTTATTTTGTTTCTGTTTATCAGATTTATCTCGTTTTCCATTCATAAGCCGGTGAAAAAGATAATATTCAATCTTGTTCTCTGTATGCTTTTGCTGGGGTCATGTTTTGGATTACAAAAAGTCAACGATATGATTTGGAATTCTGATCCGGAGTATAAGTATTATAAGGATCTTGACAGTTTGCGTTATCCGATCACAGATTATGAATTACCGGAATATGATGTCATTAAACCTGAATTGGATGAGATAGGGATCAGTAAGGTCGATTATTGTATGGCTATCCGATGGGGATTCACTGATTTAAGTGTTTTTTCTCCGGATGTTCTTGAAAAACTGAATAATATTAAAGACAGTCATACAGTTGTTCAAACCTCGTCGTTTTTCTCTGTTTTTAATGACCTTCAGGAAAGAATGATCTGGTTCTATCCGGGTGCACTCGGATTATTGATAGTTTCCGTTTTATTTGCTCTGTATGATAAAAAATCACTGTTTACAATATTGGCTTCACTCCTGACTTGCATGGGTTTGATTATCGGTTTTGCATATTTGGGAAGACTTGTTTACCGGGTTGAATTCAGTGTTTTGTTTTGTGCGTTCTCTGTCATTGCGGTTTCTTTAGGAGGTAACCCGAGAAAACTTGCTGTAAGACAAGAGTTGTTTAATCTGGCTGTCGGCATTGTTATAGTTGCTGTTACGCTTTTCCATGTTGGAATATATATACCGGATAAATCATACAAAACACTTGATGATGAAGAATATCCCAAGGAGATGGATGTTATATTCGGTGCACGCGGATATCATCAGGAACTGTACAATGCGGTCGTAAACAAACGGCGTCCTCATGAGTCGCTTCTGACTTATATGGAGAATGATGAACATTTCTTCTTAGTTGATGTTCAGGCACTTATGAATATTTATCTTGATTTTAAGCCTTGGCTGAGACCGGATTATAAATCATTAAATTGTCACGATGTAGGCGGATGCTTTATGATGCAATATCCTGCTGAGAACTATGTCTATGAAATGAATGGAGTAGATCCTGTAGATCCGTACAAGAGTCTTGTTAATGACAATATCTATGTTGTGGATAACTATTTTTATCTGGTTAAACTTGCGTATATTCGTGAGCATTATTACCCTGATGCACAAATAGAACTTGTAGGTGAGAAGAGCGGTTGCAAGATCTGGAATTACTACATTCCCGATTAATAAGAAAATATTGACATTCATAGCATAAAGCTTTATTTTGGTCGTGGCGTTATATGGATTGAAGTGATGTGCAAATAATATAAGTTCATTTATTCAATCTGATTTAACAGTGACACTATTTGTAAATGATATCTCATTAATCGTTCTGATTTGATACAGGTTATGCAGTAAAAAATGAAACTGAATGTCAAGGCAAATGCAAAATCGGATTTAACACCTGTTGTTCTGCTTATAGCAGTTTTTTCTATTGCGTTTATAGCACTCTATTATTTTATGGCAGCTTCATTCCCGGGTTTGATTGGGGATTATTTCTCTGATATAAGAGCCCGTATTGATCAGGGTTTGGGTGATCCCTACAGTATTTTTTTGAAGCCGGAATATTTTTTTTATAACAGTTTTGGAAAAGGGTTAGGTGCGCTGTTAATCGGTGTTTATTTATCTTTCTTTGTTGTTGGAAGTGTTATTTTAGTTTATTTCTTATTGAAGAGACTATGTTCTGAAGCAAGTAAAAAGGTCCTCTTATTTGCTGCACTTTCAAGTATATTTATGGTATCTATTTGTATTCCGTATTTAAAAGATGGCATATACGATGCTTATACCGGCTCGGTTTGGCATAATGAAACATATTTAGGTATGCGCTTTTTTGCGATGCTGTTTCTGATTGTTTTTTATGATACATGTGAAAATTACCTGGAGCGATTTAGCTTAAAAACATTTATTTGTGAGAGTGTTTTGCTCTTATTCGTTAATTGGGTGAAACCTAATTTTATTATTGCCTTTGGTCCTGCTATGTTGGTAATGATGATTGTTGACATCATCAAGGCAAGGGGTAAAGGGTTTGTCAACTGGATTCTTTATGGCGTGCCGGTATTAATCGGAGCGCTGATTCTTCCTTTTCAATTTCTGAATCTGTTTTCAAATACGGTTGAAACAAGCGATTCGAGCGTAATATTTGTCCCGGGCACACCGATTTTGGATCAAAGATTTCCGATTATCGTTTTTTTGTGTGCGTATGCATTTCCCATAATCACCTTTTTTATTCATTACAAGGAAGTGTTTAAATCGAAATTCTTATCTGTCAGTTATTTGGGATGGGTATTTTCACTTCTTGAGTATGCGTTTTTAGCTGAAACCGGTTCCAGAAGCAGTCACGGTAATTTTTCTTGGGGATTGCACTTTTTTACATTTTTGATTTTTGTGATAAGCATTGCTTTGCATTTAAAGGAACGGTATACAATGAATGTGAATGATAAAAAAGCTGTTATTTTATATAAAGTAAGCAGAGCAATTGCCGGTTTACATCTGGTTTGCGGAATTGGTTATTTCATTTTGGTAATGTTAGGTGCTTGCGGTTATATGGTGTGACAATTCGCTTATTTTATGAGATCTCACTATTTCAAATAACCCTTTCTTGTGGGAATTAGCAACTAAAAAAACGCGAAGTACAGTTTTGTATTTGGAAAAGCAACTCGGAAGTTGAGATAACGTTCTTGACATTTCGAACACAATGTATTATTTTTGTTCATAACAATCAAACCGTTGATGCGGAGATAAAGATAGTAAAAGGCCCTACAGAGAGCTTCCGATGCTGAGAGTGAAGCGGGAACCGGATTATCAAATGGACCGCGGAGGGTGCATTAAATGTGCAACGTACGACTCGCGTAAGCAGTCCGGGATATGTTGGTATCCTATGAGTGGCGTCTCAACAACGCAAAGCCAGGGTGGCACCGCGGATTAGTCTATAATTCGTCCCCGGCAGGAACACTTAAATTCCTGCTGGGGATTTTTAATTTCCGGCAGAACTAACCGGAAGGAGAAAAAGAACATGATTAAGGCGGCAATTGAAAAGATCGTAAACAAGGAAGACCTTACTTACGAAGAGGCGTATGAGACAATGAACGAGATCATGGGCGGTATGTCCACTTCGACTCAGAATGCGGCTTTCCTCGCAGCATTATCCACAAAAAGCGCAAGATTTGAGACTATCGATGAGATTACCGGCTGTGCTGCAGCAATGCGTGAGCACGCAATGAAGGTGGATAAGGGCGACATGGAAGTCCTTGAGATCGTCGGCACAGGAGGAGATCGGGCAGGAAGCTTTAATATCTCCACAACTTCAGCATTTATCGCAGCTGCAGCAGGCATAAAGATCGCAAAGCACGGCAACAGAGCTGCTTCTTCCAAGTCAGGTACAGCTGACTGTCTGGAGGCTCTGGGAGCTAATATCAACCTTGAACCGGATAAGTGTGTAGAGCTTCTCAAAGATGTAGGATTTTGCTTCTTCTTTGCTCAGAAGTATCACACATCCATGAAGTATGTCGGACCTATCCGTAAGGAATTGGGATTCAGAACTGTATTTAATATCCTGGGACCTTTGACAAACCCTGCTACACCCGATTTTTATCTTTTGGGAGTATATGACCAGTATCTTGCTGAGCCCGTTGCACACGTTTTGAAGTCATTGGGAGCAAAGCGTGCTTTGGTAGTATATGGTGAAGATAAGCTGGATGAGATCTCAGGATCTGCCGAAACATTCGTTGCAGAACTTAAAGCTGACGGAACGATAACAACATATGAGATCAAGCCTGAGGATTTCGGCTTTAAGAGAGGCACAAAGGATGATATCGCCGGTGGTACACCTGAGGAGAATGCAGAGATTACAAGAGGCATCCTCAGCGGCGAGATCACGGATATCAGAAGAGATGTTGTACTTATGAATTCAGGTGCAGCCATGTATGCTGCAGGCAAGGCAAAGACGATCGAAGAAGGTGTATCACTTGCAAGAAACCTCATTGAGAGCGGCAAGGCTTTGGAGACACTTAATAAGTTTGTTGAAGCATCAAACAAGTGATCAGGTAAAGGAATTCTTATGGCTGATATTCTCGAACAGATAGCTGAGCATAACAGAGCTTTATATCTCAATAGGAAACTTGAAGTATCTCTTTCAGAAGTGAAGGATATGGCTTATGCCGCTCCTTCGATGAACTTTGCTTTCGAGAAGAAGCTGTCTGAGAAGGGAATAAGCTATATCTGCGAGTGCAAGAAAGCTTCTCCTTCAAAGGGGATCATTGCAGAAGATTTTCCTTATCTTGAGATTGCAAAGTCATATGAAGATGCCGGTGCTTCATGCATATCCGTTCTTACAGAGCCAAAGTGGTTTATGGGTTCGCTCGATTATCTTGAAGAGATCGCATCTGAGGTCAGTATTTCGGTTCTCAGAAAGGACTTCACGATCGATGAATACATGATCTATGAGGCACGTGCAAGAAAAGCATCAGCAGTTCTTCTTATCTGCTCGATCCTTGATTCCCAAACTCTTGGGAAATATATCAGGATCTGTGATGAACTGGAACTCACTGCGCTTGTTGAGGCTCATGACAAGAATGAGTGCGACATGGCTTTAGGTGAAGGCGCAAGGGTGATCGGTGTTAACAACCGTAATTTAAGAGACTTCACCGTAGATCCGGCCAACTGCCTTAGGCTTAGAGAATATATTGGTGACAAGGCCCTTTTTGTTGCCGAAAGCGGTGTAAAGACAAGAGAAGACATAGAAGTTTTGGAGAAGGAAAGAGTCGATGCCGTTCTTATCGGCGAGTCAATGATGAGAGCGAAAGACAAGACCGCTTTTCTGAATACACTGAAAGGAATTGCATGATGTTTGGCACAGAGATAAAGATCTGCGGACTTAGCCGGATAGAAGATGTAGTTGCGGTAAACCGTTTCGGTGCCGAATATGCAGGCTTTGTTTTCTATAAGAAATCCAAAAGATATGTAGATCCCTACAAAGCCGGTGAGTTGATAGAATTCCTAAGGTCTGATATAAAATCTGTCGGTGTCTTTTTGGATGAACCGCTGGACAATGTGATTTCTGCAGCAAGGATCAGCGGTGTTGAGATGGTACAGCTTCACGGCCATGAGTCCGAAGAATACATCGAATATGTCAGAAGAACACTGGAAAGGCCAGTCATAAAGGCATTTAAAGCTGACGAGGAAGGGGCTCTCGAGAGAGCTAAGAAGACCTGTGCCGATTACATCATGATCGACTCGGGTGCCGGAACGGGAAAGAAATTCGACTGGAACATCCTTAACGGATTCGGAAGAAAGTTTTTCCTTGCAGGAGGTCTTGATCCCGACTCCGTAGGCGATGCGGTCAGTTTGCTTGATCCGTTTGCAGTTGATGTAAGCTCCGGTGTTGAGACTGACGGCGTCAAGGACGAAGAAAAAATAGAAAAGTTTATAAAAGCTGTTAAGCATGGAGGTAGATATGCCTGATTCAAAGGGAAGATTCGGAATACACGGAGGACAGTATATTCCTGAGACTCTGATGAATGCGGTAATTGAGCTTGAAGAAGCTTATAACCACTATAAGAATGATCCTGAGTTCAACAAGGAACTCACGGAATTGTTAAACGACTATGCGGGCCGTCCGTCCAATCTTTACTATGCTGAGAAGATGACCAAAGATCTCGGCGGTGCGAAGATCTATCTTAAGAGGGAAGACCTTAACCACACAGGTTCCCATAAGATCAATAACGTTCTGGGCCAGGCCCTTCTTGCAAAGAAGATGGGAAAGACAAGACTTATTGCTGAGACAGGTGCAGGCCAGCATGGTGTAGCTACGGCTACCGCTGCAGCACTTTTCGGTATGGAGTGCGTTGTCTTTATGGGCAAGGTCGATACAGAGCGTCAGGCATTGAACGTTTACAGAATGAAGCTTCTGGGTGCTGACGTTGTTCCTGTTACTTCAGGAACTGCAACGTTGAAGGATGCGGTATCCGAGTGTATGCGTGAGTGGACTACAAGGATCGATGACACTCATTACTGCCTTGGATCAGTTATGGGTCCTCATCCTTTTCCGACTATCGTAAGAGATTTCCAGGCTGTTATCTCAAGAGAGTCAAAGGCACAGATCATGGAGAAGGAAGGACGCCTTCCTGATTATGTTCTCGCATGCTGCGGCGGCGGTTCGAATGCCATCGGATCTTTCTATCACTATATTGAAGACAAAGAAGTAAACCTCATCGGCTGCGAGGCTGCCGGCAGGGGGATCGATACCTTTGAGACGGCTGCTACGATCAATACAGGCAGGCTTGGCATTTTCCACGGCATGAAGTCTTATTTCTGCCAGGATGAGTTTGGCCAGATCGCACCTGTTTATTCAATCTCGGCAGGCCTTGATTATCCGGGTATCGGTCCTGAGCATGCGATGCTCCACGATACCGGCAGGGCACAGTATGTAGCAGTTACAGACGATGAAGCCGTTAATGCTTTTGAGTATCTGTCAAGAACGGAAGGAATCATTCCCGCGATCGAGTCTGCGCATGCTGTCGCTCATGCAATGAAGCTCGCTCCTGCACTTTCCAAGGATAAGATCATGGTAGTTACTATCTCCGGCAGAGGCGACAAAGACTGTGCTGCCATTGCGAGATACAGAGGGGAGAATATCAATGAGTAATATAGCTAAAGCATTTGAGAACGGTAAAGCGTTCATTCCTTTTATCACATGCGGCGATCCCGATCTCGATACGACAGCACGCTGTGTGGTCGAGATGCAGAAATCGGGTGCCTCTCTTATTGAACTCGGCATTCCTTTTTCAGATCCTACGGCTGAAGGCCCTGTCATTATGGAAGCCAGCCTTAGAGCACTCGAAAACGGCTGCACCACAGATAAGGTTTTCGATATGGTAAAGCGTCTGAGAACAGAACTTAATGTTACTGTTCCTATGGTGTTCATGACATATGCAAACGTCGTTTTCTCATACGGTATTGAGCGTTTCTGTCAGAAGTCATCGGAATGCGGAATCGACGGATTCATTCTGCCTGATGTTCCTTTTGAAGAGAAGGAAGAGTTTGATTCAATCTGCAAAAAGTACGGAATCGACCTGATTTCTCTCATTGCGCCCACATCCCACGAGCGAATCTCCATGATAGCGAAAGAGGCTTCAGGTTTTATCTACATCGTATCGAGCCTTGGCGTCACGGGTGTCAGGAGCAGTATCACAACAGACATCCCGTCACTCTGTGCTGCGGTCAAGTCATCAACGGATGTACCATGTGCCATAGGATTTGGAATCTCTACTCCTGAGCAGGCCTCGAAAATGTCTCAGAGTGCCGACGGAGTAATCGTAGGATCTGCAATAGTCAAGATCGTTGCACAGTACGGAAAAGATGCTCCGGCCCATGTCGGAGAGTATGTTAAGTCTATGGTTGATGCCATCAGGTAAACATTCATTAAATCTTTTTAATTTAACTAATTATAGGGGGTTTTTTCGGTTGAAAAGCCCCCTTCGCTTTTATATAATTAACACTCGGAAACTATATTTCATTCCACCAACAAATTCCTTGAAAGGAAAGGAGAAATAGACATGATTTATTCAACAGAGATCAAGAACATGTGCTCTGTTCATCAGGGTGTTC
>CADAKH010000014.1 GCA_902788505.1 Oscillospiraceae bacterium
ACGACGTTCTTACGCTCACTTCTTCTGGGTCTTAAGCTTTTCTTCTGTGCCATTTTGACTCACCTCACCTTACTTCTTCTTACCAGCAACTGTATGCTTCGGACCCTTACGTGTACGAGCATTAGTCTTTGTGCGCTGGCCTCTTACAGGGAGTCCCAGTCTGTGGCGACGTCCGCGAAGGCAACCGATATCTGTAAGTCTCTTTATGTTGGACTGTACTTCTCTCTTAAGGTCACCTTCAACCTTGTAATTGTTCTCGATCTGGTCACGGATCTTCGCAACCTCATCTTCTGTCAAATCCTTGACGCGTGTGTCGGGATTGATGCCTGTATTGGCAATAATCTCGTCTGCACTTGTTCTTCCGATTCCGTAAATGTACGTAAGAGCGATTTCAATTCTCTTATCATTCGGTAAATCTACGCCGGCTATAGCTATACGAGCCATTTAATGTACCTCCGTATTGGATAAAGTGGTATTAATCTCTATTTGACACGCGTAAGTCAAGGAACTCCGGGTTAGGGAGCAGCCGCCCTCTCGGAACGGTGGGTAAATATTGATTACTTTTTCTTTTTAATAATGCTTGTGCGGGAAGGAGCTATTATCCCGCGGTCTTCATCTCAGGCGTACGGGGCTAATTCCGTACTATAAGAAGACCCGTCAATCTACTTAACCCTGTCTCTGCTTATGCTTGGGGTCAGAGCAAATGACCATGACTTTGCCGTTTCTGCGAATGATCTTGCACTTTTCGCACATCGGCTTTACTGAAGGTCGTACTTTCATGTTAGTACCTCCTGTCGCTGATATTTTTCCACAACAAATACAGGCGCCTTCTGAGCGCATGCTAAACAATTATAGCAAAATTATTTCGGTTTTCAACAGTAAATTTCAGGCTTTCCGCGCTTTTTTTGAGTACTTCTGCCTGAACAATAAAAGAGCCGCCTGAAAGGCGGCCCCATTATAGCATCAATTAATTGCCTTCTCTACTTATCCGAAGATTCCGCCTGAAGCAGGAAGAGGTATTGTTACCATGAAGATGATGGCAATAAGGAGACATACAACACTGATTGCAAGAACGACTTTCTTGTTTGTCTGGTTCTTGAATACGCCTACGATACCGAGCATGAAGAGTGCAACGCTGTAAAGTACTGTAACGAGTGAGAACTTATCACCGTTAGCGTTGTCCTGCTGACCCTGCTCCAAAACGAGCTGAGCTTCGTCAAGCTTAGCATTTGCTTCGTCGAAATAGCTCTGGACGAATTCTTCATTAGCGAAAGGTGAGCTGATGGCCATGCCGCTCTCATCATAAAGCCAGTCAAGGATATCCTGCTCATCGTTAACACCGTCGTTGAAAGCTTCCTGATCATAACCGATGATAGCTGCCATCTCATCTGTGAGGTTATCCTGGCAGAACCACTGGAGCTTCCATACATAAGCTTCGAGTGTCTTTGAATCGTTTGTCTCGTCAGCATAAAGGATGTTGATCTCATAATCCATGATCGTATTCCATACATCCATGTCCTGAGTCATAGACTGGACAGCTGCGTTGTAAAGTGAGTTGCCGTCACTGGAGAGATTGTTGCTTGTTGCATAGTTTGTTGCCTGGTTGCCGCCGTGGATGGAACCGACATAGCTTGCCCATGCTGTGAGAAGTGCGGTGATACCGAGGAGGATAACCGTAATGATCTCAAGCTTGTTCTCGTCTAAGAAGGACTTTTTACCCTCAGCCTTCTTCTCTTCTGCTTTTACGTTCTTTTCTTCTGACATATTATTGTTCCTTTCCCAAACAAAAGCACAATTACCACTGATAACTGTGCTTTTGAATATTATTAGTTAATATATTTAGCAGTTACCGGAAGAAGCACTGTGATCAGATGCCCATAGCCTCCAGCTCTTTTGCAACAGCCTCAACCTGCTTCTCGCAGAGCTTGCTGTTCTTTCCGCCAAGGCTTCCGAGGTTGCCCCAACCGTTTGTCAAAGCACCGATAGCCATATTTTTAGCAAGATTATCCATGCCGGCAGCCTCTGCCTTCATAACTGTCCACTTCGGACCGGGCTTAGCACCCTGAGTCATACCGGGAACGATCTGAACCTGATTCTGTCTGTCAACTTCATCAAAACAAATGATGTTTGTAAAGCCGTGCTTAACCATCTTAGGCTTTCCGGGTGTGAATTCATGATCCTTGATTGCCTCGAAAAGAGTGTCGGTTGTGTAATCATTCTTCAATACAACCTTGATCTGCTTAATTCCTAACATAACGCACCTCCAAAAATTTTCACATTCCCATACCGTGCAAGTACAAGAATAATCTCTAGCGACAAGTGTATCATAGATTTAACATTTTTTAACAAAAAATGATAAATTTGTATAATATTTAATATAGAAAGAAACGCACCAAAACCGCTTGGGTTCCGGTGCGTAAAAATCAGTGTTAAAAATGTCCGCAGACGATTACTGCTTAGGCTTCTTCTCGCCTCTCCAGGTAATTCTGCCGCGGGAAAGATCATAAGGAGAGATTTCCATTGTTACTTTGTCGCCCGGAAGAATCTTGATGTAATTCTGTCTAAGCTTTCCTGACAAGTGAGCAAGAACAATGTGTCCGCTGTCGAGCTTTACCTTGAACATTGCATTCGGCAATGCTTCATCAACTACTCCCAGTACTTCAATAACATCTTCCTTTGCCATTAAAAACCCTCCTCATAGTCATAGGTTGTAAGATACGGACCCTCATCCGTAATTAATATCGTGTTTTCATGGTGGCTGGCAGGCTTGCCATCCTGTGTAACTATTGTCCAGTGATCATTCAACTGTTCGATTTCACGTGTGCCTAATGTTATCATCG
Organism: Oscillospiraceae bacterium; assembly: GCA_902788505.1. GTDB lineage: Bacteria > Bacillota > Clostridia > Saccharofermentanales > Saccharofermentanaceae > Saccharofermentans. Next base: position 2,841 of record CADAKH010000014.1, read on the forward strand.
GTTCGATGCAGATTGCCATACCTTTTTTGAGTTTATAGCCGTGACCCGGTCTTCCATAGTTCGGAACATCAGGATCCTGATGCATCGTTGTTCCAATACCGTGACCTGTAAGCTCCCTTACAACACCATATCCGAAGCCTTCGCAGTATTCCTGGATTGCATGTCCGATATCGCCTGTTCTCATGCCGACTTTAGCATATTCGAGGCCGATCCAGAATGACTTTTCGGTGCGCTCAACAAGATCTTTAACCTCAGGAGCGACATTGCCTACCATGTATGTTCTGCATGCATCAGACTGATAGCCGTCAAGGATCGCGCCGACATCAACTGAAATGATGTCACCTTCCTTGAGTATTCTGGTCTTTCTCGGAATTCCGTGTACGACCTCATCATTAACTGATGCGCAGATCGTTCCGGGGAACGGAGGCTGGCCATAGTTCAGGAAAGACGGGATGGCATCGTAACTTCTGATGATGTCATAGCAAAGCTTATCGACATCGTGAGTTGAAATGCCGGGCTTGATCTCGTCTCTGCAAGCCTTGAAAACATGCTGCAGGATCTTTCCTGCTGCCTTCATTTTCTCAAATTCTTCGTTGGTAAGGATTTCTACCATTTATATACCTGATTTCTAATTAGAGTCCCAAATTCTTAAGTCCTGCTTCGATGGAAGCGATGCAGGCATCGGAATCAACATTGTTGTTACCCTCAACGATGATCCCTCTCTTGTTGTAGAAGTCGATAAGAGGCTGAGTATTTACTCTGTATGTCTCAAGTCTCTTGGCAACAGTCTCCGGATTATCGTCAGATCTCTGGATGACCTTGCCGCCGCATACGTCGCAAACGCCTTCAACCTTTGTGGGCATGTACTTTACATTAAAGCTTGCGCCGCACTTCTCGCAGACACGTCTTGTTGTAACTCTGTCCATTATGACTTCGTCATCGCAGATTACATAAACGACTGCATCGATCTTGGATCCCTTTGCTGCGAGCATCTTATCGAGAGCCTCAGCCTGTGCGATGTTTCTCGGGAATCCGTCAAGGATGTAACCCTTTTCGCAGTCGGGATTGCTAAGACGGTCTTCTACCATTCTGATGGTAACGTCATCGGGAACGAGTGCTCCCTTGTCGATATATGATTTTGCTTCGATTCCGAGAGGAGTGTTTTCCTTGATGTTATATCTGAAAAGATCTCCTGTTGAAATGTGAGCAAGATTAAACTTCTCTCTTAATACTGTAGCTGATGTTCCCTTACCGGAACCGGGTGCGCCTAAAATGATAAGATTCATATAAAAAGACCTCCCTTACTTCTTATTGTAGTTCTTATGTCTCTTGTCTTTGCCTGCCTGCTTAAGCTTTTCTTCTTCAGTCTTAAGTGTGTTTTCAAGCAAAGTCTTCATTTCAATAAAACCGCCGCCGACGAGCACGAGACCTACTCCTCCAAATGAAATGCCATTGAAGATAGGTATAAAGCTGAGTGCCATCGGAACAACACAAAGCACGATCAGGTAGAAACAATCAGCACTGTTGAGATTGTTATATAAAGCCATCAGATACTGTGAAGTGGGCTTACCGGGCTTGATACCCTGGATATAACCTCCGTTCTGCTTGATCTGTGTTGACATATCGAAAGGATTGAACTGCATCATCGCAAAGATATATGTGAAGAATACGATGAACACGATAAAGAACGGAATATAAGCTGCGCTTGTAGGAAGATTTTTCCATACGGTAATCCATGAAGCATCAGAAGGGGATGCTACCATAGCAATGATCACAGAAGGAAGCAGTGTAACCGTGAGTGTGTAAATAACCGGAGTAATTCCTGCCTGAGCAACTTTAAGCGGGATAACCTGGTTCTGCATTCCATACTGCTTCATGCCTACGGTTCTCTTGGAGAAGATGATCCTTAACTTCTTTTCACCCATGTTGACGAGAAGAACAAAGAATAGAACTCCTGCACAGAAAAGTGCTCCGCAGACAGCATATATAATTCCCGGAAGAACACCGAGTGAATTGGCATCATCAAAACATTTTACGAGTTCATGAGGAATATTGCGCAGAATACCTGCAACCAGGATTATCGTAAGTCCGTCACCGATGCCTTTGGTATTAAGAAGCTCTACACACCAACCGCAGAATGCATTGCCTACAGCGATAGATACACCGCAAAGGACGATTGCTACCCAATAGTTGATCGATGTAGTAACGGCATATCTCATTCCGACACAGTAAAGAGCCGCAAAAACAACTGCTGAAACAATGGAAGCTATTCTTGTAAGCTTCGTGATGGTCTTCTGTCCCTCTTCACCCATCTGAGCGAGTGCTCTGAGCTTCGGAACTGCCAAAGTGACGATCTGCATAACGATAGATGCTACGAGAAACGGATAAATACCAAGGCTGATAACCGAAATATTCTCAAAAGCCTTCATGGAAAGGATATCAAGAATATAACCTGTGCTTCCCCAACCGGCAGCATAGTATGTGGCAATTGCATGATTAAGTCCCGGAACAGGAACAAGCGTGAGCACACAAAGTACGGAAACTATAAGGCATGTAAAGATTATCTTCTTCCTTATTTCCGGACTGTTTACGCTTTCTCTCAAAGTGCTCATTGATGGACATTCTCCTTGGTATATAAATAAAGCGTATGTATTATAGCGCATATCTGCGCTTTTTTCACCGAATATCTTTTAAAATAAAGAAAGGAGACATCAGCCTCCGACATAAAGCCTCCTGACGCGCTTGCCGACATCACAGGTTATCTCGTAATTGATAGTACCCAAAGCATCTGCCAATTCGTCAGCAGATCTCTCATTTCCGAACACTACCACCCTGTCACCGACTTTAGGTCTGGATTCAAGGTCCGTAGTATCGACCATGCACATATCCATACAAATATTGCCTATGATCGGACACTTCTTCCCTCCGATAACCAGTTCAAAACCATTGGAAAGCTTTCTGGAAAGGCCGTCAGCATAACCGATGCCCACAGTTGTTACTTCCGTTGTGCGTTCAGCCTTAAAGTGTCTGCCGTAACTGATTGTTGTTCCCGCAGGTACTGTTTTTACATGAATGACCTTGGCAAACCAGTTCATGACAGGCTTAAGCTTTATATCTACTACCGGCTTCGGACATCCGGGCGGCATAAGACCGTAAAGGATTATTCCGGCCCTTACCAGATCCAGATGCATCTCAGGAAATCTCAGGATACCTGCACTGTTGCAGATATGTCTTTTGGAGAACCTGATTCCCCTTTTTCCGAGTTCTTCTATCTGGTTCATGAATAATCTGTACTGCTGCCTTGTGTATTCGTCATCGTTGGTATCGGCGACCGCAAAATGCGAGAACACACCGTAGGGTTCTATTCCGGGCAGAGAGCAGGCTCTTACTATCTCTTCTGTCTCGCTTCCGTCAGTCTTAAAGCCGATCCTTCCCATTCCGGTATCAAGTTTTATATGGATACGGCATGTTTTTCCCTGTTTGACGGCTTCTTCAGACAAAGCCTTTGCTATCTCAAACGAATATACTGACTGTTCAACATCGTGCTTTACCGCATCCTCAAATCTTGAAGGATCGGTAAATCCCAGTGTCATCATGGGAACTTCTATCCCGTGTCTTCTGAGTTCGACTGCCTCATCGATAGTTGCAAGACAAAGACCTGCAGCTCCGCTGTCGATAAGTGTCTTTGCGATCTCAAGAGCACCATGACCATAAGCATCTGCCTTAACGACGGCAAGGATGCCTGTACCGGGAGTAGTAGCCTTCTTTATCTCTTCGAAATTAGCTTTAAGCGCATCAAGATCTATCTCAACACAGGAACGGTCGAAAACATTAGCCATGTAATCCGAATTATCAGTCATCATTATCACTCCAGCCTGCCTGTGAATAACCTTCGGGAAGATAGTTCAGAAGGTCAGTCGGCAGCATGTATCTTACTCCCAGATCATCAGCAGCAGCCTTGCCTGCCATTGAATGGATATAAACAGCAGAGCAGGAAGCTTTGTAAGGTTCCATTCCCTGTGCAAGGAAACCGGTGATAAGACCTGCCAGTACATCTCCGGAACCGCCCTTGGCAAGTCCGCTGTTGGCAAGATCATAAACATACAGTTTTCCGTCAGGTGTAGCAACAAGTGTTCTGCTGCTCTTCAAAACAGTTACACAGTTGTTGTCACGTGAAAACTCAAGCACAAGATCATCAGCATTTTCTGTAACTTCAGCCTTATCAACACCTGTTATCCTTGCAAACTCTCCTATATGAGGAGTTAGAACAGCCGGAACGTTTCTTTTCCTGAGCTGTTCCTTAAGTCTTGCCATAACATCCGGCTTGCCGCTGAATACGCCTGCATCAAGGACAACATTTACAGGTCCGTTAAGGAAAGTCTCAGTCAGTGCCTCCATGTTCATATAATCCGAAGGGATTCCGGGACCAATAAGGACAGAATCGGAAATCCTGCTAAGCTCTCCTGCTTTTCTGATGAGCCTGGCAGTATCATCAGGTCTTAACTCAAGAAGCGCGCAAGGCTCTATAAATCTCACGGCATCCAGAACTTTCTCTTCAGAGAAAACCCTGACCAGACCAACACCTGATCTTAATGCAGAAGAGGCAGCAAGCACGGCTGCTCCGGTCATATATCCGGAACCGGCACAAATAAGAGCCGTTCCGAAGTTGTTCTTATGACCTTCTCCGGATCTTTCAGGCTCAAATCCTGCTATAAGTTCACTGTCGATAACTAATGTCTCAGCCATTTTTCTCCAGGTCTCTGTTAGGAACAAGGTCTTCGTTTCTGATGCTCTTGATAAGGTTGATATCAAAAGGAGTCTCCTGATATACGTAGTAGTTGAGCCAGTTTGTATACATCAAAGTGGCAGAAGATCTCCATCTGAGCAAAGGTTCCTTTGAAGGATCGTCATCGATATAGTAATTCTTGGGGACATCAACATCACCCAGTCCGGCTGCCATGTCTCTCCTGTACTCTTTGTCCAGAGTATCCCTGTCATACTCGGAATGGCCTGTGATGAAGAACTGTCTTCCGTGAAGGTCCGAGATAGCGTAAATGCCGCATTCCTCAGACTCTGAAAGGATCCTTAAGTCCTTTCTCTTTTCAACATCTTCACGTCTTACTTCCGTATAACGCGAATGAGGAACATAGAAAACATCATCAAAGCCCCTGAAGAGCTTAACGGGTCTGCTCCATGTCATAGAGTGCTCGAAAACGCCGAACACCTTTTTATCCAGAACGATCTTAGGGATCCCGTAATGGTAGTAAAGACCTGCAAATGCGCCCCAGCACAAATGAAGTGTAGAGTAAACGTGAGTCTTGCTCCATTCCATTATCTCAACAAGTTCAGGCCAGTAATCGACCTGCTCGAAATCGAGTTTCTCGATAGGCGCTCCGGTTATGATCATGCCGTCGAAGTATTCTTCACGTATATCAGGGAATGTCTTATAGAACTTGATAAGATGCTCTGCCGGAGTATGTGTGGACTGATGTGTCTTTGTAAAAAGAAGCTCGATATCGACCTGGATCGGAGAATTGGACAAAGCTCTGAGAAGCTGGGTCTCCGTGGTCGATTTGTCGGGCATCAGGTTGAGAATAAGGATCTTAATGGGACGGATGTCCTGTGAAAGAGCCCTGTTCTCCTCCATAACGAATATTCTTTCCTGCTCAAGGATATGCCTTGCCGGAAGATTGTCAGCTATTCTGATAGGCATTATATGCCTCCTTTATTAATCTGTATCAGCTGTTCCGCCGTTACTGTGAGATGAACTCGTTAAGTATTGATTCGGCAGGAACCTGTTCGGGGCTGATCACGGGTATCTTGCCCAGATGCCCCATAAGCTTATTTGCCTTAACAAGTGCCGAAGAGAGATCCGCAAAGGACTTGCCGGAGGGAGACTTCTCCATGAAGACGCTGGGTTCAATGGAACCATTCTCGACCTTTGTCAGCGCCTCTTTGATGTCATTCATGGCCATTGGAGCAACTATAAGGCTCTCATAGGCAAGGAATGAATTTACATGGTAATCAGCACATGTAAGATATTCTTCGTAATATTTTTCTTCGGACTTCTGGATCATAGGCCAGTAGTCGATTGTAGCCAGCGCATGAGCACTTCTGTGGCGGTAGTCTCTGATAATTCTTCTGATAAGCCTTATCTCATTGCTGTCCATTATCTTCGAATCACAGTAAACATTGCCATAAGGCATAATGAATACTTTCGAACACTGCTCGGAAGGACACTCTCCGGATACTCTGGGTGACAGACCGTGAAGGCCTTCTACCACAAGAACACCGTCATCACCTAAACAGATAGCATTTGAAGGATCGCCTTCCTTCTGCACTCTCAGGTTAAAATCGAAGAATGGCGGGATAACCGTCTCCCCGTTAAGAAGAGCCTTTATGTCGCGCTGGATCCTGTCAACATCCAAAGCGTCTATTGTCTCAAAGTCAGGTCTTCCTTCCCTGTCGCACTTGATATCCGAAAGATTATAGTAATCGTCCAATGAAAGATGGACAGCCTTGCGTCCTCTCTCGTTGATCCTGTTGGAAAGTCTTAAAGTGAATGTGGTCTTTCCTGATGAAGTCGGACCGGATACGAAAATAGCTCTCTTGTTGCTGTCAGAGCATATCTCATCGCAAATAGAGTCGATCCTGCCGACAAAGCTCTTTTCTGACTCTGCGATAAAACGCGGAAGCCTGACGGCGCCGAGGGATTCCTCGAGCTCTTCAACCGTGATGTCGATTCTGTCTCTAAGCTCTGCCATATGGTCTCCTTTTAACTCTGATTATTTACGCTGAGGGAAGAATCTCTTGATGATAAGCGTATTAACGATCCAATCCCAAACATACTGAACGAGTTTTATAGCCAGATAGATAAGGCTCGGAATAACAATAGCTGCAAGTGCATAAAGCAGCACTGTTCCAACTACGTGGACTCCGCCCGCAAGAACACCCAATACTGTTGAAAATGAACCTGCGCTCGCCTGGAATTTCTCGGTATATTTCTCAAGAGTACTGTTGAGATAACTGATGAGAAAATCCTGCAGATCATCAACCTGTACTGACAGTCTCGGAAGAAGAAGGCTGACTGTATAGCTGACGATCAGATAAGATTTGAAAATCTGCTCTGCTAATACAAAAAACTTGCCCCACCAGGGCATTCGATAGTATCTGAAACAAATAAACGGATTGGCCAAAAAAAGCAGTGTGAATACCGCAATATGGATAGGTCCTATAACGCCGAATCCGATAAGTCCTTTGCCAAGGATGTAGATATAAAGGATTATCGCATCAACAAGGAGACCGTACAAAACGAACAAACCGAAATGTTTACGGTTCTCGAAGTCCGTATCACTCCAAAGTTTTCCAAGTAAAAGTCCTTCCAGATAATCCAAAATACAAACTCCTCATATTTCAATATTCCCGGTAACACTTATCGAGCATATTAATGAATTTTATCACATTAGAGCAAATGCGACTATATTATAAATAAGGCAGCATAAATAAACACTTGCAGCCCGTTATGCATTGGGAACATGAAAACCGGCTTCAGTTAATGCCCTTTTCCCGTTTGTGACGCTTATCAGAGCTGAAATATATAAAGGCTGCAAGTGATATTATGCCGATAAAGCTTATTACGGCTCCTGCCCTGATTCCCGGGGCAACAAATCTCAATTCAACCTTATGGACACCTTCTCCGGGGTCAACAGTGATAAAGGTATTCTCATATATCTTTATATCCGTCTCATTTCCGTCAACATAACATTTCCATCCGTTTTCATATGGAATGGTAGTCAGAAGGATCTCGCTTGATCCCAGATCCGTTGTAAAGACAGCATTGCCATTTTCATATCTGTCATTTGTAACTTTACCCAGATCGATTTTGCCGAACTGTTCTTTGAAAGAAACATCATCAACCGAAGCCATGAAAATATCCTGATAAGAAAAACAGCTGTCATAAGATTCGATCGTAACTTCTGCTTCTTCGCCTTCTTCATAGTATCCAAGTCTTAAAATAACCGAGAAATACGATTCCGGCTGAATATTAATCAGTTCAGAGCCTTCTGAATAAACACGGAAGTTACTTAGGAGCGAGGATGAAACTAAAGCGATATATTGTTCACCAGTATGCGTGACCTTATGTCTGATTACGAGTTCCCCCGGTCTCTCCCCGTCCGTTCTCTTATATGCATGTTCCAATTCAGAAGCATTGTCAGCAGGCTCATTACCGATAGGATCCTCATACATATTTGGAACTATAGCCTGGTCATCAGAATTGAGTTTTACTGCATTGTTTAAGGTAATATCAGAATCCGTGACCTTATAGATGCCTTCATAAATATCACCTGTAAACGCTTCCGGGAACATCGATCTGTACCATCTGTTCTGAAAATCAAAATAATCTTTGTCAGTTAATGCCTGTTCCAATGAATAGAAATCAAAATCAGGAGCAGATCTGTCAACTGCAAATCCGACAGGAAGAACACATTCATTTATGTAGCCTCTGTATAAACCTGCTTCTCCCGGTACTGAAACAGGAAGACCATTCTCATAATCCGATGTGGTAACAACACTGCCAACGGATAGAAAAGCATCCGTCGGGAGAGCAGCATAAGTGCAGTCATAAGTTGCATAATTGAAATTCAGCCGGTAACCAAACTGTTTAACAAATCTCGAAACCCTTCTGTTGCAACTGGAATCAAATTGTGCTGTGCCGTTTTGACCTAAAACAGCTTCTGCTCCAAATGATTTGCTGATTCCCGGAGCTCTTGAATTCCTGCCTCCACATTCCATAGCCGTCCGATTACCGGAACCGGATGCTTCAATATACGGAACAAACGCCTGCAGTTCTGCGGAACTCTTTAGGTAATCTTCACCGTTCATGCCGTTAAAATAAACCGATGTTTCTTTTGAATAGAAAGGCGCTAATCCGACAATCTCAATTATTAATGTCAAAACCATTATTACAGAGAACATCTTTTGAAGAATCTTAATCTGATCAGGCCACTTGTTCTTTCTAATGCAGATAAAAAGAAGCGGATAGACAACTGTCAGACTTATATTTACAAGATAATATCCTGCATTTCCTGAAGTCTTTCCTATTCCCCCGGTTACGAGCAGCAATACTATGAGAACGCATGGTACTGCAATGATCTCTTTGTTGTTTGTTTTCCTGATATTCAAAAAAACTCTCAGTGCCAAATAAAGGTATACAGGCATGAACACAAACGAATATCTGTGCAAAAACCAATTCGGACTGTCAAAAGCCTGCCACATCATATCTATGAACGGAACAATAAATGACAAATATATAAGCAGTGTAACCGTTCCGTAGAAGGCTTTTTCTTTCATTGAAAAAGCCTTAGATACAAAAAACAAAGCAACCAGAAATGTGACCGAAAGTGAGATAAATACAAGCGGCGGATTGTCGAGCAATGTATAGTCTGAACCGGGATGCCCCAGGAAAATTTGATCTATTACTTCGATAACACTAAATCCTGCAGACCCGCTTTCCACCCTTCTTTCAAGAACATCCCTGTTAGTTAAAGCATTAATTCCGACAGGAATCAGAAGAACTGCAACCGAAAGAATACTTAGGACTGCCGTCAGAATGAACATTCCGGTTTTTGACAAAGCAGTTTTAATTGTAATCTTACCTTCGATTATTCCGATATAGATCAGTCTTCCGACAAGGTAAAAAAAGCTGAATAAGCCCACTATATATGACATATAGAAGTTCGATACAAACAGGATTATAAGAACAATAGCCATACCGGCTTTCCTGTTGCTCTCTATAAATCTTTCGATAAAGTACAGGAAAAGCGGAAGAAGCATATAAGCATCGAACCAGATAATATTAATGAGAAACGCATCTGCAAAAGAAGTAAAGGCATATGTAACAGCAAATACCAATGGCCAAATGCTTTTGTTATCTGCAGACCGCTTCTGTAAGAATAAACACATGAATGAAGATCCAAGCGCAAGTCTTACAAGCGATAATACTGAAACAGCCGTTGCAATATGACTGTCATCAAATAAAAAAACTATAAAGTTCAGCGGACTTGCAAGGTAGTACCCGAAAGTCGACATATAGTTTTTCCCCAAGCCGGATGCATTGCTGTATGAGAACGAAGACAAAATCTCCGATATGTTAACCGACTTCAAATGATGCTTAAACTTCAGCAATTCAGGAACATATTGATCTCTCAGGTCATTGGACAGAATACTGTATCCGCCAAACGGGAGCTTATCAAAAAAAGTAAATGAAGCCAAAACAAGTATGGCCGTAATCAGGAAAGTCATTACAGGAAGGTAAGACGTCCTGTCAGTGATGACAGTTCTTTTTAACATACGCTCTTTTCCTGGTATGCTTGCCGTTTCCTTCATCCTATACTCCCGAAGACTATATCTATGTAAGTTATGATATATACTTCTCCCGCATTCTGCAAACGATACTGTGCCTGTATATGAAAACAAAAAAACAGGCCTGATGCCTGCCTGTACGAATTGAATCTAAGGAAAAAATTATCTCAATGTGAAACTGCAGCCTGTGGTATGCTCGATCAAACGCTGGAGATTGCCCCACTTCTTCGGGAAATGCTGCTCGGCACCGGACTTCATGCCCGTCTTGTCCTTGAACTCGACCTTTATGCTCCACTCACCCGGAACAACTGTCTTATCGCCATATTCCTCAGTAAGTCCCAGATTGTATCCGTTCATCCACTCAAGCATGCCTGATGACGGAAGGCTCTCATTTATATATTTGAAATTGTCTTCGCTGATGGATCTGGTGAAATTGTTATTCCACATATAGTTGTCACGCCAGGAGATGACTCTTCTTCCAAAGTCATACTTCACCGCATAGCCCTCGTTCGCAAAGGTCCTGATCTCGACCTCCAAAACTGCTATAGATCCGTATGCCTTCTCAAAATCCATTGCTGCTCCTTACTCTACCGCAATTCCGAAAACACTTCCGGACGTTGTTCCTACGACAAGCATTCCCTCATAGACGACAGGTGATGCCTCAATACAGATTCCGGATGAAGTCTCGTCTTCCTGACCAAGATTCCTTCTGGTCTGTATATATGTAATTCTTCTCTCCTTGTCGTCAATACCTGCTTCTGCTCTTATCATGTGTACCTGACCGATTGAATCGCAGATAACGATATAAGCATTTCCCTCTGCATCGTAGAAATCAACAGGTGAACTGTACGAATAGATGTTCATATTATATTCCCAAACCTTAGTACCTAAATCCTTGTCATATGCAACAAGTTTATTGCCGCTTGCAAGGCCGTTAGTCATACTAAAAGAGAATATTATGAGATTTGATATGGAACCTTTGCCGATAATGGGGTTGCCGAAGCATCCGCCACTCTGGTCTGAATCTGAAGTCTGACCATTGTATGTATAGCATGCTTCCGAATTCTGCCATACCTCTTCGCCCGTAAGTCCGTTGATCTTATAGACAAAGGCAGCACCGCAGTATTCACCGGGTTCCTGCTGGTTATCAACTTCAGTACCAATGTAAACATAAGGGATTCCGTTCTCCTCACTGATAAGCGGAGTAACATCCGAATCATCTCTTAATACTTTGGTCCAGACCATCTCGAGCGTATTCAGATCAAGGCAGCACAGATTCATCGTGTTGTCCACGAAGTATCCGTAGTTGCCATATACAGCAATTGAACTCTCGACACCCATGTGTGATCCGATGTTGTCGTCAAACATGTACTTATAGCCAGTGACTACAGGAGATACCATAATCGATTGACCCATATAGGCTGTGTGCAGATCGAATGTGTATATGATTCCGTTTTCGCAGGGCCAGATAAGGGTATCCGTCTCACCGTTTACGATAGGAGATGAATCGAACGCATTCCAGTTGCTTCTGTAAGCACCGTCATCTGAACCGTCGTAATAGTAAATAAGCGAGCCGTCAAGCAGTGAGTAGATATACATTCCGAAGATCGGACCGCCGTTGTTATCAGTCTGTCCGACATAAAGAAGAGGATAGCCTCTCGGATCAAGAGCAGGCGTACCCTTAATAGATGCACCTACATCAATAGGCTCTCTTGTCTGCTCACCGTTCTGGAGATTGAAGAAATATATCTTTCCGTCCAGAGCAGCAACAATAACCTCCGTTAATGTCATCTGCTGCTTGGCTGTATCAAACATATCCATGTTCTGACGGACATCGGCAGGCCATTCAACAACCAACGGCTGGCCTGTCCACCTTACACCGGACCATTCAAAATTCAGTGTCGAAGCAAGCAGTGTACCAATCTCATTAAATTCCCATCTCTGTGTCAAAGCACCTCTGTAGATGTTCGTATAACCGAAAGAAGCACAGTTTCTGAAGTTATTGCCTCTGTATGTGAAAATACCCGGTATTGATCCGTAGAAAACAGGGTCCTGCATGTAAATAGGGTTCTCTCTGTTATAAGGACCTTCAACGATATTCCCATTTACAAAAACTGTCTGATTTATCTTACGTGCTGAAGGAACACAGCTGGGATCGATGGGAAGTTCTTTATTTATGTTTATCGATGCCTGTCCGGGATAAAGAATAGGATTCTGATAATCGGTGATCGGCGGAATCGGAGTCGGTGTGGGGGATGCAACAGATATATATCCGGAAATATCCGTAGTATCAATATTAGCCAGAGTCTCTTTGGTAGTTGCCTTTTTAAAATATACGGCGGCAAGAACTCCGGTAAGGCATACAAAGAGTAAAGTGATCACGACGACAAGCGTCATGGTTCCTTCGTTCGGATCCCTTGAAGGCTTATAGAACCTGTTATCCGGCTCGATGTATTGCTCACCGTGCTTCATAAAACCCCTCTAACTTGTTCCTTTCCAAAAAAGTTAACGCTTATTGTAGCACGGCTGAATTGTTATCTCAAATTTCAGGGCCGATTTCGGCCTCAAAAAGCCAATAAAATAAGGGATTTTTGACAAATCAGTGCAGATTCCTGGCAAATTCCGCTATCTTATCAAGACGGTGTCTCATACCAGATTTGCCGATCGGCGGATCCATCATGGCCCCGAGTTCGGCAAGTGATGCACCCGGATTTTCCATGTGTGCCTTGGCAGCCTCTCTTAATTCAGGAGAGAGTTTGCTCGCAAGACCGGAATTCATGACCTTGGTTATGAGCTCATTCCTTACAGCAGCTGCTTCCGCCTGTCTTTTCGTATTGCCCTCATCGCAATTAACGGCTCTTATAACCTTGCTGTTGACATCTTTTTCTGCTCGGATATTCTCGAATTCCATCATGGCCGACGGACTTCCTATATAGCTCAGGAAATCTGATACGTCGTCTCCGTTCTTAAAATACACTGCATAAGAATTCTTGCGCTCTGCCCTGATATGCCTGATGGAAAGTGCCGATAGAGCAGTTGATATCCATGAGGCGCATCTCTTTGCAGATACCAGAAACTCGATCCTGTAGCTTTTGGAAGGATCCGAACAATAACCGGTTGACCAGAATGCTCCTCTTAAAAAACGTCTTGCCTCTTCAACTGATAAGGAACCGCTCTCAAGATCGTTCAAAAGCTCATACATGCAGTCCCAAATAACGGATTTGCCTGCTTCTTTAAGATAGATTTTACCTTTTGAATAACTGCATTGTATCTTTTCCATGTCGAAAAGCTGGATTATTACTTCTGAAAGCCTTTCAGGGATCCTTATCTCCGTTACGGGTTCCGACAGATCTTCTGTAGTCTGGCTCAGGATAAGACCGCATAAAGCTGTCTGTCTCTGGACAGATTTCTTTACGGCTTTGGTAGCTGTCTCCAGTTTGACCCTTACAGAGAAGCTGTCATCCATCAGGTCTCATCCGCCTTCTTTGTATATCTGTGAGGCTCTTTATCTATATCCCTGTGTGAGACTATGCACTTAATGCCGTTTTCGCTCATCTTTTTTGCTATTGCTTCCGCGCAATATACTGATCTGTGTCTTCCGCCTGTGCAGCCGACTCCTATATGAACACATCCCTTACCTTCCTTTTCATAGAAAGGTATTACAAAAGAAAGAATCTCAGATGTCATATAGTTGAATTCATCAGTCTCACTGAATCCTTCAAGATATTTGGCGATCTCTTCGTCTTTACCGGTAAAATTGCGCAGTTGAGGCAGATAGAACGGATTGGGAAGAAATCTTACATCAAACACATAATCGCAGTCAACAGGAAGACCATACTTGAATCCGAAAGATTCTACAACAACAAGAATACTCTGATTATCCTGGCTCTTGATCACTTCGCCTATCGCCTTATATAGTTCGGTGTCTGTGAGGAACGATGTATCAATGACAACAGTTGCAATTGCTCTTATGTTCTCAAGCATCTTTCTCTCTTCAGAAAGAGCCTTGGTAAGAGATCCCTTCTTGCCTGCAAGCGGGTGCTTTCTTCTGGTCTGCTGATACCTGCTGATGAGCACCTGATCGGAAGCTTCAAGGAATATAACCTTATAGGGTGCTCCGACCTCTTCGTTTATAAGAGCAAGTGCCTCATCAAAACCGTCCAGGTATTCCTGTGATCTGATATCGACGACAAAAGCAAGTTTGGGGGTCGAGAACCCTTCCCCGTTTCTGCCTCTTAAGAAGCTCTTTACAAGGTCCGGAAGAACATAGGGCGGAACATTGTCCATGCAGAAATATCCGCAGTCTTCAAGATATCTGACAGCGGCGCTCTTCCCTGCTCCGCTCATGCCTGTCAAAAACAGAAGTTCCATTACTTGCCTCCGAACTCACCTACAAGCCTTACTTCCCTCTCAAGCCTTACGCCGGAGTTCTCATAAACTTTTTCAGTGACATAATCTATCAGTCTCTTAACATCGGAAGCTTTTGCCTTTCCTCCGTTATTTACAATGAATCCTGCATGTTTCGGTGATACCTGTGCACCGGAGTCATCCAGAGCAAAACCTTTAAGTCCTGCTTCTTCTATGAGTTTGGCAGCAAAATATCCTTTCGGTCTTTTGAATGTCGATCCCGCAGAAGGAACATCCAAAGGCTGACTTGCTGTTCTTCTGCAGCGCAGGTCATCAACCGCTGAATCGATCTCAGCTTTATTGCCTTTACTGAGAACAGCCTCAAAACCGAGAATAACAGCAGTCTTTCTTTCAGCATTAAGCTTTTCAAAAAGGCTTGTTCTGTAACCGAAGTCACATTCACCGCCTTCTATGTGTTTAATATCTTTTCCGTCCCAGTAACTTACTCCGGTAATGAAATCCTTTGCTTCACCACCATATGCACCGGCGTTCATAAATACCGCGCCGCCGCATGAACCGGGGATACCGCACGCAAACTCGGCACCTGTAAGTGAAAGCTCAGCACAATATGTTCCGAATCTTGCGAAAGGAAGACCCGCACCGGCAATAACTTTTACCCTGCCGTCTTCAAGTTCTTCATGGTTAAGCTCACTCATGTTTTTGCCGATCCTTATTACAAGACCGTCAAAACCTTCATCGGAGATAAGGCAGTTGGAACCGTTGCCGAGGATGAATACATCCCAGTTTTGCTCACCTGCCAGTCTGAATAATCTTGCGACTTCATCACCTGTCGCCGGCTCAGCGAAATATCTTGCCGGGCCGCCGCATCTGAATGTTGAATATCCCGCAAGCGGAACGTTTTCGAGAATGCTGATATCAGCCATCCAAAGACTTTCCGGGGAAAACTCTGGATACAAGATCCTGAGCCGCATTGTAGCCCATCTTCTTGACTCTGTAGTTGATAGCTGCAGCCTCAACGATTATCGCAAGGTTACGTCCGGGTCCTACCGGGATCGTAACTGAAGGAACCTGAATACCTAAGATGTCATATGTCTCTTCGGTAAGTCCCAGTCTGTCGTATGTCTTTTTCTCATCCCAAAGCTCGAGATTGATTACAAAGTCTATATTCTCCTGCGGCTTTACGGCAGATACACCGTAGAGCTCCTTAACGTCCAAGATACCGATGCCACGGATCTCAATAAGATGCTTAATGACATCAGGAGCGCGTCCGAGAAGTGTAGTCTCAGAGACTTTGCGGATCTCGATCTGGTCATCGGCAATAAGTCTGTGACCTCTCTTAACGATCTCCAATGCGGTCTCTGATTTACCTACGCCGGATTCACCTAAGATAAGGATACCTTCACCGTTTACTTCGACCAGAACGCCGTGCATAGATACACGGGGCGCGAGTTCCATCTTGAGGTATTTAACGAGCTCAGACGAGAAATCGGATGTAGCCTGCGATGTCCTTAATACCGGAGTCTGATACTTTCTTGCAGCATCCAGGATCTCCTTGTGGACCTTGTGATCGCGAGTAACGATCAGGGCAGGGATATTCTTTTCGAAAAGAGCTGATACAGACTTGGCTCTCTCTTCAGGAGAGAGATTATCCAGGTAAGCATGCTCCATGTTGCCGATCATCTGGATTCTGTCAGGACCGAAGTGATCGTAGTAACCTGCAAGCTGCAGACCCGGACGGGTAACGTCCGCTACGCATATCCTTCTGGATTCGATGTCACCAGAATCGTATACAACCTCAAGGTTGTACGCTTTAACTATCTCTGACAGAAAAACGCTTGAAAAAGGCATTTAACTCCGGCCCTCCAAAATAATCAGATCAGAATTCGATCTCAACCTCATGTGTCTTGCCATCTGTTGCTACAGGAAGCAGTGTGCCTTCGCATGCAGCACCGTCAAGTTTTACCTTGATTCCGTCCTGAGCACGGATAAAGCCCTCAGGCTTTGTGATATGAATATCGTAGGATGTACCGCAAACGGATACTTTAACATCAAGTCTCTTATCACTCTGTCTGAGAATAGGTTCAACTCTCAATCCTTCACTTGTAAACTCAATACCGAAGCACTGGAAAAGTGAAAGGAGAAGCCATGTTGATGTACCGGACAAAGTAGGTCCGATATTCTCACCTGTCTGGCTGTTGTTGTACTGTGTGCACCATCTGGGGTTACCACATGTAACGAAAGGTGTAGCAAGTGTCTTGTAAGGTAAGATCTTGTCGATGATCCAGTAAGCTGTATCTGCAAGTCTTGAAGCAAGTGCCTCATCCTTAACTGTCTTTGCAGCGCCGAGCATAGCTGAGCATGCCATCATGTTCGCATGCTTGAATACGCCGCCGTTCTCACGGTCACCGGGATAATACAAAGCAACGTCGATCTTTGGAGCGATCCTCGGATAGTCGACTGTTGAGCAGAGACGGAATCCGTAAGGTGTCTTAAGATACTTGTCGAGTGAATCGAGCATCGTGTTGATCTCTTCCTCGGAAGCAACTCCTGCAAGGAGCGACCATGAGAAGCTGTTGAGGAAGTATGTGCCGGGATGTCCTGCTTCGACTGCAAGGCCGTCACCCTGTGCACCGAGATAAGAGATATCCGTTCTGTCTTTTCTGTTAAAGAGAACTCTGCAATAGAAATCTCCCTTCCAGCAGTGCTCACGGAGATTTGAAGCGAGCTTATCAGAAAGTGCCTTCATGTCATCAGCTGCGGAATCACCGATCTTTCTGAACATTGTCTCGGCAGCATCCAGAGCGACCTTCAAAAGGAATCCGTTCATTACTGACTCGGAGAACTCTGAATCGTAAGGAACCTCACCGTATGCTTTGCCGTTTGCTGCGATCTGCTCCTTATATTCTGCAACCTTATCCTTACCGGAAATACAATCAGGATCGACTCTCAGACAGTCGTTCCAGTCAGCGCGGTCGATAAGCGGAATACCGTGCTTACCAAGTGAGATCCTGCCGCTGTACATAAGGATAGCCTTGATCGTATCCTTGAGCTTACGCTTAACGCCTGCATCGGTCTTCTTGACCTTTGTGCCTGCCATAACGAACTCTTCTTCAAGGAATGCGTAATCGTCTGTAAGGCCGAGATATCTGTCCAAAGCCTGGAGAAGCCAGAGTCCGTCGTCTGACCACCAGCCCGGCTCTTTACCTATCCAGTAGAAGTTGTGGTTTGTGTAACCGTCTTCGTAAACATTCTCAATCCAGCCCGCAAGCATTTCCTTAACGAAGTCAGTTCTTCCCATACCTGCGAAATAGTACATGGATGCGAAGATATCCTGGATCTCTCTGAATCCGATCTCACGGTAACCCTTCTGTGTCCAGTCGAGAGATCTTGATACGAATGTCTGATAGAAGACCTGGAACGGGAGGTTGTTGTTAACATAAGCCTCGAAGTTCTTGTCGTCGTGGGAGATCTTCATGTAGTTGGAATACTTGCCTGCAAAGTCGATTACATCCTGAAGATCCTTAGCAAGGTTAGCAGGATCCTTTATGTACTCTGCAACTGCTTCAACTTCTTCAGCAGGTGTCTGGTCGATTACGAACTTGTCGTTTACGCAGTCGGAAGAAAGGCATGTGATGTTATCAACTCTTACAGAACCGTTTGCCTTGATCGTAAAAGGTGTGGATGTAGCGAAGAATCCGGGGCCCTTTCTGGAAGGTCTTGAAGCCAGAGGATAGATGAACTCAGGCTTTTCGAGGCTTCCGGAACCTACGAAATCTGCATATCTGCATGCATACTGGTCTGCGAAAACATCACCGTCAGCACTGTGAACGACTGTCTCGTTGAATCTGATGTCGCCCTTTGTGCCGTTGGGGTTGGGATCTGCGCTTACCGCACGGATCTCGTTATTCTCGTTGAAGAATACCTGTGACTCGCCAACGACTGTCGTGAAGATAACGTCCTCGGAAAGAGCGTGTGTCTGCTTCGTACCGAACATGCCCGTGCATACGACTCTGAGGTCTCTGTCAGCAGATGTCGTATTCTCAATGTCGATAAGCTGTGCTTCACAAGCTACGGGGAGGCCTTCTCTCTGGGGAACGATGAAGATCGTTCTCTTGATCTTGAGGCCGCACTCGAGCTCATAGCTTATGACGGTCCTGTTCTGTGAGTGAACAGTCTGAACCTTCTTAAGACCGTCTGCAATCGCCTTGCCTGACCAGAAGATCTGCTTGCCGTTCTCTACGATGTAGAACTGTCGGTTAGCCGGGAATCCGTTTTCTTCAGGGAGATAATCCCATCTTGTCGCGAGGACCTGTGTATCGGCATGAGATCTGAATGAACCGCCGCCCAGACTGTCTACGGCACTCTTCGGAGTTGACTGAAGAGGATGTACAAAGCCGATGCGGTTGCCGATGAGCATATTCGTATAGTAGTGGGGTCCGGGTGAAGGTGTGGAAGGATCGAAGATAAGCTCGCCCTTGTCATTAAGCTCTCCGCCCCATGTCTCTGTGCTGCTGATGAGTTCAGCGCATCTTGCAATGACTGCACCGTCAAAACCTGCATCTGCAACGGTTCCGCCCTTCTCCGTCAATGCCTTGAGTCCGCCATCACTCTTTATGAGAAGGATGCTTGAACCTTCATTGACTGTCTTTGTGAACTGCTCGAAAACAGCGTCGTCCGAAGCAAGAATGTTAACTGCCATGCTGTCGAATCCCAAGCCTGAGATACCGAGAACGACGGGCTCTTTGCCAAAACGCACATACTGTGCAGAGATTCCGCCCTTTGTGTTGTCATCTCCGAATTTTTTTATAAGGAGCTCTTTTGCAGGACATCTTTCGCCTCTGGCTTTTTCAGCGATATAACCCATAATGATCCTCCGCGGATTAAATTTATAATTGCCTTATTTCAGCAAGTAACCCCACGGTCAAAAAACTGCGGGGTCTTGCTTTTGTTATTGACTTAAAATTCAGGCTTTAAATCCTGTAATCAGCCAAGAACTACCTCGACTTTATGAGTCTTGCCGTCGCCTGCAACCGGAACGATGCAGCCGTCGATCTCATTTCCGTCTACTGTGAGTTTCTTGACGCCCTTGCATACGTGATCAGGGTTCTTTATCTCGATCTCGTATACGTCGCCTCTGAACTTACGCTCTACCTTGAAGCCGTCCCAGGCTGAAGGAATGGAAGGATCAACTCTCAGACCGTCAAACTCAGGCTTAACGCCGAGGATGTACTGTGAGATCGCAACCATGTTCCATGCTGCGGTACCTGTGAGCCAGGAGTTCTTGCCCTGACCGAAGTTCTTGGCATCCTTACCGCCGATCATCTGACCGTAAACGTAAGGTTCTGTCTTATGGATATCAGATGTCTCTTCTGTGAAAGCAGGAGCGATCTTTGAGTAATACTCGAAAGCCTTTTCGCCTCTGCCGACATAAGCCTCAGCACAGATGATCCATGCGTTGTTGTGTGTGAAGATACCTGCGTTCTCCTTATATCCGGCCGGATATGTTGAGATCTCACCGTACTGGATATAGTACTTTGTGAATGCAGGATTGTTGAGAACGAGACCATACTCGCAGTTGAGATACTTGTCGATTGAATTGAGAGTCTTGATGTCAGCTCCCTCTTCCTTACCGATCTCGGACATAACTGCGAAGCCCTGGGGTTCGATGAAGATCTTACCCTCTTCGCACTCGTGAGAACCCATCTTCTCGCCGTTTGCGTCGTATGCTCTTAAGAACCACTCGCCGTCGAATGCGGATTCCATTGTGTTCTTCTTCATCTTGTCGATCTCAGCCTGAGCCTTTGCAGCCTCATCAGCCTTTCCGAGATGCTCAAGGATGCCTACGTAAGCAGGACCTGTGTATGTGAAGAGAGCTGCAACGAATACGGACTCAGCGATCTTGGAGTAGCCGCCCTCTGCCTTGAACTTGGGATTTGTGTATGTCTGGAATGATTCACCGGGTGTGTCGGAGAAGCATGACAGGTTGATACAGTCGTTCCAGTCAGCACGCATTGCAAGAGGCAGTCCGTGAGGTCCTAAGTTGTTTACGATGTGATAGAAGGAAACATTCAAATGCTCGAGCATTGTGTGCTTGCCTTCCGGATCGTCATCGAAAGGAACATTTGCATCGAGGATGCCCCAGTCACCTGTCTCCTTGATATAAGCAGCAACGGACATGATCATCCAGAGCGGATCATCGGAGAAGTCGCCGCCGATGTCAGCGTTACCCTTCTTGGTAAGAGGCTGATACTGGTGATAGCATCCGCCGTCGGAAAGCTGTGTTGAAGCGATGTCGATGAGTCTTTCTCTTGCACGCTCGGGGATCTGGTGAACAAATCCGAGGATATCCTGGTTGGAATCTCTGAAGCCCATACCACGGCCGATACCGGACTCGAAGTAAGAAGCTGAACGTGAAAGGTTGAATGTAACCATGCACTGATACTGGTTCCAGATGTTGACCATACGGTTAACCTTGTCATCAGGTGTATCAACCTTATAGATGCTGAGGAGATTCTCCCATGTTGTGCGGAGCTCTTCGAGTCCCTTGGCAACCTTCTCGGGAGTATTGTACTTATCGATCATTGCATAAGCCTTCTCCTTGTTGAGGACCCATGCCTCTCTTGTAAGGAGGTTAGCAGGCTTTTCACTTGCGAACTTCTTATCCTGAGGGTTCTCAGCGTAGCCGAGAATATAGATCAGTGTCTTGCTCTCACCGGGTGCAAGAGTGATCTTCTTGTAATGTGAAGCGATAGGAGACCAGCCGTCTGCGAAGGAATTGGAAGCCTTGCCTGCCTTGACTGTCTCAGGGTTGTCCCAACCGTTGTAGATGCTTCCGAGGAAAGCATCACGGTCTGTATCGTAACCGTCGATCTCGTCATTTACTGTATAGAAAGCGTAGTGGTTACGTCTGTCTCTGTATTCTGTTACGTGATAGATTGTTGAACCTTCGATCTCAACACGGCCTGTAGAGAAGTTTCTCTGGAAGTTTGTGCAGTCATCCTGTGCATCCCAGAGACACCATTCAGCCATTGAGAAAATGGAAAATTCCTTAGCGGAAGATCCTTCGTTTGTAAGTACTACCTGCTGTACTTCTCCGTCGTAGTTCTGGGGAACGAAGAATGTAACTTCAGCCTTGAGGCCGTCCTTCTTACCCTTGATGATGGTATAACCCATACCGTGACGGCATTCATACTCATCGAGTTCTGTCTTAACCGGAGACCAGCCCGGATTCCATACTGTGCCGTTGTCATTGATATAGAAGTAACGGCCACCCATATCCAGAGGTACGTTATTGTAACGGTAACGTGTGATTCTTCTGAGCCTTGCGTCCATATAAAAACTATAGCCGCCTGCTGTGTTGGAGATCAGGGAGAAAAAGCCCTGATTGCCCAGATAGTTGATCCAGGGATAAGGTGTTTTAGGTGTGTTGATGACGTATTCTTTTCTTGAGTCGTCGAAATACCCGAATTTCATAATGCTAGCCTCCGCATTTTTATTAATAAAGACCTAACCATTCTACACTATCCGAAACAGGTTTTGAACAAAGCAAATATAAATATTCTATGTCTTATGTCACATTTTCTTCCATGTTTGATCTTTTGCTCCGAAACGCTTAAAACTACCAAAATGACAGGTTGTTCCGGTTTCTAAAAGAAGGAACCTGCCAAAACACGATTTCGTTTTTCAGCAGATGTTATTTGACTGTTACCAACAAAAAAGAGATTGTCTCAACAATTGAGACAATCTCTTGTAAATCATTTCAGTTACGGCTTACTGTTCAGCCAAGCCTTCCTCAACAAGTTGTTCCTTGAAAGCTTCGACAGCCTCATCGACCGACTCGAAAGAATCTTCGAGATATGCTCCGACTACTGCTTTGTAAGCATTGCTGTACTCATCTTCATCCACAATCACATAGGAAGCATCCGCATTCATTGCGCTGTTAAGGAGTACAGGATAAGGATTCTGACCGCCAAGCCACTCGAAAGCGAACTTGTCGTCAGCTGATGCCTGTGTCATGAGCTTAACGCTGTTGACGAAATCACCTTTGTTTACCATATCCTTGAGGTTGTCCTCATTGATGCAGACTGCTCTGATGATGTCTGCGGAAGTTGCCTTCTTATCACAGTACTTCGAAGCCATTACCCATGAACCGCCGCTATAGTAGCTGACCGGAGCAGTAGTTACTCCCCAGTCACCTGAAGTGGGGTTAACGGATGAGCCCTCACCCGGATTAAGAGCAAGCTGATACTTTGCAAACTGGTAAGACCCCCAATAAGAAACTACTGTCTTATCAGACATTCTCTCTGACCAGGATTCAGACCATCTCTCATCGTTAAAAGTAAGTTCATCGGTATAGAGAGTCTTGGCGAAATCGAAAAGTCCCTCAATATTGGGATCGATATTGACTGTGCCGTCCATGATCCAGCCGCTGTTCCTGTCCGTAAGGAAAGCATCAAATATTTCCGTGCTGCCTGAAATAAGCTTTACGGAACCTTCGGATGCTTCGTTCACTTTTCTTGAAGATGCAAGGACAGCATCCCAAGTTGCAAAAGAAGCTGCGAGTTCACTGGGATCGGATGTTCCGAGATACTGCTCTGCAAGAGATCTCTGATAGAAAACGGCACATGGATAAGCATTCCAGGCAAGTCCCTTTACGACACTGTCATCGTCACTTGCAAATCTCAGAGTGTAATCGAACATATCAGTGCACTCGGCATAATCAATACCAAGATCATTGATAGCGATAGTGTTATCAGATGCCAGGTATTTTCTTGCATATGCGGCATCGCAGGTGAAAATATCCGGAGCATCGTTACCGTCAGAAAGCACGGCATCCAGCTTCTTCTGATATTCGGCACTGTCAGTTACTTCAATGAAATCGTAATCATTGGAAGTTACGCCTGCATACTTCTCGGCAAGTCCTACAAACTCGGAATTATAACCGTAGATCATTATCTTGCCGTCGTCTTCATCAGTAACATCAGCAACCGATAATTCCTTATACCCCTCAAGATCAATGACCGGTTCTTCAGTCTCTGAAGATTGGGGCTCTGTCTGCGAAGTCTCTGATGACTCAGGCACGGATGTTGTGCCCGGTACAGGCTGATCGCAGGAAGTTACGGCACCGATTACCATTACTGATGACAGCAAAAGAGCAATCAGTTTTCTTTTTTCCATCTTATTATCCTCACATGTACTATATAGTTACATTTGAGCATTTTATATCACATCACATAGAACTTCAATCTCGTTTTATGCAAATGCTCAAAAACAGTCAGTGAGGTTTATGCAATACGAATAAAAGTTTTTACTCAGGCAAAGAAGACTGATGTTCCGTAACGGTTGAAGAATTCAGCATAAGAATCAATCTCGACATCAGCTTCATAGATAATGCCGTCCTTTGCAATACCGATAACAGTTACCATATGAACGCCCTCTGTCTCTGATGCCGTAGGAGCAATATAGATAACCTCGAAATCAGCAGCCTTGGGCAGATCGTCTTCGTTGATCGTCTCAACAACTGTAGTTTCTGTAGTAGTTACAGGTGCTGTGGTTGTTGTAACTGCAGCAGGGGTAGGTGTGGGAGTTGCTGTTACCTGGGGCTGAACTGTCTCCAGTGCCTTCGCCTTGATGGCATCAGCAAGAGCTGCCTTGCACGCTCTCTCCAAACCGTCTGTATCAGTAACGACTGAATTCAATGTGATGTAATGACCTGTCAGCATATCGAAAGTTGCAAAATCAACTGTTCTGTCCATCTTATCGCCGACAGTTACAGCATAGATCATCAATACGGAAAGAGCACGTCCGTTTGTAACATATTCGAAGTTTACATATACACTGCCAGTATTCTCGATCACGCCGTTTGTCATGTATTCGGCCTTGAGCTGGGCAACCAAATTCTGATAAGCACCTTCTGCCTGCGCATAGAATCCGTCAACTATAAGGTTAATTGCATCTCTTGCGGTCTCGTTGTCCGCATCTGTAATAACCAGTCTGTTTCCGGTGAACACGGCAAATTCAGCAGTGTCATCATCGGAATGTGCGCTCTCTTCGAACTCTTCAACAGTTACTTTGAAACTGTCAGTAAGATCAATCTCGGTATAATCAGAGAAATCAACACGCTGCGGAAGCGGTGTGGGAGAAGGAGTTGAAGTGGGAGTCGGAGCAGCAGTTGTCTCTGCCGTGGACTCTTCTGTTACTGTGGTGGTCTCATCAGGATCCGTCTCACCTGTGGTTTCGGTTGCAGTTGTTTCCTGAACAGCTGTGGTCTGGAAAGCACCTCCGAGATCACTTATTCCCTGACCTAACTGGTCTGTATTTACTGAACATGCGGCAAGAAGTGTTGTTGCCATTCCTGCCGAAAGCAATAAAGCTACGAGTTTGTTACCTTCAAGCTTCTTCATTATTCTTACCTCCAAAAAAAATCTAATCCTTATATATGACGGCGGCTTAAGACCGCATATAATCATTATATCTCAAATTGCACTTATTACGGCAAAGTGATATTTTCGCGGCACGCAGCCACGGATATTACAAGTCCCTGAACAGCGGTAGATCTTCTAATAATCAGAGAGCCCTCTTTACCGGCAAGGAAAGCCAATGCGGTAGCCGTGTCATTTCTCTTCTCGGGAGAGAATGTCATCTCCATCGGAACCTTGGCCTTGGCACGTTTGTCAGAGTCAAACGTCACTATCACCGAGCCGAGTTCATCTGCGATTCCCTTGATGATCTCACTGTCCCTTGCAGAATAAGTTGATGCGACATATGCGACACCTTCGGGATTGATACGGTGATTAATGAGTGATTTCCTGACCTCAGGGCGGCAGTAATCCGGATCGGTCTTCGTCTTTATCTCTATTCCGAGACTTAATATTCTGGGCACGAGGATAAGATTATTGTCATCAGTCTCATCTCCCAGATATGTGCAGGAAATAAATACGGCAGGAACGGTTCTGCCATCCTTGGATGACTTGTACTGTTTTATGAATTCCTCTCTCATATCGTAAGGATAGCTGTGAAGTGAATAGCTCATCGGATCAATGACGGGGTCCGCGAAAACAACCGGAAGATCAGTGTATACATCGATCTTCTCTCCGTTATTGATCATGTTGTTAACCTTCTCGAAAACAGCACTGTCACTTACCGACATGTTGTATCTTGATACAAGGCCAGTCAGGTCACCTGTTATCTCCGCCTTTTCCTCAAAACCCGAGAAACAGAATGGGCCGAGCGCTTTGACAACAGCCGAATAAACGGCATCTACACCGGACTCATAAGGTCTGTTTCCGCGTCTTAAAACAGCTGCATATCTGCCTTCGGGTGAAACGGCGATTACCGGAAGGTCACGTGTTTTGTCAGTAACGGTCTCTTCCATAGCCTTGATAGCAGCTTCCAGAGGGAGGACCATAACTATGGCACTGTCCACTTCACCCTCAGCCAAAACAAAGCTTCCGGTAATAAGTTCAGTGCCGGTGACATATCTTCCGCCAATCTCATTTATGAGCTTCTGGCCGGTTGCAAGCGCTTTAGGTGATTTACCGTAACAAATAACGTACATAGGTTAGACCGCCTCATTGTTTTTCTGATATAACAATATCACTCTTTTGCTAAAATTATTTCAAACAAATGCGGAGGATATATATGAAGATAGTTATTCTTGACGGCTCGGCCGCAAATCCGGGAGATATCACATGGGGTGAATTGGAAAAGCTCGGTGAAGTAACCGCTTACGATACAACATCCAAAGATCAGCTCATTGAAAGAATGCAGGGCGCGGAAGTTGCCATAACAAACAAAACAGTATTCGATGCCGAAGCTTTCGACAGGCTTCCTGAACTGAAATACATAGGAGTCCTTGCCACAGGCTATAACGTTGTCGATCTTAAGGCTGCGGCAGATCACGGAGTCACAGTAACCAACGTTCCGGAATATGCTACATTTGCGACAGCCCAGCATACCATGGCGCTTCTTCTTGAGCTCACAAATCTTGCAGGCCTTCATTCCGCGACAGTAATGGAGGGGGAATGGGTAAAATGCCCGCAATTCTGCTATTTTAAGGCTCCTTTGACCGAATTGTGCGGTAAGACACTTCATATTCTCGGACTCGGCAAGATTGGTCAGAGAGTCGCACTGATGGCATCAAGCTTCGGTATGAATGTTACGGCAACTCCCCACAACACATCTCTTTTCGGTACAACTGCCGATATCGGCGGCGTTCCGGTAAGATACTTATCTTTTGAAGAGGGAGTCAGAAACGCGGATGTGGTATCTCTCCACTGCCCTCTGAATGAGGAAACCAGAGAGATCGTAAACAGCACCTCACTGAGATCTTTTAAGAAAGGTGCTTTCCTGATCAACTGTGCAAGAGGCCCCGTGATCAACGAGTCTGATGTGCGTGATGCCCTGGACTGCGGTCTTTTGGCCGGATACGGCGCCGATGTTGTCTCTGTGGAACCCATGAAAGAAGATAACCCTCTGCTCGGTGCTCCCAACTGCATCATCACTCCTCACATTGCCTGGACACCGGTCGAGACCAGAATACGTCTTATCAGGATGGCTGCAGATAATCTCAAAGCATTTTTAGACGGCAGTCCGATCAACAAAGTCAATTAACAAAAAACCCCCTATAACACGCCGAGGGCATCCCGGTAAATCGGAATGCCCTCGACATGGAATAAGGGATAGATTAAGAAAATTGTCATAAATTAATTATTCCGGACACACATCCTCAAATATGTATCCAGCCAAATTTTAACAAGGAGATTGTTTTTGGTCAAACTATTTTTCATACTATTTTTTTGATGTTTTCAACTGTATGACAAAGCCGGCTGCACAGAAAGCCACTAAAATCAACACACGGACCAGTGAATAGCTGAGTCCCAGGTCCGTCCCCAAAAATCTTTGTTCAATGATGCCGGCATATTCGACTGATGCAATGCTCGACCAGAGGAGCGGAGCAAGCACAGACGAGATCACCCTCGCACCCACAAAAGATGTAAACAGGCTGATAGTCCATTTCTGGGCATAATATACGATTATTCCGATCAATGCACCTACTATAAGTCCAGCCGCGATGGTAAGGACGATCCTGAGTGCGCTGTTCGTTATTCTCTCAAACAGAAAATTAAAATCATCGTAAAACCAGAAGGCACAGACTATTGTCGTAACAGCGACCAGCGCCTTCATATAGAGCTTAAACGCAAGTATTCCCAGTCCCAGCGTGAGAACGGCAAGAAAAATAATCTTTGCCGGGTTGCTCCATTCGATCCCGAGGTCACCAGTCCAGGCAATAAGGAATCTTCCAAGCACAAAGCCTGCAACGCCTCCGGCTATGCCCAGACTCAGACGGAAAAGCCTGTAGCCCACAAAACACATAAGGCATCCCGCAATAACTGCGATTATTGTTATTACTATGTCAGACAAGTCCTAATATCTCCTTTACCTCTTCAAAGCCCGATGCACTTACCAGGCTTACCTTAAGTCTAGATGAGCCCGGAATACCCTTGATATAGTAAGGCATCACGCTTCTGAATTCCCTTACCGCCACATCTTCCGGAAGGTATTTGAGACGTCCTTCCAGTTCACGGAGCAGCATCTCTTTCCTGGCCTGCTCATCAGGATACTTTGGCATCTCAGATCCTGCAAGTTCTGCCGTGACCTGCTCAAATATCCAGGGATTCCCCCTGGCAGCTCTGCCGATCATGATACCGTCACAACCGGTTTGTTCAATAACTTTCCTTGCAGAAGCGGCATCACATATATCACCGTTTGCAAAAAACGGGATAGGATAATCCCTGACGGCTTCTCTCATCAGAGCTATCGCCTTCACGGAACTCTCACCATGGTACATCTGCACTCTGGTCCTGCCGTGAACACAGATCATATCACATCCTGCATCAGCCAGAACCTTTGCAAAATCGGGCTTTCCTTCATCACCGGCATTAAATCCGGTCCTTGTCTTTACCGTTACCGGGATCTTTTTGCCGAGTCTATCCAAAGTGTTCCTGCATGTCTTAACGATCGAAGAAGCTCTGTCAGGATCTTCCATAAGAGCACTTCCTGCGCCTGTCTTGACCACTTTCGGAACAGGACAGCCCATGTTTATGTCGATAATGGATACTTCCCTTAGGACCGGTGTCTCCATAATGGTTTCTATGGCTGCCTCAAAATCATCAGGATCGGTACCGAACAGCTGAATTGCGGTAATTCCCTCTTCTTCCGGCGAAATTCTCATATAGCGGAGGCTCTTTTCGACACCGTTATATCTTATGGACCTTGCACTGACAAGCTCTGTCGGACTGTAGCAGGCTCCCATACCGTTACAGATGATCCTGAACGGAAGACTGCTTATCCCGGCCATCGGACTGAGTGCTATCGGGTTTTTGAGGACAATTTCGCCGATTTTTACCGATTTCATTAAAACTCCTAAAAAACAAAACTCGTAATAATTGATTTTATACTTTTTCTTGCTTGAAATAGTAACAATTCAGAGACAAAATAGAATCTGTTAAAGAGGTGCATTATTTATGGATGATTGTCTGGTTTATTTTTTTACAGGCTTTTTGGACAGCGGCAAGACTTCCGTTATCTGTTCGTGGATCGGCGGAGAGAACTTCAAGAACCGCAATGTAGTCGTTATCAACACCGAAGAAGGTGAAGAGGAATACATCCAGGAGAACTACGAGGGAGCCAATCCCGTTATTATCAACTGTGATACCGATGACGTCACTAAAGATATGACTTTCGACATCGAGGCAAAGTACAAGCCCGGTGTCGTTTTCATCGAATGGAACGGTTCCGTATCCCCTGCCGAGTTTTTTGAGAAGGTCGATGTGCCTGAGCGTTGGGCTCTTGCAGCTGCTGTCGTAGTTATCGATGCTTCCACCTACGGCGAATATTTCAAGAACATGCAGACATTCTTTGCCGACTATTTCAGATACGGCGATACTGTCATATTCAACCGTGTTGATGAAGAGAAAGACAATATCCCGAAGCTCAGAGGTTCTATCAAGGCCGTCAATCCCGGAATGAGCATCAATTTCCTGGGCAGGGACAATCAGATAATCCGTATCGAGGACCATCTTCCCTTCGATCTCAAGCAGGATCCCTGCAATATCGCAGCTGAGGACTTCGGTCTTTTCTATACGGACGCTATGGATAACATGGCCAGATATAACGGCAAGAGAGTCAGCCTTATCGGTCAGGCGGTGATCCTCAGGGAGTTCAATGGACGCGCTTTCGTCCTTCAGAGACAGGCATATACCTGCTGTGCTGCCGACATTCAGATGATGGGTGTTCTCTGCTTTTATGAATTCAAATCCAATTTCCCTGCCGGCCAGTGGCTCAAGGTTACGGGAATGGTCAGATATTTTGAAGACGATGACGGACAGGGCGGCAAAGTCAATGTTCCCTGTATCACTGTCGAAGACTATGCGATAACAAGCAAGCCGGACAACGAAGTTATTTATTTTAATTGACGATAGAAAAGAGGCATTTTTAATGACAAAAGTAGACATTTTCTCAGGATTTCTGGGAGCAGGCAAAACAACACTTATCAAGAAGCTTATCGCTGACGGTTATAACGGAGCAAAACTCGTCCTTATCGAAAACGAGTTCGGCCAGATCGGTATCGACGGTGGATTCCTTAAGGAGTCCGGCATCAACATTACCGAGATGAATTCCGGCTGTATCTGCTGCAGCCTTGTGGGAGATTTCGGTACGGCACTCAAGGATGTTATCGATCAGTTCGCACCCGACAGGATCCTTATTGAACCTTCCGGTGTAGGCAAGCTCTCCGATGTAGTTGCTGCAGTCAAGCGTGTTGAAGGCACCGAGATCTGCGGTACGGTTACGGTAATCGATGCTTCAAAGTGCAGAATCTATCTCAAGAACTTCAAGGAATTCTATGAGAACCAGATCAAGTACGCGGGAACTATCATTCTCAGCCGTACAGGAAATATCTCCCAGGAGAAGCTCGATCAGGCAATTGCACTCATCCGTGAGATCAACGATCACTCCCAGATCATCACAACCCCCTGGGACGATCTTTCAGGTGTTCAGATCTTAAAGGCCATCGAAGAACCTCTTACTGCCGCTGATATGGCTGCTGCACTTCTCGAAGCCGAACAGCATGAGCACGAGCATCATCACCACCATGATCACGGTGAGGACTGTGAATGCGAAGAGTGCAGGCACCATCATCACCACGATGACGATGACGACGATGATGACGATCACGACGAGCACGAGCATCACCACCATCATCACGGTCACGATGCAGATGAGATATTCGATTCGATCGGATTTGAAACATCAAGACACTTTACAAAGGCTGAGATCGAAAATGCTCTGAAGGCATTGGACGACAGCGGGAAATACGGCATGATCCTCCGTTCAAAAGGTATCGTTGCCGGCGAAGACGGTACATGGATCCACTTCGATTTCGTACCTGAAGAATCAGAGGTCAGAACAGGCTCATCCGATGTTACCGGCAAGATCGTGGTTATCGGTTCCAAGGTAAACAAGGCTGCAATCAAAGAATTATTCGGGATTTAAGACTATGGGTAAAAAAGGATTAAAGATCATCGTAGTAGGCGCCGGTAAAGTCGGAGATACTCTCGTAAACAGACTGGCAGAGGAAGGACACGATCTGGTCATCATCGACAAGAATGTTGACCGTCTTACAGAGCTCGCTAATCTCTGCGACTGCATGGGGATCATCGGCAACGGTGCAAGCCACGAGGTTCTGGAAGAAGCAGGTATCGCTTCTGCAGATCTCTTTATCTCCGTTACCGAATCAGATGAATTGAACCTTCTGTGCTGCACAATAGCAAAGCAGTTCAACAGGAATCTTGCAACGATAGCCCGTGTAAGAAACCCTGACTACGGCAAAGAGATCCCTTATCTCAGATCCAAACTGAGCCTTGAGATGATCATTAATCCGGAATACGAAGCAGCAGTTGAAGCTGCACGTATCCTCTTCCTCCCTGCAGCGATCTCCATCAATTCTTTCGCACACGGAAGTGCCGAGATCGTTAAGATCAAGATACCGGAAGGCAATGTCCTGGACGGTAAGACTATCGCTTATCTGGGCAGCACATATACCAATGATCTTGTCATCGTAGGCGTTGAGCGCGGCGATGAAGTCACTATTCCTAACGGTTCATTTGAACTCTCAGCAGGAGACATCATATCCTTCGTTGCCACACGCAAGGTTTGTCATACCTTCCTTAAATCTATCGGATTCAAGACAAACTCCGTAAAGAGCACTATCATGATCGGCGGCGGTAAGTCAGCTTTCTATCTTGCCGACCAGCTTATCAAGGCCGGAATCGATGTTAAGATCATCGAGAAGGATCTCGCCCGTTGCGATGAACTCAGTGAGCTTCTTCCCAAGGCAACCATCATCAACGGTGACGGTATCAACGAGTCACTTCTTGAAGAGACCGGCATCAGAGATGTCGATTCTGTCGTTGCTATGACGGGCATCGACGAAGAGAATATCATGCTTGCGCTTTTCGCAAGACAGATCTCCAGAGGCATCAAGTCTGTTACAAAGATCAACAAGATCAGCTTTACCGATGTTATCAACCGCTTGGATCTCGGCAGTGTTATCTACCCCAAGCTGATCACTTCGGAAGCAATAATCACATATGCACGTGCAAGACAGGCTTCTATCGGAAGCAACGTAGAAGTAATGTATCATCTTTTCGACGAGCGTGCGGAAGCAATCGAATTCAAGGTAATGGAAGCTTCCAATGCCACCGGCAAACAGCTCAAGGATATGAAACTTAAGCCTAATACGCTCGTATCCTTTATCAACCGTTCAGGAAAGATCATTATTCCGACCGGTATCGATTCAATAGAGGTGGGTGACAGTGTCATGATCGTAACCAAGAACAAGGGCTTTACGACTCTGACCGATATCTTAAGATGAACATAAAAATGCTTTTTTACATCTTAGGCAAGGTCCTTCTTATCGAAGGAGTCTTAATGATCTTGCCTGTAGTATGCGGTCTTTTCTACGGCGAAAGTCAGGTCATATACTACATAGCGCTCGCTGCTATCTACATAGGAGCCGGTTTTCTTATATCGATGAAGAAGCCAAAGAACATGACCATCTTCATTAAAGACGGTTGTGTTGCAACAGCGCTTTCATGGCTTGTATTAAGTATCTGCGGATGCATTCCGTTTATGCTCACCAAAGAGATTCCCTCATTCACTGATGCGGTATTTGAGACTGTTTCAGGCTTTACCACAACCGGTGCCAGTATACTTACGGATGTTGAGGCTATGTCTCACACATCTCTTATGTGGCGTTCTCTTACTCACTGGATCGGAGGCATGGGGGTTCTCGTATTCCTTCTTGCCGTGGTACCTATGGCAGGCGGATCCAACATGAATCTTATGAGAGCAGAGAGCCCCGGGCCTTCCGTCGGAAAGATAGTACCTAAGGTAAGATCAACTGCCAAGATGCTCTACATCATTTATCTTGCGATCACGGTTTTGGAGATCGTTCTTCTCTTTGCGACAGGCATGCCTCTGTTCGACAGTATCTGTTCCGCTTTCGGAACGGCAGGTACCGGTGGTTTCGGTGTAAAGAACGACAGTTTTGCCTCTTATGCACCTCACCTTCAGTGGATAGTTGCCGTCTTCATGGTTGTATTCGGAACAAACTTCAATTTCTACTATCTGCTTACCACCAGACAGATCTCCAAAGCATTCAAGATGAGCGAGGTAAGAGTATATCTGATCGTCATCGCTGTCTCGACTGCGATCATCTGCTTCTCAGTAAGAGAAATGTACGGCAACTTCGGTGAAACCTTGCGACACTCTTTCTTCCAAGTATCCTCAATAATTACGACAACAGGATTTGCTACGACCGACTTCGATCTGTGGCCTTCCATAACAAAGTTCATCCTTCTGGGTCTCATGATACTCGGTGCCTGCGCAGGTTCCACGGGCGGTGGTATCAAGGTGTCGAGATTCCAGATTATGTTCAAGACGATAAAGCGCGAGATCGAATCCTATATTCACCCGAAGACTGTTAAGAGGATCCATCTTGACGGCAAGACGCTTGATACGGATGTGGAGCGCTCTGTAGCTTTGTACTTCTTCATCTACATGATCATATTCGCATCATCAATGTTCATCGTTGCATTTGAAGGTCACGACCTGGTTACGATCTTTTCTTCCGTAGCAGCAACACTTAATAACATCGGCCCGGGTCTTTCGCTGGTAGGACCTACGCATAACTACAGTTTCTTTTCTCCATTATCGAAGTGGGTATTCATTTTCGATATGCTGGCAGGAAGACTGGAGCTCCTCCCTATCATCGTATTCCTTAACCCTGCAACATATAAGGGTATTATCAAAAAGTCTTCAAAGATCGGGTAATATCAGAGTTCGTAAGGCTTGGGATCTACCTTGGTATATCTTATGATCTCTTCCATTCTTGGACGTTCAAGATATGAGACGAGCGAGAATGCCTTACCCTGTTTGCCGGCACGGGCAGTACGTCCTATCCTGTGAAGATAGAGTTCATTTTCTTTTGGAATATCAAAGTTAAAGACTGCTTCAATGTCATCAACATCGATACCTCTTGCCACAACATCAGTTGCAACAAGAACATCGAATTTATCAGCTCTGTAGAGGTCCATTACCCTGTTGCGTTCCCTCTGGCTGCAATCACCGTGAAGGATCCTTGCTGATACACCTGCAGATGTCAGCTGTTGGCCGACTTTAGTGGTCTGAACTTTTGTATTGCAGAAGACAATGACTTTTTTTAAGTCTTCCTTAGCCATTATCCTGACGATTGTTTTCAGCTTATCCTTTTCGGGACATTCGAGAATATATTCATCTATATCAGGATGATCTTCGGCCTTGGGCATGACATCTATCTCAGCGCTGCCTGACATGAATTCCCATGTTATGTTCTGGATCTCCCTGGGCATCGTCGCAGAGAACAGGGCAATCTGTTTATCGGACGGTGTCAGTGCCATTATCTTCCTTATGTCATTGATAAAACCCATCTTGAGCATCTCATCGGCTTCATCAAGGACCAGCGTGTAGATGTTGGATATATCAACGAGTTTTCTTTGAACCATATCGAGTAAACGTCCGGGAGTTGCCACTATAACCTGCGGTTTCTTCTCAACCTTTTCGGCCTGGAGCCGCATGCTCTGCCCTCCGATAAGAGCGGCGGCACGGAAACCCTTGATATACTTGGCAAGACCCTTGAGTTCAGTTGTTATCTGAAGAGCAAGCTCTCTTGTCGGACACAGTATAAGCGCCTGAACCATCTTGGAGTCCATGTTAAGATACTCCAGGATCGGTATTCCAAAAGCAAATGTCTTTCCTGTTCCGGTAGGAGCTTTTGCGATCACGCTGATATTATCCATAAGAAGCGGAATCGCTTTCTGCTGGATAGTCGTGGGCCTCTTTACGCCCATCTTCTTCAAGGCATCCATTACCTCAGGAGACAGGTCAAGATCTGCAAATGTCAACTCTTCATTCATTTTTCCGCTCATTTCTCTTAATCCCGCAAACTATACCACATACCCTTAAATATATGTAGTACTTATTTATAATAATTGAGGGACAGGATCTGCTTCCTGTCCCTCGTACATTTGATGTCTTAATCGCTTATTTTAAGCTGCGGGCTTTGATTATGAAGATCGGGACTGCTGCAATAACGACAGCTGCAACGATACCCAGTACGATCCACATACCTGTGTTGCTGTTCTTCTCAGCTGTAACATTAACGGGTTCTGCAGCAGCTGCTTCTGTCTCAATTATCTCTTCGTTGGTCTTAACTGGCTCATTTGCATCAACAACGATTAATTCAACTTCAGCCGTACCATCGTCATAAACGATTGTAATTGTGTGATTGCCTGCTTCGAGTCCCTCAAGCGCATCTGCTCTGATGATTACCGCGCTGTTATCTTCAGTGAGTTCATAGTTATAGTAATCAACTTCAACGCCATCGATCTGAACACTCTTGAAGTGTGTTGCGATTGAATCGTTATCCGTGCTTCTCTCAACTGATACAGTGATATCTTCAACGTTGCCAAGTTCAACTGTTGTGCTTCCTAAACCAATGACGGCGTAAGTAGCTTCTACATCCGGTGAACCCTTTGTCCACTTAGCGTAGAGTGTGATATCAGATGTAATAGCCGTTGCAAAGCTGAACGGCTTTGTGAGAGCGGCATCGATATACCAACCTCCGAATGTATATCTTTCTTTCAAAGGATCCTCAGGCTTGAACGCAACTCCGCCATCAGCAACCAGCTGGGTTACAACTTCAGAACCGCCATTTGATTCAAATGTAACTGTGAAGTGCTTGTAGTTAACGTTATCCTTTGTGGTCGCCGTTGCAGTATATGTTGCAGTGTAAACTGTCTCGCCTGTTACCTTGGAGATTTCCTTATCCCAGCCTGCGAAAGTAAATGTCTCCTTTACGGTTGCTGCTTTAGTAGGAGTATCCTTCTCATAAACGGGCATCTTACCGTACTCAATTTCGCCGGTCTGAAGCACAGTACCATCCTCATTTGCAAATGTGATTTTATACTTGTTGACTGTTGAGGTGTAAGTAGCTGTATAAGTAACATCATTTGTTACCAGTGTTACCTTATTGTCCCAACCTGCGAAAGTATATGTAAATTGAGCAGTAGGCTTCTTTGTAGGATTTGCCATATGCTGATAGGTAGCGGTGCTGCCCCATGCAAACTCGCTCTGCTGGAGGATCGTTCCATCATCGTTCTTATATGTAACGGTGTACATATTGATCTCGAAAACAGCTTCGAGACTGCGGCCTCCTGTAACTGTGAAAGAATATTCAGCATCCTCGCTTACGATCTTTCCGTTCTCTTCCCAACCTGCGAAATGATATCCTTTATCAGGAGTTGCGACCAAATTGCATGTACTAAAATGATTATATGTACCGGACCCTGATACTGAACCATGGTCACCGGCTGTAGCTTCTACAGAATATGAGTTAATTGCAAAATTAGCTGTCAAATTACGAGCACCGTCAACCTCGAAACTATAAGATGCACTTGTGCTTACCTCTGTTCCATTCTCGTCAGTCCAGTTAACGAAATGATAGCCTGTATTGGGAGTCGCTGTTACAGTTGCAGTTGAGAAGTAATTATATGTACCACTACCTCCAACAGTTCCATGCTCTGCAGAGGAAGCTGTAACATTAACTTTAAAAGTATCTATCTCAAAAACAGCCTTCAAAGTTCTATCTTTAGTAGCAGGGAAAGATAATGTGGCTGGTTCGGTTAAATCAGTTGTTCCATTCTCTATCCATTTGACAAAGTGATAACCGGTAGCCGGGACAGCCGTTAAGGCAACGTTTCCATTATACGCTCGAATTATCGTACCGGAAGTGCTGTTGTTTACTGTTCCGGAACCATCTACAGAATAATCAATTTGGTATTCATTTATTGAATACTCAGCGACATAAGTAAGATCGCCCGTAACTTGAACGGTTAAATCTTTGTCGGTACCAACACAAGTTCCGCCGGCGATATTCCACTGCTTGAAAGTATAACCTTCTACATCATTAGCTGTAAGCGTAATCTCCGTATCTTGAGTGTGACTACCTGTTCCGGATACTGTTGCAGGACAATCGGAAGGCATTACTGTAACTGATATGTCGTACTGGTCAGAGAATTCTGCAAATAAATGACATTCTCCGGAAGCAGTAAAACTGTAAGTCTGAGAAGTACTGACAGTTTGTCCTGCACCATCTCTCCATCTGACAAAATGATAACCGGGGTTTGGAGATGCAGTAAAAGAAATATTTTGGTAATGCTGATAATTCCCTGATGCATCCCCTGAAACTGAACCCATGGTATCATCAGCCGACGTAGCTTCAATGAGATAAGTTTTGAGAACAAAATTAGCTCTGTAACTTACATTATTGGTAATTGAGAAAGTATAATCAGCATTATCGCTTACTTGTTGATTACTGTTGTTGACATCAGTCCAATTAACAAAATCGTAACCTTCACTCGGAACAGCGCTTATTGTAACACTTTTTCCATATTCATAACTTCCGGAAGAAACAGCCTGATTATTAATTTTAACTGATCCTCCTTCAGCAGGATTAATATTCAGACTTACAGTTTTTTCTTCACCTTTCCACTGAGCAACCAGTGTCGTATCAGCACTAAAAGTCACAGAACTCTGGTCCTGATAAACAGTATCTGATGTATCACCACTGACTTTCCAACCGGCAAAGATATAATTTGCACGTGTGAACTGATTAGCATTAAGAATTGACTTGGATCCTTTTCCTACTGTCTGATCAGACATATCTCCAGTAACGCTGTTGTCTGTTACACCAGTTTCAAAAGTAATCTTGCATGGCTCAACCCATTGAGCATATAAATCTATCTCTGAAGTATCCGGTGCGATCGTGTCTTGGTCAGCATAAGCTGTGCCCGAACCATCTTCTGCAGTGTTCCAACAGCCAAATATCAACCCGGAAGGAGTCGTTGGAGCAGTAAATCCATTCGGTGAAATTGTCGTGTTATTACCCTGAGCAACTTCTTGATCATTCATAGTACCGGTTCCGTTATTCCCGTGGAACGTAATTGTACAAACATCGTTCCACTGAGCATACAGAGTTATGTCACTTGAAAAAGTATATGGGTTGCCATAATAAGTATCACCGGTGCCATCGATGTTAGTAGACCATTC
The DNA here is from genome assembly GCA_902788505.1 of Oscillospiraceae bacterium. Classification (GTDB taxonomy): domain Bacteria; phylum Bacillota; class Clostridia; order Saccharofermentanales; family Saccharofermentanaceae; genus Saccharofermentans. The sequence continues at coordinate 41,280 of CADAKH010000014.1, forward strand.
ACGAAACACTTTACCGGTTGAATTCCAATTCGGGTTAGGAATAGCTATCGCTGCGGCATTTCCACCTGTCTTGGGCATAATAACCTCAACAGTGGAACCCGAAACGCCATTGGGTTCAAGAGTTACATTAACGTAATTAACTGAATCAATTGCCCAGCGGGCGTAAATTTGAAGCTTATTACCATCAGTATCATTAAATTCACTATCTGGAATCGAGGAACCATATTTAAGTCCCTGACTTCCAGCGGTAGTGTACCAACCATCAAATTCACAACCATAAGGCGCCATATAACCTAAATCATCAATCGTCTTAATTGTATATTCTGTCGAGGAACCTTTGGTGTAATAATCTGTGTCCTCTTTATCTGTGCCGTTATTTGCTATATAAGTGATTTCATATTCTCCACCGTCAGCATAAACTCTTAAAGCATTCAACGGTAATGCAGCCATAACGACTACGATGGACATTACAACAATCAAGAACGATCTCAGTTTGTTACTCATAACGCTAACCTTTCCTGTTAATCTGTTGCTCAGAGAATCCATTATTCTGATGAGTTCAGATATAGAAGCTTTTTTGTTTGTTAACCGGTCTTCGAATAAACATAGTTATCCTTGGACCCTTTTATCCATGATAGGCTTATTGTCCCATAATATTTTTAATAAATAAAGAAAAACAGAGTATTCTGTCATATTAAATATTTATGACATTCTTCACTTTTCCGTCACGTTCCTCACTCTCATTTGCCCATTCAATTGTCACGAACTGATTTATAATAAGGTCAGATTAATTAACCGTGATAAGGAGTCCTTTCGTATGGCAAAGCGCGTATTTCTCATAGTTTTGGACAGTTTCGGCATTGGCGGCGCACCTGACGCAGCAGCTTTTGGAGATGAAGGCAGCAACACTTTGGCTGCCGTTCTTTCATACTCTAAGGCACCCTTTCCGAACCTCGCGAAAATGGGTCTTCTCGCAATTGACGGTGAGGACGATCAGAGGATCATCGATTACAAGAATGCTCAGGAGACAATTCCGTCACCCATAGGATCCTACGCAAGAGTAAGGGAAATATCGGCCGGCAAAGATTCCACTATTGGTCACTGGGAGATAGCAGGCATCATATCAGATAAAGCCCAGCCCACATATCCGGACGGATTCCCTGAAGAAGTCATGAAGGCCCTTGAGAAAGCTACGGGCAAGGAATATCTTTGCAACAAGCCATACAGCGGCACGGATGTCATCAGGGATTACGGCGAAGAACACATGAAGACAGGCAAACCAATCATCTATACTTCAGCCGACAGCGTGCTCCAGATTGCCGCTCATGAAGAGATAATTCCTCTTAATGAACTGTACGATATTTGTGCCAAAGCAAGAGAAGTCATGACAGGTGATCATGCAGTCGGAAGAGTCATCGCAAGACCTTTCGTCGGTGAACCCGGCAACTTCACAAGGACTGCAAACCGTCACGATTTCTCACTCAGCGCACCGTCTTCAACAATGCTCGATCTCCTCAAAAACGAGGGCTATGACGTTATCTCTATAGGCAAGATCTATGATCTCTTTGCCGGAAGAGGCCTCACGGAATCCAATCCCACTAAGGGCAATACTGACGGCATAAACAAAACGATTGAAATGATGGACAGGGACTTCACCGGGTTGTGCTTTACGAATCTCGTGGACTTCGACATGAAGTACGGCCACAGAAACGATATCGAGGGCTATGCAACTGCAATGCATGAGTTCGACGACGCACTGGGGATCATTCTTTCCAAACTCAGGGATGACGATCTTCTCATCATTACCGCCGATCACGGATGCGATCCGTCAACTGCTTCAACCGATCACTCCAGAGAGTGCATACCTCTCCTCATCTATGGTGACGGCTACAAAACGCCATGCAACATGGGTGAGCTTTCCGGCTTCAACAACATAGCAGGAATAGTACTTACGGCAATTATGGGTAGAACATATAAGAAGGACTTCTGCCCTGCCACGGACACAAACAAGCCTGATCCTGAGAACATCATGAGCTATGTTGATCTAACAAACCTCAAGACTACTGCCACCGGTTCCGATATCGAAGAATTGATAGAACGTGCTGCTTCTTTAGGCACTGCATCTGTTTGTGTACAGCCCTGCTTTGTTAAGGATGCGGTCAGATTCTCCAAAGGCAGAGTCGCTGTCTGCACCGTTATCGGATTCCCTAACGGTTATTCAACTACTGCAACCAAGGTGTTTGAGGCAAAAGATGCCTGTGACAACGGCGCTTCAGAGATCGATATGGTAATCAATATCAACTTCGTTAAGTCAGGAAGATACGATGAAGTATATGAGGAGATTAAACTCATCGCAGAAGCAGTTCACGCCAAGGGCGCGCTTCTCAAGGTCATAATAGAGACATGCGATCTTACTGAAGACGAGAAAGTCCGTCTCTGCAAGATCGTAAGCGAGGCCAAAGCCGACTTCATCAAGACTTCAACAGGCTTTGGCAGCGCGGGTGCCAAGGCCGAAGATATCGTCCTCATGAAAAAGAACATAAGTCCTGATGTAAGGATCAAAGCAGCCGGAGGAATCAGAACAGTAGATTCCGCTAAGGAAATGATCTGTAACGGAGCTGACAGGATCGGTGCATCCAAACTGGGTGTGTAAAACGTTAAACAAATTTTTGTTCGTTTTTGCTCAAAAAGTTGTTTTAGTCCCATTAATCGAACTCATATCGTGATATATTACCTCCAAAAGAACATACGATCACTTTTGGAGGTAGTTTTTATGTCACCACTCGATATGCTTATTTTCCTGTTTTTCATACTCGTTACCATCAAGGCGGCATCTTCCTGCATCGAATACTGGAGAGAACCCTCGGAGCCTTCTGTCAGGCCGGCATCTCCGAAGATCCGCACTTCAGCCTCTCTTTCCAGAACCGTCAGGACTGGAAGACCTTCATCCGTACGCATCACTCCGATCAAGCGTGTAAATGCTCCCGTTACAGCTTCTTCCCGCATCCGTACATCCGCTCACCAAAGCCAATTGAAGAATAAGAGTGCAGCATAAGTCCCGACCAAAGACTGCTCACTTTTACCATCTTTTTCTCCGTATAAGGGACTACCCGGCCTTGCTCATCCAACCGTTCTCCACACACCTCACAAAAAGCAAGGCCGGGATATCTCCCGGCCATTAACAATCAGATTATCAGTTCAGATCAGAAAGATACTTTGTTCTTTCCTTCCCTCTTAGACTTATTGAGCTTTCGCTCAGCTTTTGAAAGAAGGTCTGACAGATCCGGATCAGCAGGATCGAACATCGCCAGACCTGCGGAGATCGTTATTCTTTCTCTTCTTCCGTCAAGAACTACCGGTTCCGTTGCCATAAGCTCAACAAGCTTCTTTGCCAGGCCTACAGCGGTTATCTTTTCTGTATCAAGAAGAACTATAGCGAACTCATCGCCGCCGGTACGGAAGCATGTGTCCTCTGTCCTTACATTTGCAACACATCGCTCTGCAACACTCTTAAGTACTATATCACCATTCTGCTGGCCATACTGGTCGTTAATATTGGTAATGTCATCAACATCGATGACGAGCAATGCAAATGTGCTTCCGTCTGTTCTCTTCTCATAGAGACTTGCATATTTCTCCAGAGTCTCATAGAAGTAACGTCTGTTATAAAGACCGCTCAGGTCATCGACGCGCGCAAGGAGTTCCATCTTGTGATATGAGCGCTCAAGTTCAAGTTCAAGTTTCTTTGTCTCTGTTATATCTCTGGATATACCCCATGTTCCGACTATGTTGTTGTCCTTGTCATACAGAGGATATTTGGATGCACTGTAATACTTTACATTATCATCATCCAGATACAGTTCTTCTTCAATATTAAGGACCGGCTTCCCGGTTCTCATTATCTCAAGTTCAACCTGTCTTGCCTTCTCGGCAAACTCGGCGGGAAAATAGTCCATGTCAGTCTTGCCGACAAGTTCATCAGGAGTTGCAGCACCCAGCTGTTTTGCATGGTCATAATTGTTCCATATGAATTTGGAGTCTTTATCCTTGAAATAGATCGTATCGCTTCCGTATTTGCGGATAGTATCGATAACCAACCTATCGTTTATCTGCAGCTCTTCCCAAAAATTATTCTCAGACATTACTTTACCTCATCCGAATCAGCATTAAATGTTGATTCTTATTTAAACGGTTTGCCTTCACCTTCTGTCAGGTTGATACCTTCCATGGTAAATGCCTTGCAGTATTCTTCACAGTCGAAAGCGGCAGGAGTAAATACGCCTGTTTTCTTCCACTTGTCTCTGCACATGAGCTTAACACCCGCAATGAAAGCAGAACCTTTCATGTCATCAAAAGCGCTTACACCATACTTCTCATAAGACTCCTCATTGTCACCCGTAACAATGTAGGATTTGGCAATATCAAGATTGTCTTTCCTGCTCTTGCCTGTGATATAGATCTCATATGAAGCAGTTCCTTTTGCCTTGGACTCTATAGGGCCGGACTCACCTCTGTCGGACATCTTCGGAAGGATAGCAGCCAGGAGATCAACAGGAGCAACTTCAACATTTCCTACCTTTACAGGCTTATCGGACATGAGTCCGAGTTCTTCCAGGAAATCCAGTTTATCCTGAGGCGGAATATGCTCAAGGGTAGGCTTCTTACCAAGCTTGAAATATCTGACATTGAGCATATCAGGAATCTCTTTAAGAAGGTCCGTAACCATCGGACTGGACTCAAGATATACTTTTGTGCCTGATGAAGACTTAGCCTCAATAGACATAGCTTCCGCTTCGACGATCTTGCCATCGGAAATATAGAACACCTTCTTATCGGGACCAAACTTGTTGGCAACTACAGGTGCTTTTACATCTTCGGAATAAAGGGTGTCGTCGATCTCGACTTTTCCCTTTTTGGATATCTTTCTCTCACCGGATACTGCAATAAGATCGATATAGTCGATCTTGCTGAAATCATTCTTAGCCGCACGTCTTATTATCGCGTTGACTGCACCGGGCACAAAACCTGCACCACAGATGGCTGTCTTTCCGGTGTTATGGAATTCACCGAACATTCTGAACTGTTTGGAGAGTAGCGAAGTCGGTGACGGGATATCAGGAACTTCAAATAGAGTTGAATCGATATAATCTGCCTTTGCTTTTACGGCAAGGCTCATAGCATCAAGTGAAAGTTCCGGAGGAAGAAGATTTACCACTAGATCAGGCGCAAAGATTCTGACCATCATCATGGCACCTTCGACATTAGTCATGTCGATTCCGGAAGTCGTAACCCTTACTCCCATACTTGCAGCAAGGTTTTTGAGTTCATCACAATCCTGTTTTTGACGGGAAGCAAGGCAAATGTCAGATGCATATTGCCTTTGTTTACAAAGAACCATCAATAAACGTTTGGTTGTTTCATTGCAACCTAAAATCAAGACCCTTTTCATAGTAAATCAAGCGACCTTTCAAGCTATATATAAACCCCTGTGTAGATATTTTACTTAAATTAATAACAATGAGCAAACATTATTTCGGGCTTTTGCTCATTTATTTACATGTATCGATAGCGTAAGATACCATTGTTTAATCCAACAAAAGGAGAACGGTTATGAAGACACTTAAAAGAATAGTAGCAGGCATTCTTTCCACAGCACTTTTGCTCGGTATGACTTCCTGCGCTACAACAAAGCAGACAGAGGCTCCTGCAGATGCAGCTGCTTTCACTACGATCGAGAGCGGAAAGCTCATCATGGCTACAAACGCATTCTTCCCGCCTTATGAGTTCTATGAAGGTGAGAAGATCGTTGGTATTGATGTTGAGATCGCTTCAGCTGTTGCTGAAAAGCTTGGTCTTGAGCTTGTTATCGAAGACGTTGAGTTCGACTCCATCATCGCTGGCGTTCAGAGCGGCAAGTATGATATCGGATGCGCGGGCATGACAGTTACAGAGGACAGACTTAAGTCTGTTAACTTCTCTACACCTTATGCTACAGGTATCCAGTCCATCATCGTTGCTGAGGATTCTGAGATCAAAGACATCGATGCACTTCTCGGCGGCGACTACAAGGTTGGTGTTCAGTCCGGTACAACAGGCGATATCTACATGACAGACGATATCGGTGAGGACAGAATCGAGCGTTTCTCAAAGGGTAACGATGCAGTTCTCGCACTCACATCCGGAAAGATCGCTGCAGTAGTTATCGACAATGAGCCTGCCAAGGCATTCGTTGCTGCTAACGCAGGTCTCAAGATCCTTGATACACCTTACACAGTTGAGGACTATGCTATGGCTATCAACAAGGATAATGTTGCTCTCAAGGATGCCATCAACCAGGCACTCAAGGAACTTACAGACGACGGCACGATCGCTGCAATCGTAAACAAGTACATTCCTGCAGAGGGCTGATACTTAAGAAGTTTATTCAAAACTGAACTTAAGAGCGGAAATATGGTCTGTATTTCCGTTCTTTTATTATTTATAATTATTCATGTTTTTGAGTATCGATACTTTGTAATTAGAGGAATGTCCAATGTACACCAAAAAAGCCAATCAGATATTGATCATCGGCATAATAGCTCTTATTTTGGCAGTTTTTCCCATGGTAGGTACAGCATGCGCCATTTTCGGGCTCATCGTGGCTGCAAGGAACAAGAATGCCAGAACTCTCATAAGAGCCGATGTCGGAAGGGGTCTTTCGATCATCGCACTTTTGATCAATATTGTCGCAATCATTTATTTAATTCTCTTCAAGCAGATCTCACATACACCTGCCTGGCTTATGTCTCTCCGCGAAGCATTCTATGCGACAAAGTTCTATTCCGATTTTGAAAACAACTTTATCACTGATAACCGTTATACATTTATCCGCAAAGGTCTGGGTGTAACATTTGAGGTTACCTTCTTTGCTGTTCTTTTGGGTATTGCCCTGGGCGTAGTCGTTGCACTCATAAGGTCATCTTATGACACATTGAAGGAAGAACTTAAAGGCGGCTTCGGCAAAGCTATTCTCTTCATTCTCTATAAGATCTGCGGAATATACCTTACAGTCATCAGAGGAACACCTGTAGTAGTTCAGCTCATGATCATCTACTTCGTTATTTTCGCTTCATCCAATAACAAAATCCTTGTTGCCGTCCTTGCATTCGGTATCAACTCCGGAGCTTATGTGGCCGAGATCATCAGAGGCGGTATCATGAGTGTTGACAAAGGACAGTTCGAAGCCGGACGTTCGCTCGGTTTCGGCTATGTCAGGACAATGGCTTTCATCATTATCCCACAGGCATTCAAGACTGTTCTTCCCGCTCTTGCAAATGAGTTCATCGTACTTATCAAAGAAACTTCCGTATCCGGTTATGTCGGCCTCCAGGAACTTACAAAAGGCGGAGACATTATCAGATCGAGAACATATTCCGCGTTCATGCCGCTTATTGCAGTTGCGATCATTTATCTCCTGATCGTCATCTTCTTCAGCTGGCTTGTATCGCTTCTCGAAAGGAGGCTCAAGAACAGTGAGCGCTGATAATAATGTGATCATTTCCGTAAATGATTTGAAAAAATACTATAACGGCGGAGAAGTAAAAGCTCTGGACGGCATCACCACCGATATTAAAAAGGGCGAGGTAGTCGTTGTGATTGGGCCTTCCGGTTCAGGCAAATCAACATTCCTGAGATCGCTTAATCTTCTTGAGCGTCCTACAGGCGGAACCATAACCTTCGAAGGCAAGGATATCATGTCTTCATCAACTGATATCAACAAGTTAAGACAGCAGATGGGAATGGTTTTCCAGCACTTTAATCTCTTCCCTCATCTTACGATCCTTAAGAATATGACAATAGCTCCTATGAAGCTTCACGGATTATCCAAAGAAGCTGCAGAGAAGAAAGCATTGGATCTTCTCAGGAGAGTCGGATTACAGGATAGAGCCGGTGCTTATCCTGCTCAGCTGTCAGGTGGTCAGAAGCAGAGAATTGCTATCGTAAGAGCTCTTGCAATGGATCCTGATGTAATGCTTTTCGATGAGCCTACCAGTGCACTTGACCCTGAAATGGTCGGCGAAGTCCTTGATGTTATGAAGAAACTTGCCGAGGAAGGAATGACAATGGTATGTGTCACTCACGAGATGGGATTTGCAAGAGAAGTTGCTACCCGTGTCATCTTCATGGATTGCGGTAAGATCATCGAAGAGAATACTCCTGATCAGATCTTCACAAATCCGCAGAACGAAAGACTCAAGTCGTTCCTGCAGAAAGTACTGTGATCCTGATCTACTAAACCCGCCCGGATAAGAAATATATATCACTTTGTGATAGAATCTCGGGTGGAACAACACTTGGACAATTATTGATCAACAACAAGGAGGGAATAGATTATGTTTTGTGAATCATGTGGTTCTTTTATTCCGGATGGTCAGTCTTTCTGCTCTAACTGCGGCACACCTGTAACAAATCAGGCTCCCGCTCAGGAAGCGGCACCTGCACCCGCACCTGCTCCGGCTCCTGCGGCTTCAGCTTTTGCTGCTGCACCGGCACCGGCTCCTGCTCCAGCACCTGCACCGGCACAGCCTGTTCAGCCTTTCCAGCCTCAGTATCAGCAGCCGGCATACGGTCAGGCTCAGCCTGTTTATTCTCAGCCCGTTTATGCACAGCCTGTTTCCGTAAGACCTGTTGCTCAGACTCCTGCCAAGAGTTCTAACGGTGCTGCTGTTGCAGGTATGATCTTCGGCATCCTGGCATTCATCCTGTTCTGGCTTCCGTTCTTCAATATAATCACGACTGCTTTATTCGGTCTTTTGGGTCTGATATTCTCCATTATCGGAATTGCCAAGAAGAATGCCAATGGTAAGGCAATGGCAATAGTTGGTCTCGTGCTTACGATCTTCGCAACGATTCTTACCATTCTTTATTATGTTTTCATCTATCAGGTGATCGTCACAGATCCTGAGCTCAGCCAGGAATTCGAAGAGATCTTCGAGACTGTTGATACATACAGCCCTGCTGCACCAGATCAGAATTCCGACGAATTCTTTATCGATGGTGATTATGTTACTACCGATAACGGTTATGTAAGCGGTGTGCTTCACATTGACGGTTACATTGTTGAATTCTGATCTTTAATCAGGACACACTTATTTAAGCATCCGAAAAGCTGTCTCCTATGAAGACAGCTTTTTTATTGTTATTTTGTACTTATCCGGTAGGAATATATCCTGCGTTGAATATAAACTCTTGGAGACTGATTATGTATTGTGAATCTTGCGGTAAAGGAAAAGCAATAGCAGGACTGATCCTTTCAAGTGTCACATTGCTTACTTCGGTATATTATGGCCTGATGCTTGTTGCAGGCAGCAGTTACAGCTACTGACAGTTTACCTGTGCTTTCTTCTTAAAGTCTCATCGTATGAATAATTCTGTTCGATGAAGTCTTCGCCCTTCTGTTCTTCCGTAAATGAAAGACCCGGGTATCCTAATTGGCGCAATACTTCATATATAGCGACAGCGCATGCATTGGAAACATTCAGACATCTGCAGTCGGCATTCATCGGTATCCTGAAACATCTGTCGAGATTTGCTCTTAGGATCTCACCCGGGATCCCCGTGCTCTCCTTGCCGAAGATAAGATAGATATTTGCGTTCTTGGAAGCTTCCCTGAAATCAATATCAGAGGGCGGCACTTTGCCGTAACGCGTCATAAAGAAATATTCTCCGTCGTTCTTGTCCGCAAAATCCTTCCATGAATCGTACAGGGTGTAATCCGCCCATGTTATATGATTGGTCGATGCTCTTCTGAATTCGGGATTATCAATATCAAAACCGACGGGGCCGATTATATGAAGTGTCGCACCGGTAGCCACACAGGTCCTCATGATATTTCCCGTATTCTGCGGTATCTCGGGCTCGAAAAGGACTACATTTACGATACTGTTTCCTGATTCACTCATTATTTATCTCCATTAAAAAACGCAAATTAAATATGGCTTTGGATCAGGCCTTGGCTGCAGCAGCCTTGCCTTTGCCCTGAGTCTTTTCTTCACTGCCATCCTCAGAAGGAACGGAAAACGAAATGAGATTGGACTCTGCAGCAGCTTCGGCAATATTAAGCATATGATCACCGAGTCTTTCGAAATCAGTAAGCATCTCGGAATAGATAACACATGCATCACCTGAACAGATGCCTGACTTAAGTCTTTCGAGCTGATGCTCTCTGTAATCATCGGTCATATCATCGATCTTCTGTTCCATCTGCGCCATCCTGATATGGACAGAACCGGGTTTGCTGCCCAGGAGAATATAGTAAGCTGCTTTAGTGGTCTCAACCATCTGGCCGACTTCTGCTCTGGCCTTGTCTGAAAGCTTCAGGCCCTTATTCTCCAGAAGATTTGCATAGCCTGCGATATTGGTTGCATGGTCACCCATTCTTTCGATGTTGCCCGTGATCTTGAAAAGCGCACTCATCGCAATAGCATCTTTCTCGGACATATCGAACATCATGGCATGCGAGATATAATACGAGATCTCCTTATTCAGATAATCCACATATTCTTCCGTCTCGTTGATCGTCTGCTGCTTCTTATCGCTGTTCTCAAGTACGGCTTCGATACTCATCTGAACATTGCTGCCGGCCATTACGAGCATTCTGCTGATCTCATTGCAGAGAGCTCTTATAAGTATCTCTGTACCGACCTGGCTGTTGTTCTTGATCATATTGGGATTGAGATATTTAAGATACTGTACTCCTTCTTTATCTCCGCCCTTATCAGGAACGATTATCTTAACGAGCTTGACTATGAGACCTCCGAAAGGAAGCAGGATCAATGTCGATGCAACATTGAATACAAGGTGCATATTTGCAAACTGTCTTGCCACATCGTTAGGCGACAATGCTCTTACCCATTCGGCAACCGGAAGCAGATAGTATGCAACAGTGAATATTACCGTACCGATAACATTGAACAGTAAGTGAAGCATCCCTGCTCTTGTAGCGTTTCTTGAACCGCCGATAGATGCAAATACAGCCGTAACGCATGTGCCGATGTTAAGACCGAAGATAATGAACATCGCCTGCTCAAGAGTTATGAGCTGCGCACCCGAAGCAGACATCGCCATTGCCTGCAATACGCCGACACCGGCGGCAGAACTCTGGATTATGATTACGAAGATGATACCTACGATAATACCGATGAACGGGTTATTGATCGAAGAGAAGATATCCTTAACTATATCGAGTTCACTCAACGGAGCCATTGAATCCTTCATGAGGGACATCGCGACGAAGATAAATCCCAATCCCGCAATTGCCTCACCTATACTCCTGAGCTTCTTGTCCTTGGTAAGAAGGCAGAAAAATGTACCAAGCAAAGCAACGATCGGCGCAAATGCCCCGACATCGAAAGCAATGAGCTGGGCGGTGATATTGGTACCGATATTTGCACCCATTATTACCCACAGAGCCTGATGGAGATCCATGAGTCCGGCATTAACGAAACCGACTGCCATAACAGATGTAGCCGTGGAAGACTGTATCAAAGCTGTGATTCCCGCACCAACGGCAACACCCAAAATTCTGTTGCCGGTTAGTTTTGCAAGGACGTTTCTTAATTTATCTCCTGCGATAGTCTGCAAACTTCCGCTGGTGATCTTAATGCTGTACAGGAACAGGGCCATTCCGGAGCAGAGCCCCAACAATGCCGGCCAAACATCTACCATAAATGACATGCCTCCGATCGGCTATCCATAAAAAACACAATCAAAAAAACTTACCCTAAATACATAACTAATAATATGAGTGACTGCGTTGGTTGACAAGACTTTTAACCAAATATCATATTTCTTTTAAAGCGTAAAATCAGGATATATAGACACTCATCTATGTATCATCAGCATCCTTTTTCTTTCTTATAAAAGCAACCATAATGCCTGCCACAACAATACCTGCTGCCGTCATAAGCGAGCCCTGGAGCAGATACGGATACTTATAAGTTATTACTGTCTCACCGCTGTCAACAAATATCAGTCTGTTGAAGTTTCTGAAATCTCCTCTGAAGATATCATGTTCTGCAAGTGAAGTATTGACGTTGTCCTTAGGTGAACTGATCGTGATCGAATCATCACCGTAAGTGATATCTATAGGAACAACTTCTCTTTCCGGAACTTCGTATTCACTCACATCTACGATCCCTGCAAGAATAGCGCCGACATTCTTATCTCTTGTGCGTGAATAATAGTAAGTAAGGTTAAAACCGATAAAGGTAATGTTCTCATTCGAGCCCTTGCCCCAGAACGGCATCTCCTCATTCAACACCTCAGAGTATCCGAGGACTTCGGTAAGTCCGTTCATATAAACTGTCTTCCAGTTCTTGAACTCATCCGGGAACAGAGCAAGCTCGATCTCCCCGAAAGGCTTTGTCCGGAATGCCGGGAAGCCGTTGTCGAATTCAACGGACTGACACTCAACGCCTAAGAACCTGTTGGTCTTGCTCTGATAGTTTTCGGGAATACCGTCAGCAAGGATATATACTTTGGTTCCGGCCTCAGAAGCCTTTGTAATAAGGTCTTCCGCAACCTCGACATCGTGGTAGAGGAACCCATCAAGATAAATTACTTCGTAGCTTGAAAGTTCTTCCAGAGTAAAGTCATCGATATATTCACTCGGTGCCTCACAGATCGTCGGGAACATCATAGAGATATAGTATGCACCGTTACCGATCGCGATGCCGTCATAGTGTCCTATCGTGCCGTAAATGCCTGTTATATCCTTGTGATGGAATACAACATACATTCCCTCATCGTACTCTTTGACATAACCTCTGATCTCAGCCGCAGCTTCCGCTTCCTTCTCGTTATAAGGATAGATTGCAGCAGCATTTTTCTTTATGAGAACTGTATCGCATCCCATCTCCATGAGTCTGTCGAACATGAAATAGTAGTAACCGTTATCGTAGGATTCATTTATCTGCGCGATCTGAAGTGATGTTGAAGCAGCTTCCCATCCCTGTCCGAAAAGCTGGTTAACCGAGCCTTCATAATCCGTAAGGAAGAAGACGCCGCCTTTCAATTCAGAAGCGCTGTCGATAAGTGCGATACGGTTTTTGGTAAGATCCTTTGCCTCATCTATCAGGGTAAGTTCCGCAATGCTTTCAAAGTTTTCGCTTACAACCGTCTTATCTTCCTTTTGAGGAATAAAAGTCTTTACACACAATCCGCAATCGACAGCCAAAAGCGCTACAGCAACAGCAAGGATCGGCTTTTTGAGGCTGTCCCATTCGAGCATCGAGAAAAGGATCATTGCAGATGCGATCTGAAGGAAACGCATCATCCACATGAGTGATCCGCCCGGAAGCATCGTGATGATCGGGCCTGCGGTTTTCGATGTCAACAACAGAATAACTATTGCTGTTATAAAGCCCGCTCTTGCTCTTCTTTTGCATGTTATTATGCCGAAAACAGCCAAGAGGAAAGAGACAATACCGAAGTAAGAAGTGCTGAATCCGTCTTTTACTTTTTTCACAGGGTTAAGAGTAATAAAGATGCTCTGGAAGAATCCTTCTGCCGCCTGGCCTGCGCTTGAAGTATGCGAAGCAAGGCCACCCTTGATCGACGGGAAAAGGATTATGCCGAGCAAAAGGAATCCTGCTATTACGGCAACGATCAGCTCAAGATCTCTCTTGCCTGATTTCTGAAGCTTATTCATTCCGGTAAAGCAGCAAAGTCTGTAAATGAGCAGATAGATAAGGCATGCGATCGCAACCATTCCCATGTAACCTACATGGCATGCGCCCATAAGCGCAAATGTTACTGCGGTTCCGATAAAGTTCTTTACTCCGCCCTTTTTCAGATATTCATTAATGAACAGGAATGCCAAAGGGAATATCGCCATTATCAGGCTTCGCGGAAGGTTGCCTTCGGCAAACAGCACGTGAATACTCTGCGGCATAAAGAACCAAAGGATACCGAATATCATGCCCGTAACAGGTCTCTTCTTGACAAAACCCGCTATATTCCAGGTGAGAGCACCCAGGAGATATACGATTCCGCTGTATATTGCAAACCCTTCGAAAACATAACTGTCCGTGAATATTAAAGGAAGACTCCTTGCGACAGACTGGCAGAAAGCCATCACATATGCTGCGACAGGCGGCCAGTAACGCATGAGTTCAACGCCGTTATACCAGACAGGGTTATAGAGAGGCCATATGTCACCGGATTCTATAGAATTTAGGATCCAGTCACCACGGTAAACATGGTACATCGAGTCTGAACCTTTTATAAGAACGCCGCTTCTGCTTACGGCCCAGATAACGCCGCAAGCTAAAGCGATGTTTATCAATATGCTGATAAACGCAATTATTATGTTCTTAACCTTAGAGTTCAAAACCCTTCTCCAATCTTCCGATTGCGGCTTCTACTTCATCCGCATCATTGTCATCGTCGATACCCTCTGCTTCAGGGAATCTGACGCCGTATGTTCTGACAGGTGTCTCGCTGCCTTCAAATCTTCTCAAGTGATATTTGATAGGGCTTACGGCTTCCGCTATCTGCTTTGCAAAAAACTCCGTAATGTTCTCAAGTGACGGAATTATCGCATTGAACGGTTCAATCTTGTTTAACACCTGATTCTGATAAGGCTCGAAAACCTTCATTATCATCTTCTCAGGTTCCGTGAACTTGATGATGTCACTTCCTGTCGTATAAACAGTTGCAACGAACTCCCATGTATGAGGATGAGTGTCGCCCTTCTTTCCGTCGAAAACAACGAAATGGCTGGCATTAAGATAAGCTTTTATTCTGTAGTATCTGAGCATTTGTTCATCCTCCTTTATGCATTGGCAAGAGCTTCATAGAGCCCTGTGGCATTGAGATCGTCATCTGTGTTATATGCGAGAATATCTTCCGGTATCTCTGATGCCGGGATCTTGCTCTCGATAATCCTCATCGCCTGTTCAGCAGTTCTTACTCCGAAGAGGAGCATAAAGCCGTCCTTGCGGTATCTGATCCATACGACATCGTCACCTAAAAGCTTGCTGTTCTTCTCGTAGAAGCTCATCATGGAACCTGTCTCAAGCGTGATCCTTACAAATGCACAAGGATAGATCCTTCGCTCGTCGATCCTGTGAAGAAGTCTCATTATCCTTCCCTCACCTGTTATTATCGATGCCTGGTTTCTTCCCATCAGGACATTATCGAGATAATCGATATAGTTATTGAGTTCAGTATTAACCGCTTTGATACTCTCGGTCTTCTTTCTTGCTTCGATAAGTTTCATCGTGAAGTAGATAACTGCGATTACAAGAAGCGCGATAAGAAGGATCAACACGATCAGAAGATAGAGCTTGCTGCTGAGATATGCGTTATTGGTAAGCATGATCTCATAATCTGTAAGAAGACAGAGTCTGTAATCCGTGCCGTTGTATTCGAAGATTATTCCTGAAGCAACATACTTCACGCCTTCAAGAGAGATTATCGAATGCTTTACCTTGCCTTTAACAAGAGCCCCCAAAAACTCCTGTGCGCTCTGGGTGTTATAGAAGGTATCTGTCGAGAAAGTCTTATATACGTTTGTTTCGCTGATGCTCTTTACGAAGAGAAAGTATTCGGAGTTATCGAGTGTCCAGTAACGCTGCGATGTTGAGTCGAGCATCTCGATGGTATCCTCAACGAATGCATCACCTGCGACATCACCGTAGAGTTCGATCTGTCTTGCAACTATCTCAACGTAACCGTCCTGTTCCTGTGCATAGAGCTCTGCTACACCCTGCTCGTAGTTATGGATCTGCCAGACTGCGAATGCCGTCAGGATCGCTGCCATGAATATGACACCCAAGGTCATCAGGATCAATGTTTTCTTCGATTGCTTATTCATAGTATTCTTCCTCGTTATTGACAAGCTCCGTGAACTTCTTTATGAAGTCCGATATCTTTCCGAGCTGTTCTCTTACAGCCAGTCTGAATTTCTCGAATTCTCTTGTGAGCGTATCTGTTTTCCAGCTGCTCTTCGTATTGATACTATTGATTATTCCCGCAAGTCTGATAAAGAAAACAACGAAGTTGTAGAAAGGCAGGAGCGCGACGACCGCCCATTGCCGTTTGTAGTACTCCCTGATGTCAGGGAAAGGCTTTAAAAGGTGCAGTCCTATGTAAAAATACATATATCCGCATATGATATAGAAAAGGAATATCGCACCCATTGAAAGAAGCACCGTCGAGGTCGAATAGCCGTATGCCATAAGCACGATCAGGGCAAGATACCAGATCATTCTCGGGAATGCGAATGTATGGTCGAAAAGCAATGTATGGATATTTGTATCCGTTGCAAATCTCCACGGCCTGAGCTTGCTCTGCGGATAAAGTCTTGCAACTTCCAGCGATCCTCTCTGCCAGCGCTGGCGCTGTGTGTAAAGCTTGTTTACACCCTCAATAGGATCCGTGAAATAGATTGCGTCAACACAGATGCCGACCTTCTGTTTCTGGATATATCTCATCTGGAAAGTGATCTCGGTATCCTCCGAGATAGTCTCCGTATTGTAAAGATGCGACTTGCGGATAGAGCTCATTCTGAATGCGGAGAAAGCACCTGAGAGCGTGTACATGGAGTTTGTCTCGGATGCGAAATTCCTTCCTGCGAGGAATGCCTGCGCATACTCTGCAAACTCGATCCTTCTGAAAAGTCTTGATTTGAACGACTTGTACTTTTCGATCTTGTCAGGCCTTATAAGGATGGAACCCGTAAGGCATGTGTATTCACGGTGATTCTCAAGATAGAGCACCATATTTGAAAGAGCATATCTCTCCAGATATCCGTCTGAATCGATATTGATGAGATATGTTCCCTTACTGTTATAGATAGCGAGGTTAAGCGCTCTGGATTTGCCCTGTCCGGAATTGAGCCAGTTCATACGGAGGTTCGGAAAAGCTTTCTGGGCTCTTGCGAAGGCTTCGAAACTCTTATCCTGGCTCATGTTGTTTACAAGATATATCTCCATGTGATCGTTCGGATAATCACTCCTGTTGATCGATTCGAGACATTCCTCAAGACTATTCTCGGAATTGTAAACAGGTATTATAAGAACTATATCAGGCCATATGTCAGGACGTTCGAACTTGTCCTTCTTGTGCTTCTGATGAAGCAGGACAAAGAATGAGCCGATCGACGGAAGAACTTCTACCAGGAGCGGGATAATTATCCATGCGATCCAGTAAAAGAAGGGATTTACAAGATGCGTCATTATATTGTTCATGAAGCATCTCCTTCCTTATTGGCAGAGATCTCTTCTTTTTTGTTGTAACCGAAATCTCCTGTCTTCATCTTTAAGACATGCGTCTTGGTGAATACAAAGAAATACAACACCACCTGAAGAACATAGAAAACGATTCTTCCGACTACAGTATGCGCAAGGTAATAATAGTCAGTGCCGAGGAAATGGATCATGGTGCAGATAACTGCGATCCTGAATGCATTTGTAAGCATCGTATATAAAGTTCCGACAACTCCGACATAGATACGCTCGGGGATGTTATATATTCCGTAGAATGAGAGAAGCGAAATGAAAGCGGATATCTCGATAAAACCTGAACACTCAAGGTCGATATTGACCGTGATCGCACCTTTCGCCGATTCAATGAAGATTACTCCGTAGCGGTAATAAGCCTGGTAAAAACCGGAAACTTTACCGAATATTCCCGCAATTGCCGCGATCAGCCTTGCAAGGGGCAGAACGAGCCAGGGTCTTACAAGGATCATAAGGATAATAAAAAGTCCGCAGGAACCTAAAAGATATCGCCAGAACTTAAGGCCTGCTTTTCGAAGTACTTGCAGGAGCCAAACCCACAATCCTATTGCGGCGGCAGCGACAATATATATCATCCTGCCTTCTTTCTTCGGTTAAGAGTAATGTAAGAACCTATGGCTACTGTTGATAAAGCAACTACGAAAACAGGACCGGTCGATACACCCGATGTCTCAAGCATGGGCCATCCGACTCTGTGGAAGTGAACGAATACGGACTGTGATTCATCGGGTTCGATGCCGCCTGCTTCAGCAAGGCCTGCAATATCAAACCAGAACTCTGTCTCATCCTGATGTTCTCCGACAGTAACATACATCTCGCCAAGATAGTGATCTCCGGACTGTATGTCATAGATGCTTGAAGATGCCTGTGAATCTGCAAAGTAGAATAATGCATAATGATGTGTTCCGTCAGACTGTGAACGCGCTTCACGCGAACTCCAGTCGAGACTTCCGTCAGGACCCAGCTCAACAGCTATGAGCTTTGTATGGTCATATCCGAAAATAACTGTTACCTCAAGGAACTCTGCACCGTACTTCCAGCCTGTATCCTGCTTGCTGAATTCATTGGCAATGCAGTGAACATATGCGTTTCCGTCTCGCTGATAGATAGAACCGTCAGCATCGTTGTATGTATTCTCCATACCTGACGAATCGTACTGGATCGTAATGACAGGATAGTAATCCCAGTCGTGATAGTCACCGTCGATCTCAATCTCGGAACCGTCGTTATATGGAGCGGGTGTTGGAGTCGGATCGTCCGGATCATCGGGATCATGGATAACTTCACTGCAGTCGGCAACATCAGTAATGATGTCTCCGCCGAGATAGTAACCGAAATTTATCGTGGATGAATACTGCGGCAGAAGGCTTGAAGGAATTGCAATCTCAGTGAGCGTAGGCGCTTCCCATACGGAATAATCGCTGTTGAAAGCTACCTGAATACCGCCGTTATCAACTGTATATGTCTCATTTGTCTTCACATCCGTTACTTCAATAATGTTGCCTGCCGCACCGTTGTCTCTTACGGTGACGACCAGAACATAACCGAGATCGGTCTTGATGTTGAACTGGCCGTGGGTATTATGTGTGTCACTGGACCATGAAGCGGAATTCTGCTGAACCTCATCCATGTAGATGTAGATCCAGTCACCATCCCAGACCATAGCGACATTGTTTACACGGCTGCTCTCACTTAAGCAGTCATATTTGGTAACGCTGTCCCAGTCACCGAAACTTCCGTCAATATCTATTCCGGAATAAGCATCGGCTTTTACATTTATTGCTAAAAATGCGGAGGCCAAAACAGCGGCTGCGACACCGCCAAAAGATTTAGCTATTTTATTTACTAAATACTTATTCATAGTTGCCTCCACTTTAATGCGTGAATTATAGCATATGGAAATGTAAAATGTGGCAACTTTGTGAAGAAAATATTAAATTTCTTACCTAATGTACATTATCAGTATTGAAAATTATTAATGGCATTGTTCAATTTGGCGATACAGGACTTTTCATATTCTCTTTCAGACGGCACGGAAAACCCGTTTATTCCCTCTATCGCCTTTGCGGCATACATCTTTGCCTTTTTGACATCGCCGAAACAGTTCAGTTCATAAAAGCCCTTGATCCTCATGCTGTTGCTGTCTGTATCCTTCAATATATCGTCACCTAAAATGTGATAGTATTCCTTGGCTTTTGAAGGAACGACATTATGGTACGAGTAGTAATATATCAGTGTCATATACACAGCTATGGCAATTTCGTGCTTCTCGGTCTTAATAACTGTTCTCTCAACATCTGCCACGGCTTCCGGCATCCTGTTATAAAGGCCCTTTGCATCAAGATAAGAAAAGTAGATTGGGAAATACATCTTGCGTGCAATGTCAGATGTCTTCTTGAAGTTAAGCTCGCCAACCGATTTCAGATCCAACTGTTCGAACGGCACACCGGCCCTGATCCTTCCTATTGCAGCTGTGCAATAACCACCAAGAGAGTTCTTTGAGAATAATTTCGAAATAGTTGAAATTACGATGACCATTCTTCCAACAGCGAAGAGCAGTATCCAGAATCCCGACAGGAATACCAGCCTTGCCGGGATAAAATAATACATGTTAAATGAGCCGATGATACATCCGGCGGATACCGCTATGCCGATGACTAAAGTTGTGATTCCGGTAAAAAGCATATGTGACTTTTCAAGTGACATGAGCTTATTACTGTCAATTCCAGGGCGCTTGTTAAAATCCACGACTGTGTTTGCCGAAAAACCTAATTTTATATGATGTCCCCTGTATTCCCACTTGCCGTCATTCTTCCTGTGGTGCTTAAAGCCCAGGATACTTATGTCGGTAACCTTTGAGCTGAACATTCCTGCCGATGTGATCTGCACAAGAAAGAACACTACAGAAATAAAGAGCGTTCCGACGATGAACATAAAGATGTCCACCCACGGATTTGCTATAAATTCGGAAATGTATCTTAAGTATTCCATGCAATCTCCTTGATAATTATCCAACATCCGTAATCTGATTCGTCCGGCATTTATGTTAGCATTTCGTTAGCAATAAAGAAAACTGAAAGAGGCAAATATGTCAGGCGGCAAAAAGTTTTGGACATTAAGATACATCATAATCAATGCAACGTATTTCGCCGTGTACAGCGGGATCCACGCATACGCTTCCGTTTTCCTTCTCGAAAAGGGGTTCTCCAACACATTGATCGGAATAACTCTTGCTCTGGCTAATATCCTTTCAGTTATCTTTCAGCCTCTTGTGGCAGGTCTCATCGACAAACAGGGTAAACTTACCAACCGCAATGTGTCCATGGCCTCCACCGCATTGCTCCTGATCGGTTCTGTTCTTCTGCTCATCATCAAAAACGATATCGTCATGATATTCATCATCTTCGCTCTGATCTACATGGTGCAGATGGTCTATCAGCCGATAATAACCGCTATGTATTTTGAATACGAGGCGGCCGGCTGCCACATTTACTACGGTCTTGCAAGAGGCCTGGGATCAGCAGGGTTTGCCGTTACTTCATTTTTTACGGGAAGGGCGATAGGAAAGTTCGGTGTAAGCATTCTCATGATCCTCGACATCATATTCCTGACGGTCGCGCTCATAATTCTCTATTTTTTCAAAAAGCCGGACGTCAAAATCCCCGCCCCTTCTTCCAAGGAAGTTGCCCACAATAATCTCTTCAGCTTCATTAAGACTTACCCGAGTTTCATGCTCTTTGTGCTCGGTGCGGTATGTTTCTTTTTTGCACACAATGCGATAAACGACTACATGATCCAGATCATCTCACCTTTGGGCGGCACTGAGGCATCCATGGGTACGGCGGTTTTCGTTGCCGCACTTCTGGAGCTCCCCACAATGGCACTGATCGATAAGATCATGAAAAAGGTCTCATGCAGGAATCTTCTCCTTTTCGCGGGCGCGGCTTTCCTTATCAAGACTCTTCTCATGTTCATCGCGCCCAACATGGTCCTCGTCTATATCAGTCAGGCAATGCAGATGTTCGCTTATGCCGTGTTCATTCCGGTATCCGCCTACTTTGTAAATCAGACTATGGCAAGGCTCGACCAGGTCAAAGGCCAGGCATATATCAACTGCTCGATCACGCTGGGCGGCGTTTTCTCAAGTCTTGTATGCGGAAGACTGCTTGATATCAGAGGTCCCCGCTTCATGCTGACCGTAAGCCTCGTGGTTACGGCAATCGGTCTTGTGATCGCTTTTATCGCTTTGAAGCTCTGGCGTGAAAAGTCAAATTCCTGTGGCAATATTGCGGAATCGAACTCTTAAATTAAATTCAGTATTGAACAATATATAATACCGCGTTATACTCCTCCTATAGGCCGGAAACCTATTGGGAAGATTTATTGACGAGAGTATTTATATGAATGACGACTGCTGTTTAAAATATCCGCTGCTCATGGTTCACGGAATGGGATTCCGCGACAGAAAGCATCTCTGCTACTGGGGCAGAGTCCCTAAAACACTGGAAGCCAAAGGTGCCAAAGTCTTCTTCGGCAATCAGGATTCCGTCGGCTCGATCGAAAGCAACGCTGAAATCATCGCCAGGAGTCTTGATGAAGTCCTGAAGCAGACGGGCGCCGAGAAAGTAAACATACTTGCCCATTCAAAAGGCGGGCTCGAATCACGCTATCTTATAAATCACGGTTACCACGACAAGGTCGCATCACTTACGACCATTGATACTCCGCACCATGGTTCGAAGACAGTGGATTTCCTTATGAGAGCACCGAAATGGATGGTCAAAGCAGCTGCCAGGGGGAACGACATCTGGATGAAGATCCTTGGAGACAGGAATCCTGACAGTTACACCTGTTTCGATATCCTCACGACAAGGACCGCAGCACAGTTCAATATAGACAATCCCGCACCCGATGACGTTTACTGTCAGAGCTATGCATTCAAATGCAAGAGTTCTTTCTCGGATCCCGTCTTCTGCATCACATTTCCCGTAGTAAGCAGATTCGACGGCGAGAATGACGGCATGGTCTCAGTCAACTCGGCAACCTGGGTAAACTTCAAAGGCGTTCACACTGCTCCTTCCAAAAGAGGTATATCGCATGCCGATGTCGTTGACTTAAGACGCAGGAGATTCACTTCCCGTGCTCCGTCAAGCAATGAGGAAGTCAGTGATATCGCAAACTTCTATGTCGATGTTGTGAAAGAACTAAAGGAAATGGGTTATTAAAAAACGGCGGTTTCAAAAACCGCCGTTTCTGTTTTCGATAGAATAAATATCCGTCAGAGATCTTCGTAGATGAGAATATTCTTGCCGTGCTGTTTTCCATAGTACATACGGGCATCGGCAACCTTTATGATATCTTCCGGATTCGCGTACTTTTCGCTGTACTCTTCAAGGCCGATCGTAGTGGTTACATATATCTTGTTGCTGAAAAAAGATGTCGGATTATCTTCGATGCTGCGTCTTAAATGTTCAACCTTCGCCGTAGCTACCTGAAGATCGTAATCTCTCATAAGAATTACGAATTCTTCACCGCCCCAGCGGCAGATATCGCAGCCGGGAAGCTCCTTCCTGATGAGCTTAGTGATGTGCTTTAACACCTCATCACCTGCTTCATGACCATATGAATCGTTTACGACTTTAAAGTCATCCAGGTCACAGAAAGCTATGCAAAAATGCTTTGTTTTTCTGCCCATCAGCTCCTGTATCAGCGGCAGGAAACCACGTCTGTTCAAAAGGCTTGTCAGTGTGTCTTCATGCGCATCGATAGAAAGCTGCCTGTTCTTCTGCTGAAGGATATTTACGGCATTCTCACTTGAGTAGATATACATCGCGTTATAGAACATCGTCGCGAAAACCATTGCAAACGCAGAGAATATGACCAGCACCATCCTGATAACCGGAGAAACATCATAGACCGGCTCTACAGGAGCAAACCTTATATAAAGGATCATGAACGTTAAGAAATTCAAAACGAGCATCAGGATAACGCTCCATCTCTTCCTGCCCTTAAACAAGCTGCTTCCGAAGTAAATGATTATCGGAATAATTGAGAACAGGAAGCAATAAGTACCGCATTTCAATCCTACAAAATAAGTCGATAAGACCGTATAAACCGTAACTTCAATAATTACACTCGCATATACAGGCAGGATGTGACCGAACCGGCAGAGCATAAAACAGAATATATAAACAACTACACTGAGTATATTGAAATAAACCAGTGGCATTACATCAGCTATCAGGAAAATGATCATCAGTGTTGCGTGAACAAACCCCATGACTCCGACAGTAAAAGAATATGCATTGCTGACAAGATAATGCATAAGTCTGCCCAGCTTTCTCTGCTTGGGTAAATTGGACTGTTTGGCTCCTGTAGAATCACTCATATTCTTATCTGTTCCTGACTGCCATGGTTACTTGGTTCTCTAAATTATATTTTCTAATATATAATACTCCCACCCCGTGATACCAAAAGTAACAAAATATTTACCAAAATGGACAAATAAGACGAAATGATATAATTAACTCACCCGGAGGTAAATTATGGAACTTAATAAATGCCCGAATTGTTCCGGCAAACTGGAACTTGCAGCAAACAGAAGAAGAATGGTCTGCACTTATTGCGGAAGTGAATTCACATTGGATGACACCACCAGGCAGGAAGTAGCTGACGCCCCCATATTCAAAGACTGGTTCATCTACGACTGGAACTACGATCTTCTTAAGGATGATCCAAAATACAATGTCTTCGTAGCACCATTCGTGCGCACTCTTAACGAATACGATTCATCAGATAAGATCGTACAGTATATGCGTGACTATCTCATGAATTTCGAGGAGCTCTCCGCTCCCGGCATCCGCGAAAACAAGATGCGCGATATCGAGAAGAGACTCTCAGGCACTTTCGCACCCGATGAACACATAATCCTCTACAACGATGACGGAATTTTCGTTCACGGCAAAACCGGTGTCGTCCTTACCAACAAGAGGACCTTCTTTGTCGAGAAAAAGAGCTACAAAGAGATCTCACACGTAACTGTTCCCTACATTCTTTTCGGATATTCCGTCGGTCTTCCCGAGATTAAACTCGGCGAACAGTATGCCCACAATATCTCCACATTCAACTCTCACTATGAACTCATGGGAACCGTAGCTGCTCTCATCTGCGTTTACGCATTTGAGCAAAGACCTGACCGGCCTAAGATCAAGCTGACAAATTCGGTTAAATAATCAGATAATCATGCAAAAAGAAAACCTCTCAAGATAAGATCTTGGGAGGTTATTTACTGGCGGAGAAGGAGAGATTCGAACTCTCGAAACCCTTTTGGGGTTTACACGATTTCCAGTCGTGCGCCCTCGACCAGGCTAGGCGACTTCTCCGTGTGC
>CADAKH010000015.1 GCA_902788505.1 Oscillospiraceae bacterium
CGAGGCCGCAACAGCGAAAAATGCGGCAGTGAGTACGGCATAGCCGTATTGTTTGCCGTATTCGGGAGCGTGATCATAAGGCATTTTGAGACGACGCCTCTTCTCACATGGATAGGATCTTTATGGAAGTGTCATTACTTCTTTGTTTTTGCGGCAGAGTGGCATTTGCCGGCCATTGCGCAGTTTGCACAGTTGCAGCCGCACGAACTTTTGCCCGCCTTCTTGTCTTTGACCAGCACGATCACTGCCAGAGCGATAAGCCCTCCGACAACAGCGAGGATAATTATGTTTACCCAATTAGCTGCAAGCCACTCGATCATATCAGTTCTCCGTTAATTCTCTTTAACAACACCCGTGTATTTCTTTGCAGGTCTGAATAAGAGGAAGCAGAGTCCTGCAAGTACAAGGATCGCAAAGATCAGACCGATCACATTTACCGAGCCTGAGAAAAGGAGGCCGAACTGGTAAACGATAAGTGAGATCGCATAAGCGAATACACACTGATATCCGATTGCAAACCATGTCCACTTAGCTGAGTTCATCTCACGCTTGATCGCACCAATAGCAGCAAAGCAGGGAGCGCAGAGGAGGTTGAAGATGAGGAAGGAGAATCCTGCAAGAGCAGTGAGACCTTCGAAGTCAAGGACACCGAATACACCGACAACTTCTTCCTTTGCAACAAGACCCATGATCGTAGCGATAGTAGCCTTGATGTTGGCAAAACCGATAGGAGCAAAGATCCACTTGATAGCACCGCCGATGATGCCGAGTACGGATGACTCAAGCTCCATGTCAGGATCGAATCCGAATCCGGAACCTGTATTGCCGAATACCGAACCGAGCCAGATAGCTACTGATGAGATGAGGATTACTGTTCCTGCCTTCTTAATGAAGGACCAGCCTCTCTCCCACATTGATCTTAAGAGATTTCCGAGTGTAGGCCAGTGGTATGCAGGAAGCTCCATTACGAAAGGAGCGGGATCACCTGCAAACATCTTGGTCTTCTTAAGAAGGATACCTGAGATGATAACTGCAGCAACACCGATGAAGTATGTAGCAGGAGCAACCCATGCACCATTCATGAACGTGTGACGGAAGAGTGCTGCAGTGATAAGAGCGATGATAGGGAGCTTGGCGCCGCAGGGGATGAATGTTGTTGTCATGATAGTCATCCTGCGGTCACGCTGACTCTCGATAGTTCTTGAAGCCATGATACCCGGAACGCCGCATCCAGAAGATACGAGCATAGGGATGAATGACTTTCCTGAAAGACCGAATCTTCTGAAGATACGGTCAAGTACGAATGCGACTCTTGCCATATATCCGCATGACTCAAGGAATGCGAGGAGGAAGAAGAGTACGAGCATCTGCGGAACGAATCCCAACACTGCACCTACACCTCCGACGATACCGTCAACTACAAGGCCTGTGACAAATTCATTTGCGCCGGCCTTTTCGAGTCCGGAACTTACAAGATCCGGAATACTCGGAACAAATATAGCGCCTTCTGCTTCATCCATTCCGGGTGATGTGAATTCACCTTCTTCATCAAGTGCACCGGAAGCTTCAAGTACTGCGTTGATCTCAAATCCGTTTTCTTCCAATTCGTCAGCGTAGAATCCGAAGTCTTCTTCGAATGCGCCGAAATCTGCATCTTCGAAATCTGCCTGGAGATTCTCGGCACCTGTTACATCGCTGTCAGCCGCTGCATCGATCACAGCCTTAACATCGTCAACAAATACTGTCTCTCCTGCCCACTCATCTACCATCTCTTCATAGTTAGCACGTCCGATTCCGAAAAGATACCAGCCGTCACCGAAGATCTGATCGTTAGTGAAGTCAGTAGCGCTGGCACCGAATGCCGTCATTGCGATCCAGTAAACCGCATACATGATGACTGCGAAAATAGGAAGCGCCAGGATCCTGTTTGTTACGATCTTATCGATCTTATCTGATGTGGATTGCTTAGCCTTATTCTGCTTTTTATAGCAGCTCTTGATGATGGATGCGATATATACATATCTTTCATTTGTGATGATCGACTCAGCATCGTCATCGAGCTCCTTCTCAGCTGCTGCGATATCTTTCTCGATATGCTCCATCTTCTCTTTGGAGATATTGAGCTTTGCAATGATCTTTTCGTCGCGCTCGAAGATCTTGATCGCATACCATCTCTGCTTGTCCTCATTCATATCGTGAAGCACTGCTTCCTCGATATGAGCAAGGGCATGCTCTACAGGACCTGAGAAAGAATGAGGCGGAAGAGTCTTTGTACTGTTAGCAGCTTTGATAGCTTCTTCTGCAGCCTCCATGATTCCCGTACCCTTAAGAGCAGAGATTGCTACCGCCTTACAGCCCATCTGCTCAGAGAGTGCATCAAGATTGATCCTGTCGCCGTTCTTGTTGACGAGGTCGATCATATTGACAGCCATAACAACCGGGACACCGAGTTCTGTAAGCTGTGTTGTGAGATATAAGTTACGCTCCAGGTTTGTACCGTCAACGATGTTGAGGATAACATCCGGATTCTCATCTATAAGATAATTTCTTGCGACAACTTCCTCTAATGTATAAGGAGAAAGTGAATAAATACCGGGAAGGTCAGTTATGGTTACACCGTCGTGCTTTTTAAGCTTACCTTCCTTCTTCTCGACAGTTACGCCCGGCCAGTTACCGACGAACTGATTGGAACCCGTAAGTGCGTTGAAAAGTGTTGTCTTACCGCAGTTCGGGTTGCCCGCTAATGCAATTTTGATCTCTGAATTTGCCATTCTTGTGCCCCTCTCTCTTACTCGACTTCGACCATCTCAGCGTCGTTCTTACGCAGTGACAGTTCGTAGCCTCTTACCGTTACTTCCACCGGATCTCCGAGCGGAGCTACCTTGCGCACATAGATCTCAACACCCTTGGTAATACCCATGTCCATGATCCTGCGCTTTACTGCTCCCTCACCGTTGAGTTTGACGACCTTGACTGTCTCGCCAACCTTCACTTCTTTTAAAGTCCTCACTTTCGCTCCTCCTATACCATTATTTTCTTTGCTAATTCTTCACTGACAGCTACACGGCTCTCTTTAACTTTCACTATCAGGTTTTCGCCGATCGAACTGACAACACTCACCTCTCCTCCGACTGTAAATCCCATGTCTTCGAGGTGTTTCTTCATTTCCGGGCTCCCTCCGATCTTTCTGATGATCTGAGGTTCCCCCACTTCCGCATAAACGAGAGGCAACATAATCACGCTCCTTGCCGCAGTCTTTATATACTGCGCATATACATATGGTTAGCCCTCGCTAACCGACTACAAGTATAGTTAGCAATGGCTAACACGTCAAGACTCCAATTGTGCAAATTTGCTCAATTTTCTATTGAAATATCATTTTTGTTTTGGTAAGTTATGGCTAACTTTTGGAAGGAGATCCTTTTTATGGCTATATTGGAATCCGGCGAAATTTATGTCGAGACGATATACATTCTGTCATTGGAATCTGATAAGATCCGCGCAAAAGACATTGGCGATTACATAGGTTTTTCGAGACCTTCCGTAAGCAGAGCTATAAACTCCCTTATCGAAAAGGGCCTCGTCAGAAAAGATAAAAACGGATATATAAAACTTACAGAAGGCGGGATTATCCTCGCCAAGCACAAATACGAGCGGCACACTCTGATAGCTAAGCTTTTTGAAGGGCTTGGAGTCGATGAAGATACCGCGGAAGAAGATGCATGCAGGATCGAACCGTTCATCAGCGACACGACCCTGAATGCAATAAGAGTTCACATGATCAGGAACTCCTGATCACACGTTCCCGAAGACGGCTACATCACAAGCCATTCTTCCTTCACAAACTTTAAAGTTAGCATTATCTATTCCCATCTCTTTGAAGAACTCTCTGTAAGTGTCCTCATTGAAATGTCTTTTAAATCCCGCACCGGCTTTATTGAATGCTTCTGCTGCAACACTTTTATCGAAGTGGATATATGTCGGGATGATTATCACACCGCCGGGCTTTACTACCCGCTTAAGTTCATCTATCGCCTTCTTCGGATCATCCAGAAGGTGGATTACATTTGCTGCAACAACCTTATCAAAACTGTTGTCCTCATACTTCAGTCCGGTAATATCGCCGCTCTCGACAATGACATTATCAAACTTCGCTGTCTTCTTTCTTGTCCTCTTGAGCATGCCTTCCGCAAAATCAGTTGCTGTGAGACTATTTACACACGGTGCGATCTTCACGCTGAACATCCCCGTTCCGCACGCGCACTCAAGGACCTTGTCATCCTTAGCCATAAGAGATGCCACATAATCAGTTGTTCTCCTGTTTGTCTTGCCGTTATAGATATTCTCAACAGCATCATAAACTCCGGATATCCTGTCCCAAAACATATGCATCTCCTCCGTTTTCTCTCATATGAGTAATCATTCATATGAATAATTGTTCATATATTATCACGAAAACCGGGATTGTCAATGAGGTTGTGATACTGCAGGTTTTTCATAACAGCCAAATAGATGTACAATCTCTTCATTGGCACTGCCTTTAATATCAACACCCGGGGAGATAAGGAACATGACCAGTGAAGAATTAAAGACCATCTATTTTGGCGCATACACATTCGAAGAGACAGAGGGAGACTGGCTTAAGGCCAACCAGTATTCCCGGGCACAGATGGATTACTTTAAGTCTTCGTTCGAGATGTGGTACGAGCGATGCGATGCTTCATCCGCAAAGACCATCGAGATGAAGACTGACAGCAGAAAGATATCTTTCGAATACAAGTTCATCTGGCACTGTTCACAGGACTCGTTCGAGCTTGCAGTTGACGGTCTTGTATCAGACATCCGTTATGTTAAGGATCTTCCCGAAGAAGGATCTCTCACCTTCGATCTTCCTGAAGGAGTCAAGGATGTCATCATTTATCTTCCCGCAGATGCAACAGTGCTAATCAGGAACTTTGAGATCGACGGAACATTCACACCCGCGAAAAAGAATGAGAAGGTTCTCTGGCTCGGCGATTCGATCACCCAGGGCTACGGACCTCTCAGATCCGGTCAGACATATGTCAGTGTCGCAAACCGCATTCTCAATTACGACATAATAAATCAGGGGATCGGCGGATATATATACGATAAAAAATCTCTCATGAAGATGGACGGCTATACACCCGATAAGATCATTGTCGCATTAGGCACAAACCAGTATGGCACGGAGACCATGACGGATATTGAAGAGTACTATGAGACACTCATCGGAATTTATGGCGGCAAGATCCCCGTGCTATGCATCACACCTCTCTGGAGAGGAGATAATGAGGACGGTATAGCAACACTCATCCGCTTCTGCAACAACATAAAGGAAATTGTAAGCAGATATCCGAACATCAAGGTTGTTGACGGCTTCAAGATGGTCCCTCACCTTCCCGAATACTTCCTTGATAATCTGCATCCAAATGCCCTCGGCGCGGAATGCTACGGAAGAAATCTCGTAAACGAGATCAGGAAGCTTAACTTCTGACCATCAGAAAAAATCCATGCGCAACTGTTTGTCGATCCAGCTCTTCTGGCCGGCTTCATGTATCACGTCTTCAGAAGTTGCACCGCCAATAAGGAACGGTGATTTGGGATCGTGCCTTTTCATGTTTTCCATCACAAGAGCGGGGTCTGTATTTGCATAGCAATACTTGCATAAATGACCGCATGTGTCGTATGCGCCAATGTCTGTTCCAAGAATACAGGCGCACTCACCGTTCCTCTGATTCTTTCCTTTCTTCGGAACATTCAAATGTGAATGAAGCGCAGTCTCATAAGTTGAAACGGTCATGCATCCGGAACAGTCGGCACCATATTGCGCAAGGTCATTTCCTTCAGCGCAGGGCTTAACTATCATGTTATGTTTACGTGCGGTCTCTATAAATGCTTTTCCTAAAGTCAGCTTGTCTTTTTGAGAAACTTCGCGTGCCTCCGGAAAATTACTCTCAACTTTTTTGTAGATGTCAATAAAACTGATAACACATGTTCTCGTATATCCGGAAAGAGTTTGAGCCATCTTCTCAAACATCCGAATATGCCACTCAACAGAATGAACTTCATCTACAAAGACCGGGTCATAGCGCCAGCCTGTACTGTCAACGCCTGCTCTGTCAGATAAGCGTCTGAAGTCGTCCATAACTTTTTGTTTGTCAGGAACATTGGGTTCGATATCTTTTCCATAGGGCGTAATAGTGACAAACCAGTACTGTCCGTAAGGATCTAGAATATCCATTTTCGGGAGCATCGGAGAAGGATTCTTGGTGCAAAAAGATATCAGGTCAACGACATCAGGCGACAGACTGTATCTTGTCACCTGAACCGGATTATATGGATTTCTTACAAGAACGAATCCTTCTTTTATCCTGTTGCAAAACCATTCGGAATAAAAAGCCGGAATGTCAGTCCTCATTCCTGTCTGTATTATCATTTTCCTGCTCCTGCCAGATCTTTCAGCACGGTTCCTATATCACCTTCAATGAGAATGGCGCGGTCTTCGATCTGCTCCGGACATACTGCCTCATCAAAATTAATGCATGCATAGGTTGCTTTGTCATTATCGAATGTCCTCTGCCAGAAAGGATACTTTATTATGACCGGCGTGTTATAACCGACTCCAAGTTCAAGATAAAGGACCCTTCCCTTATGAGTTCTGATGTATTCATCATACCCTGCCGCGGCCTTATGCCAGCCGTCATCTTCAACAAACTTATCGTCAGATCTGAGATTCATTGTAAGCGGTTTTCCGCAGTTAGGACAAAGCGGAATAAGCTCTGACGGGATCTTCATTCCTGACTGCATCTCAAACATTTTCCGTATCTGATCTTCGTTATCGTAAGTCACTTTCCTGCACGGTACACTGCACTGAAAAAGACCATAATCACCCTGAGTATAAAAGAGCCTTTCTTTGTCAAATCCGGCCTTTTGAAAACAATGATCCACATTGGTCGTAATAACAAAATAATCCTTGTCTTTTACCAGATCCAAAAGATCTTCATAGACCGGCTTGGGAGCGTTCTGATATCTGTTAATGAAGATATATCTTGACCAGTATGCCCACATTTCCTCAGGTGTTGAGTATGGGTAAAAGCCTCCGGAATACATGTCTTTATATCCGTACTTTTCACCGAAGTCCGAAAAGTATTTCTCAAATCTTTCACCACTGTATGTGAATCCGGCAGAAGTGGACAGACCAGCCCCGGCCCCGATAACGACTGCATCGGCTTCTGAAAGTGCTTTTCTAAGCTTTTCTGTTTTCTCCGAGTAATCCCCGGTAGATCTCAAGATCGATGTCTTTCCATACATTGAATATCACCTCGATTCCGTCATTATTCTTTGAACGGTATTCACGCACTGTTTCAACTGCGATCTCCGCTGCCCTTCTGTTCGGGAAACAGAAAACACCTGTCGATATGCAGCAGAATGCAATGCTTTTTACTCTGTTTTCCGAAGCCTTTTCGAGACACGAAAGATAACAGGATCTCAACAATTTCTCATCTGTTTCCGTCACATCACCTGATACAACCGGACCTACCGTATGAATAACATATTTGCACGGAAGATTGTAAGATGGCGTTATCTTAGCCTGCCCGGCGGGTTCTTCGTGTCCCTGCATTCTCATAATGTCCGCACAGGCATTCCGGAGCTGGATACCGGCATACGTGTGAATGCAGTTGTCGATACATGAATGACACGGAGCATAACACCCTGTCATGCCTGAATTTGCGGCATTTACTATTGCATCACATTTTAATGTCGTAATATCACCCTGCCAGAGAAATATGCCGTCTTCAACAGGAACAAGATCAGCAATATCAGTAATGCCTTTCTGCTCAAGAGCTTTCTTGAGATACTCGTCCTGAACTGTAAGAAATTCAGAAGAAATATCTGCAGGCAGTCTGACATTGAAAAGACCTCTGAGCAGTCTTTTCTGCTCCTCTTCATCTTCAGGAATCGTATAATTCCTGCCGTCAGGATTCTCTTCAAGAAGATGTCTTATAAGAAATGTCCGCCGATCTTTCTGGTCCATAATACTCACCATCTGAATTCAGTTATCCGGCTGCTGGCCGTCATGCGCCTCCCACACGCAGTCAGTCACTTTCATATCCGTAAACACGGCCGTGAAGCTTGAGTCTTCAGGGCTGCATGCATAGATGCCGAAGCTTATCTTTCCTGCGCCTTCCCACATGTGACAGACACGCATTTGAGTGAAGTTTGCGCCGTCAAAGGAACACTCTATGCAGTAGTCGTCTTCTCTTCTGCTCAGGCGGTACCAGACTGTTTTGATGACAGGGGAGATCGCTGTTGTTGCCCAGTCGGAATAGCCGTGATTTGTAACGACAGAACCTAAATGCTGGAAGCTCTCATTCTCGAATTCAACAGAACCTTTGAGCCAGTTGTCCGAATCAAGATAGATCACGATCCCGCACTGGTCAAAACGGTGATGACTTTGAGTGAAATCTGTCTTAACGACAAAGGAGAAAAACTTCTCGTCCGTCTCCATCTGAAGTGCCGGCGCATTATCGTTTTGGAAGTGATAGTAAGTGCGCTGCCAGAGATCGGTTCCGGGTTCAGTCGTGATCTCGATCCTGCCGGGTTCGATCCTGTATTTTGCAGGTTCTCTTGTCCATTTCAGATTCTCGAAATTCATGTGAGCATCCTCCTTCAAAGACATCTGTTTAGAACTTACCCGAGAATAGGACAGTTTGCAAGGACTGGGGTTGTTTATGCTTTCATTTCATACCACAGATGTTAAACTGTACACATAAAAATATTATTTTCGTTCAGGAGGTTTTCTATGAGCAGAGTCGATTTTGGAGCCAAACCCATCATGCTTCCCCAGCCGGTGCTTATTATCGGCACTTACGATGAGAACGGTGTGCCCAACGCCATGAATGCGGCATGGGGTATCACAACAGATTTCAAAGAGATAACCATAAGTCTTTCCGAACACAAGACGACCGCCAACCTCGCTGTTCGCGGTGCTTTCACCGTGAGCATGGCTACAGAAGACCAGGTAATCCCCTGCGACTATGTCGGCATCGAATCAGGCAATGATGTTCCGGACAAGTTTGCAAGGGCAGGCTTCCACGCGACAAAGAGTTCATATGTCGATGCACCTCTTATAGATGAACTCCCGATGGCACTTGAGTGCAAAGTAAAGAGTTTTGAAGACGGCATCCTTATCGGCGAGATCGTTAATGTCTCCGCAGACGAGAGCGTTGTCACCAACGGTAAGATCGATCCCAAAAAGCTCAGGCCGATCACATTCGATCCCTGCAACAACACCTATGTCGCATTGGGCGATGTGGTAGGCAACGCATTCAGGGACGGAGCATCACTCAAAGGCTGAACATGATACGGCACAATGTGCATTTCCCTTCGCTGAAAGCGAGGACTCTAAATGAAATACGGTGAATCAACATTCGATATTCTGTATCTTCTTTTTGCGATCTTGACAGGTCTTATCATTCTCATCAGAAGACACAGCAAAACTGATGCACTCATGGGTTTTGCGGCGCTGATACTGGGGCTTGGTGATTCTTTCCACCTTGTTCCGAGAGTGCTTAATTATTTCATCGACAGGGATTTCACATGGGCTTTGGGATTCGGCAAGCTCGTGACTTCGATCACCATGACCGTCTTCTACATTCTTGTCTTCTATCTGTATAAGAATGTTTACGGCAAGAACGGTCAGAATACCAAAACCACCGGAATTATCCTGTACATCTGCGCAGCGCTGAGAGTAGCAATATGCCTTCTTCCGGGCAACAACTGGTTCACGAGCGAAGGCTCAGTCCTCTGGGGAGTTCTGCGCAATCTGCCGTTTGTCGTGATCGGTGCGGTGATCGTTGTCCTGTACTTCAAAGTCAGGAAAGAGAACAATTATCTTTCAAGGCTCTGGATCTACACGGCCCTGTCGTTCCTGTTCTATATCCCGGTTGCTGTTTTCGCACCTCTTCTTCCGCTACTCGGAATGCTGATGCTTCCCAAAACAGTCTGCTACATCCTGATGCTCGTATCATTTATACGCCTGAGCAAAGACCGGAAATAGTCCCCAAAACCGAATCTGAGTCAGGATATGTTTTGCAGGTGATGTGTACAACGGGAACACGCTTCTAGAGTTCGACGACTGCCTTCCCGTCAGCGTTTACCGAGAGAATCTGAAGCGCCTTAAGACTTATTCTTCACGCTTCGACATGATGTACGGCACCAACGAAGGCGGCATGAGATTTAACATGAGTTACGATCCCGCAAATATCACAGGCGGGGACCGCACTCATCAGATCATCAAAGCTTAAACCTTAACTATCTCCTGCGCTCTTGCAAGAGCATCGTCGATATGTGAGCAGAAGTTATCAGCTCCGAGCTTTTTATCGAATCCGGCCTTGTGAATGACCTTCATGGGCTGCTCGTTGACGTGTGACATTATGAGCTGCACGCCTCTGTTCTTACAGTCTTCGTAAAGAAGTTCAAGGTTGCGCATGGCAGTAGCATCGATGGCGCTTACACTTCTCATTCGAAGTACAAGAGCCTTCGTGTCATCTTTGGTAGAGATCTGCAGTATCTTGCCTGCAGTTGCGAAGAACATAGGACCGGATATCTCATATACGAGAGTGTGCTCGGGAAGCACACGGAGATCGATGCTGTCAGGATCGTTCTCGGGATCAACATCCTTCCATCCTGCAACCTGTGTTACTTCACTCATTCTGTGCATAAAGAGTACAGCAGCAAGAAGTACGCCGACTTCGATAGCAACTACGAGATCGAATACGACCGTGAGGGCAAACGTGATGAGCAGAACGATAATGTCACTCTTGGGTGCGCTCTTGACCTGGCTTACGAATCTTCTCCATCCGCTCATGTTATATGCGACCTGGAAAAGTATTGCCGCGATGCAGGGCATCGGAATAAGTTTTGCGAAAGGCATCAGGAAGACAACGACCAGAAGAAGCGTTACCGAGTGAACCATTCCGGCAACAGGTGTACGTCCGCCGTTCTTGATGTTGGCAGCAGTTCTTGCGATAGCACCTGTTGCGGGGATGCCTCCGAAACATGCTGATGCGATGTTTGCGACACCCTGAGCTACAAGTTCCATATTCGGACGGTGCTTTGAACCGATCATGGAATCGGCAACGACTGCAGAGAGCAGTGATTCGATACCTGCAAGGAAAGCGATAGTAACGGCATTTGTGAGCTGGCCGCGGATGTTCTCGAAAGTGAACATGGAAAGGCTTACGCTAAGAGGCGGAAGTCCTGCCTGAATGTTCTCAAATGATTTGCCGATAGTATTTACATCAAGATGGAAAACTTCAACTATTGCTGCAGTTACTACGACTGCTACAAAAGATCCGGGGATCTTCTTGAAGATCATGGGCCATACGATGAGGATAACAAGAGCGATGGCGCCGATCATGATTGCCTGCCAGTTTGTGGTTGCGGCATTCTTAATGAGTGCCATGACCTTCTCGCCGGTCTCGATAGGCTTCTCGCCGTTCATATATCTGATACCCGTGAAATCCTTGATCTGGCCGATAAAGAGCGTTACGGCGATACCTGCGGTAAAGCCTGTCGTGATAGGATCGGGAATAAATTTAAGAAGGCTTCCGAATCTGCAAAGACCCATCACGATAAGGATGATACCTGCCATGATCGTCGCGATTATAAGTCCCTGCATGCCGTCTTTCATCACGATTCCGGCAACGATCGTAGCAAATGCGGCCGTAGGACCGGCTATCTGAACACGGCTTCCGCCAAGGAAAGATACGATAAATCCCGCAACGATCGCCGTATAGATACCGGCTTCAGGGCCAACGCCCGATGCGATCGCAAGCGCTATAGACAGCGGGAGCGCGATTATCGCAACGATGATTCCTGCAACAATATCCTTAACAAGCTGCGCGCCCGAGTAGTTCTTCATTACCGAAAAAAGCTTAGGTTTGAACTCTTTCATACGTATCCTCATATGCCACTTTGAATTTTGACCACCGAATTATAAGAATTGATATGTGGCTTAGCAATTGACATTTGAACAGTGAAAACGGGGATTTGCAGCTTGTCTATTAGTAAAGAAGTTTCATATCGCGTGCTATATGTTAGAATACTTACGGAATCAAGAACCCGTTTTCTCGAAAGGGGATACAGAATGGATAACAACAATAATATTCAGCCACCGGTACAACCGGCACCGGCTCCTGCTCCGGCTCCCGCACCTGTTCAGGCTGTAACTCCTGCCCCCGCTCCCGCACCGGCCCCGGCACCCGTTCAGGCTCAGCCTGTTCCCGCACAGCCTTTACAGCCGGCTCCTGCTCCCGGCTATGCAGGTCAGCCGATTCCGGCTCCTCATCCGCAATATCAGCAGCCTCAGTATCAGGTTCCGGTTCAGCAACAGTATCAGCAGCCTCAGCCACAGTATCAGCAGCCGCAGTATCAGCAGATATCTCTTTCAACACCTGCTTATATGGCTCCCGTATATCAGCAGGCAAAGCCTCAGCCTAATGACGGCTTTACTACCGAGGAGAGATCCAAGAGAAGAAGAACTGCTACTATCCTTTGCTCCATCTCTCTGGTTCTCCAGTTTGGTCCTATGTTTTTATTGGGAATAGGCAGCGAGTTAACTCAGTATTTTGAAGACGGAAATCACGAGGCTATCAGTGCAATAACCGGTGTACTTGGTATTATTACCGGCCTTGCATATATCGCTTCCTGGGTCCTCATGATAATCACCCGTGTCAAATTCAAGGAAAGCTTATACGGCAAAATCATCATGTGGGTATACATCGGTATCATTGCCGCTTTGGCAATAACCGCTATATTCCTTATAGCAATGTGCCAGATGTTGTTTAGCAGCTGCTGATGCGGAGATTCAAGATCTGATATCACAGATCTTCACGTCTTTGCTGAATCTGCTGTCCGACAAATACAGCCTGCCGATCCCTTCTTTCCGCGCCGCATCCATTGCCGAATCCATACCGATGCCTCCTTCTTCCGTGAGTATCTTTCCGGAGGTCTCATTGAGATGCGTTATGAACACCGATACCTTAACATCGTAAGGGCAGTTGTCTTTCACATCTCCCGATGCCCTTGCGAAAAGCATTCCAGCCGATTCATGCCTTCCGAACCTGATGCTGTCCTGCCACGGATTCGGCACGTTCGTCTCATCTTCGAAAAAAAGAGCCGGATCGTCCCTGAAAGGTCCTGCCCCGTGGCGCGTAAGATATGTCCTCGTCACATAAACGGCCTCATCCAGCTTTGATCCGTTGCCTTCAAGGATCTTCACGGGGTTGGTGATGCCGGTCCTGCTGCATGTCGTGTGCGGCCAGGATTCCTCTCTCGTGTTATCGAGCAGCAGACCCTGTCCGCCCTCGAATATAACATTGTTAAATCCCTCAAAAAGGGCCTTTTCGCCGGATACAAGAGTGACGTGGTCTTCCAATGCCTGCTTCAGCAGAGAGGCGTATTTTTCCTTGTCCAGGATGAGCGGTTCTCCTATGGAATTTTCTTCAAGGCGGGATCTCATGTAATCGTTTTCGACAGCGGAAAGCCTTTGTGCGATCTCTTCTGCAGACAGATGACTGATATCTTCCAAAGTCAGAGCAAACCCGATTGAAGACCTTCTGGTGGCCTCCCAAATACCCATGCCGCAGCTGCCGTGCTTACCGGTCCCGCGCGCCTCCTCTTTTTTCTGATTGAGGTAGACATCGTAGAGCAATGTCACTGAAGCTTTGGGAGAAGCATATATCTTAACACTTCGGCCTGACACTTTCCTGAAACTCGCGATCTCTTCTTCAAGCTTATAAAGATCCGGATAAAAAGTCGGTGCCCAGTAAGTTGCAGCGCCGTTAAAAGAACCGGACGACAGCTCGTGAAAGACGAATCTCATGCCGTCCTTCTCGACTGTGTGGGCTGCCTGTGCGCCACCGTTATGCCTTACGACGAGATTATTTCCCTGACAGGTCAGATAATCCACGGCGAGTCCTTTGCCTTCGTCGCCGTAGTTATTGCCTATTACCGCGTAGTACATCTGTGTCAGATGATGAGACCTGACATCATCTTATTGAGCTTGGCTTCCATCACAGGCGAGAGATCGCCTAAGATATCATTTCTGCTAAGTCCCTTGACCTTGCAGATAACGCTGATGATGAGCTCGGGAAGGATCCTGACATCTTCTTTCTGGATGCAGATCGTTCTGCCTTCGATGATCGTTGCCATACCGATATTGATGTGGAACAGGTGGTAAGACTTTAATGTCTCATCCACGATCTCTTCCATCGTCATATCATTCTGCTGGACATCGTTGAAGATATCCCTGATTGCTTCTGCTGTGAGCTTTGGATGATTGGGCGCATCGCCGATCGAGAAAGCAAATCCCTTCTCGCCGCGCTTCTTCATGCAGTCGGTGTCGGTGTGTCTTGCTAGGAAATACCAGAAAGTCGAATAATCTTCCGCATAGTCTCCACCTTTTCCCTCGAGCCACAATTCCATAAGCTGCTCTGCAATACGGATGTCAGATTCAAACTGTGTTACCTGCAAAGGAGCATTATCGACATATGCATCACCGATCGCCGCAAACAAAAGCTGAGGATCGGGAATAACATTTGATGCATAGAGCTTTTTCATAAGCTCATTAAGCGAATTCTTTACGATCTCTTCGGAGAGATATCCCATGGAACCGGTTACATCTACACCGATCGCGATAGGTGTTGAATTAGGGTGCTCGTCGTTATCCCTTGACTCTCTCTTATCGATGAATTTCGGATTGAATTTATCGAGCATCTGACGGTTCTTAAAAAGATTATCCGCCCTTGAATCACCTGTGATCCCTCTTGATACCCTGAGCTTGTCCCAATCGTGTGCTGTGTAACTTCCGCCGCCCATAATCTGTCTCCTTTATGTATTGAATTGATGAAAATTGTGTCCGTTGAATCCGTTCATTATGACGTCATCCCAATCTTTGAAATCGTCATACGCCACAGGTGCCGGTGCCCTGTCCAGAAAGTCGATGCAGAGCTTCGGCGCCGTTGAAATATCCATTATGTCCTTCGCGATCCTCCTGATGTCTTTCAGGTAATTGCGCTTAGATGTTTTCGATACGCCTTCCCATCCGTCAAGGATATAGAGCTCATGCATCTTCGGATTGATGAAAAGGTTCTCGAGTTTTATCTCTTCAAAATCCATGTTGCTGAACTCAAGAAGACATCCGAGATTCTCGAAGCGCGATATTATCCACGCAACAGTTGTCGCCTTCAGATTCCCGAAAAGATAAAGCGGATAGATATTCTCCGTTTTCGATATCACAAGAATTCCTCTTCCGTCTTCAAGTGTTGCCTTGTAAATAATGTTCGGAAGGAATCTGCTTAAATCCTTGATGTCAGCCGAAGGATACACTATCTGCGAAAGACTGCTGCTGAATTTCGTGACGTCTGTACTGTTGGCGAACACGATCAGGATTCTGTCCTTGCCGATGTACATCTCCTTCTCCGGAAGGATGACCGAATAGTAACTGTCTAGTGAAATAAGCGTGCCATTGCCTGTAGTGAAATTGACCTTCGAACCTGAGTTCCAGAGATGCAGAACATCACCGTCACTGGCCAGCACATCGTTCATGAAACGGTCTTCGGAAAGCATGTTGTCTCTTGTGTTTTTGTAAGACTCAAAATCCTTGTCAGACAGGTAGATCATCGATCCGCAAAAGCGGCATACCATCTCGCCCCTCGAACTTATCCTGTATTCGGAACCGCAGTTATCACACCTGATGTTCAGAAGTTGACTTTCCATGTTATCCTCCCCTGTTTTTGCTTTTTCGATTATAACATTTCAACAGCTTTTAAATCTCGCATAACGGGTGTATTAATCATGACTCATTAACAAGTTTTCCCGTCATGTGTTCAGGAGTAAGCCCGAGGCACAGAGCTCTCGGCAAAGCATTCTCAACTTCATGTCGCATATACTCTTCGTCATCAGAAAATTTTCTGCACAGATTCGTTCCGATCTCGATCCTTTTTTTCTCATCTGTCACGACACTTATCCTTCCGAAAATAATGACGCTGGTAATGTTCAATGCCCACTCTCCGTCTTTTCGAAAACCCTGATCCATCACACAAAAACTTACCTTGTCGCACTTGCTTACAGCATCGATCTTGTGCCCTTCTTTCGCACCGTGAAAATAGATCTTACCGTCATCTTCGCAGTACCAGAAATCGATTGGAATACCGTAAGGATAACCGTCATCGCCAATCATCGAAAGCACTCCGCGCGGCTGTTCCTTCAACACTTTGATACACTCTTCGTCACTTATCTGCTGCTTGATCCTTCGCATTGCCCTGAACATATTTCACCTCTTGTCATCACCATTCTGCGCCTTATCCGCACACGTGTTTTCGATCAGCAAAAACTCATTTTCAAACACGGACGAATGGTTTCCGATTCATGTATAAACATGATTATAACATTCTAAACATCCTGAAATGCTGCATTACGCGCGCAATTAAAAACACGATGTTTACATTTATTTCATTGACCAATTTTCGAAGATTGGTAGAATCAAAATATGTAACTAGTAAAAATCTCAAAGCTTATGTATTTTCACGGAGGAATTGATAATGGCTGACGAGAAGAAAAAGGACATCGCCGCTAAGGTCGACGAGGTTAAGAAGGACGTTAAGGCTGAAGTTAAAAAAGTAGCTAAGAAGGCTGCCGCAGTCAAGAAGGACGTTAAGAAGAAGGTAGAGGCTAAGAAGGCACCCGCTGCTAAGAAGCCCGCTGCTAAGAAGGCACCCGCTGCAAAGAAAGCCGCTCCCGCTAAGAAGGCAGTTGCTGCTAAAAAGCCCGCTGCTAAGAAGGCTGCTCCCGCTAAGAAGGCTGCTGCTGCAAAGAAGCCCGCTGCTAAGAAAGCCGCTCCTGCTAAGAAGGCAGTTGCTGCTAAGAAGCCCGCTGCAAAGAAAGCCGCTCCCGCTAAGAAGGCTGCTGCAAAGAAGCCCGCTGCAAAGAAAGCCACTCCCGCTAAGAAGGCTGCTGCAAAGAAGCCCGCTGCTAAGAAAGCACCTGCAAAGAAGGCTGCAGTTAAGAAGCTCGGCAAGATCTTCATCGAGATCGACGGCAAGCAGATCGACTTCAAGGCAATCGAGAAGAAGGCTGCAAAGCTCGGTGGCGACGTTTATGTTGTTGCTAACGAGAAGAAGATCTTCGGCGCTGACGGCAAGTCCGTTAACCTTTTCTGATCTAACTTAGGAACCTTCATACATTCCTTTCAAAAAGAAGAGTCCGTGGTCACCTCCACGGGCTCTTCTTAATTTGCCTGTCTTTGTCCTGGCTGTTCTTTGCAATTGCATGATCCATTCTGTGTTGTTGTCCGGTTCATCCTGAGCAGTTGTTCTATTCAATCCGAACTGTTGTCTGAACGGTTCACGTTTTCGAAAAACCCGAAGTGAATAATTAAGATGCCGTTGCCGATATCAGCATTCCTAATCCCGAATATCGGCAATTATTTTTGGAAAATTGCCGATTATGCAATCACTTTCAACTCAAATCGGCAACTTCAAATTCAAATTGCCGATATCGGGTAGATTCATATTAGAAATCGGCAATTTACATGTGAGAATTTACCGAAAAACGCGAATCAGGATCCAAAATCGGCAATCCTCATTTTCGCGATAAAACTTAACGAATCATTTTCTGAGATCAGGTCTGTTCTCCCGCACAAAAACTGACCTGAAAACACTAAAACTAAAATCAGGTCTGACCGGCGATCTCGCAGCCAGCCAACAAAAGCGTCACTCTTCTCCGCAGCCTAGAAATTCACCAAGGCAGTTCTGCGCGAAATGCCAGACGCCGAAAAGGCAGAGCTTGTTGGCCTTGTCAGCCAGAGCTTTGTTGTCGTCGTAGATCTTCTGTGCGGCAAGGCTCGCGCCGCCGGTTGCGACTGCGAATCCAACCGTGCTGAAAGTCTTGGCAACCTTGTTGGATGAAGGCTCTTCGGCGGGCGGTGTCAGGATCGAACCCATGACATCATTATAGTCGGTCATAAACGCATTGTAGCGGGCCGAATCCTTGATGTAGACCGTGTCGGCCGTGATGATCGCGTAGCGGGGATTCGTGCCGTAGAGAATGCCCCAACGTTCGTAGCGGATATCGATGAAGCATGACAGCGCTTCGGTGTCTTTGACGGCACCGACGAAAAGCATCTTGGATGAGACGGGGCCGGTCTTGCGCTTGACGTCCCATGTTTTTTCTTCCCAGAATTCTATCTCCTCATCAGCGATCTTTCCGGAAGATATGAGGACCTTGCGGATATCTTCTGCGAGCTGCTTTTCTTTGCATACGAGAATGAGTTTGTTGTCTGCCATGTGGATCTCCTTGGAAATCTCCTTAGAATGAAGTGCGCGGGAATTATTCTTCAAGTCCGTGCATGCTGACGATCAGGGCCTGAACATCTTTCTGGATACGCTCGAGTTTGATGCACATCTCGGATCTGTTTTCGCGTGAGCTTCTTAAAGTTGAGATGTTGTCTTCGACGGACTTGATCGACTGCTCCATCGGATTTGTAACACACTGTCTTACATAATCGGCAGCGTAGTCTTCAAGTGATGTTGCGGCTGCATTGAATTCGCTTCTGATGTTCTGGCGGTTGTTCTTCATTGCTTCTAACAGGAGCTGCTCATCGTAGTCTTCCTTGAACTGGAGAACGAGTTCCAGACCTACGCCGACAACGCCGAAGATCGAAGATGATTTGTTGGCAACTTTCGATGCGACTGATCCGACTTTTCCGGTCTTGGCAGCAAGCTGTGTGCCGGTGTTGATATTGTGAAGCGAGCTTCTCAGGAAGTTCTGTGTGTTGTCGGTAAGTCTTATCGCTTTGACTGTTGAGTCGGTGAGAGAGAGCATTTCAGGGATGCCGGACTTTACGATAGTGCCGACTAAGATGTCGCCCTTCTTTTCGAGATCGGTCGCAGTGACAAAAACTTTCTTGACTGTGTCAGGAAGGTTGTCGTACTTGTCGACGAGCCTGATCTTGAGATTCTGGTTGAACTCAGTGGACTCCATATCGACGAAGCTCTGGCCGAGTTCGAGGAAGCATTCGTGAACGTGGTCGTCGGCCTGAATGCGAGCCTTCTCCATGATCTCTTCCGCGCTCTTGCCGTACTGCGCGATCTTCTCTTCGAGATCTTCTTTCGCGATTCCGGCATCAACAAGAGCTGCCGCATCAAGACCCAGGTCTTTTATCTTTGCAGACGAATCGGCAAAGATATCCTGCACCTCTCTTTGCATTCTCGACCTTGCATCGATGAGCATGTGGCGCTGCTGCTTGAGATTCTCTTCGAGTGCATCGATGTCGGCATCCTCCGAACCCGGTGTCAATTCAGTGATTGCCTTGTCCAGTTCGTTGTCCAGGACATAAAGGTCGGTGGTAAGTTTTGACGACAGGGCCTTCTCCGCAACATAGAGGTTGAGCGTTTCAATGAATTCGTTGTAGCCGGATCTCTCGAGAAGCTCGTCAGCGAGCTCAGAATCCTCCTCACGCTCTTCCAGGCTGTCCAGATAGGACTGGGCATCCAGGAATGACAGATGCAGCTGCTCGGGCGTGTAAGGCGCCAGAACGGAACGCAGGTCCTCCCTGATGATGTTCTGCTGTGCTTCGGTGTTGCCGCCTGCCGCACGGTCCATCTTGTTGACGACGAGGATCATCTCGCCGGCCTTGTCCTTATCGATCGCAAGGCGCCTGAAATGATCTGCCATGTATGAATCGAAAAGCTCATTTGTAACCACGAAAACAAGGATGTCGGCGGATGCGATCGCATTGTAGGATATCTCGTCGTGATCGGGTCTCAGCGTTGTGTGGACCCCGGGAGTGTCGACGATCTCAAGACCGTTCCACTCGTAAGTGTGGGTCTCCTCCGTCGTGATCTTCGCGCCGGTGGCAACCGTGTCGTCGCCCGTGAGCATCTTGATTATCGATGACTTGCCCGCAGAATACTGCCCCGCGAAAACGATCTTCACGCGGTCTGAACTTCCGCCTT
This sequence comes from Oscillospiraceae bacterium, assembly GCA_902788505.1. Classification (GTDB taxonomy): domain Bacteria; phylum Bacillota; class Clostridia; order Saccharofermentanales; family Saccharofermentanaceae; genus Saccharofermentans. The sequence goes on from CADAKH010000015.1 coordinate 20,043, forward strand.
CAAGATCCGGATCCATTCCCGCATCAGAAAGCGCGCGGACTGCCTTATCCTTAAGTGCTTCCTTGGCACGTGACAACTCGGCGATCTTTAACATGAGTTACCCTCCTATCTTGTAAGGCACGATCTGCTCCAGCAGCCTGAGCCTGTTAAATAACCTGATATCTTTTTCATCTGTCCTGATTATGACAGTGTCACTCTCATTTTCACAGCAAATGTTCTCCAAAGGAACGATGTCTCCCAACACACCGCACACGAAAAGCGGAGTGTTATCCGTTGCGGTGACAAAGCCGACATCTTCTGCGATGAGGTCTGACATCTTTGCACCGAACTCTTCTCCGACGGCGCCTTCACGTTCTTCACACAATAACGTCATTACGCCGGGGATCCTTGCGGCGGTCGTGATTTTCGACATGTATGAAGAAGCCTGATCCGCACCGAAAACCGCGGTCGCGATATTATTCATGAACGTCATGTTCAGAGTGCGCAGCTCGATGCGAAGGGAATCCGCAAGCGTGTTCTGCGCATTTGCCAGCGAATCGATAACATTCCCGATCTTGGCAAGTTCGGAGATAACGAGATCGATCTTGCCTTTGACGAGTCTGTCGAGATTCTTCTCTAGCTGGGTCCAGATGCTGTCACATGTGGCGTTGACGGATTCGGTAAGTTCCTTCTCAAGACGCGCGCGTGCCTTCGCAAGTTTGTCACCGCGCGATTCAATGAACAGAAGACCGATGCCGCCCGCAAGTCCGATTCCCGCCGCTATCCAGCCGACAGGACCGGCAGCCGCTTCAACACCAGCAAGAGTAAGTATCGCTGCAGCGACCGTTCCGCCACCTCCGACTATGAGACTCGTCCAGCTCACGATCCTCTTCGCATCGATGAGCGCAGGCGTCAGGAAAGTTCTCTCAACCGCATCGACCGATACATACTTGAGTTCGCTCTCCATCTCGCGGATCGTCTCCTGAATGATGCCGTCCACTTCGGACTCCATGTCGTCCAGAAGATTCCTGCACCGCCCTTCGATATCCTTGTTCTTGATGAGTTCACCCCACGCAATGTCGGCCATCTTGTCGTTATAGTGATCTTCGGCGAACGTCGCGATATCCGCACGAAGTTCGGTCTTGAGACGCATCATGAAAGACTCGATGCGCTTCTTTCCGTCCTTGACGAAAACATCCTTCCTCTTTTCCAATGCACGCTTCTTATCGGCAATGACCCTGCCTTGCGATTCATTCATCCTGCTCTGCAGATCAAGCTCCGACAGAGCTTCGATCATGGGATTCGCGATTATGTCGGCAAAAGTCTTTACTCTGATGTATCTTCCCCTGACCTCAACTTCCTTGCATATCAGGGACTTGAGATCATCAATGCGGCTTATCCTGCGCCAGAATTCAGCCTTCTCCGGATCCCCTTCCCTCTCACACCTGACCGCCTCATAAGCAGACTTAAGGTGAGCTGCCACAAACGGCACTGAGCTCCAGTCCTGTCCGAAAGGTTCTGCAAACTTGCAGAACTGCCTTCTTATCTCCTCAATCCTTTCGAGATCGAACGCCCTGTTCATGTCGCGCTCGACAAGCTTCACGCTCTTGCCCGAATCAATCGACACCTTCACGTTCATTATCACTATCACAGGCTTGCCCAGATCCTTGACCTGCCTGAAACAATCCGCTTCAACAGCCTGCGGCGCATCATCAGTCAAAAGGAAAACTATAAGATCTGCCGTCTTTGCGGCATCAAAAGCGAGCCTCGTATCCTCCTCGCCCTCGAAAGCACCGATACCCGGTACATCCGTAACGGCAAGTCCGTTCCACTCATATCTCCTGATATCGCGCGTCGTCCTCTGCGCGCCCATTCCGATCGCAGCTCCGTCGCCTTCGGTAAGTACTTCCATCAGCGTGGATTTGCCCGCCATCGTCCTTCCGAAAAGCGTAACCGAGAATTTCTTCAGATCCCTTTCAAGCGCATTCAGATCTTCCGCGAAGGACATCCTCAGACTGTCAACCGACGCCTGAATATCAGCGAGCTGATCTTCCAGCGTCTCACCTATCCCGATCACTTCACAGGGCGACGCCTTATACTCGACCGCAGTCTCTCTTATCTTTTCTTCCGCAGAACTGAGTATCCCATCGAGCGCACCCTTCTCCTCCGAAGCAAGCTCATACCCGCTCCGCGCCGCCTCGCAGCACTCACTCAAAACTTTACTAAGATCGGTATCGGCCATCAATGCTTTTCCTCAACTTTAAGGGTTATCACTTCACGGTTCTCGTTCCGGTTTCCCCACAAGGTTTACCGGCTCAATTATTTATTACGCGTTAATTATAACATTGACGAAAACGTTCTAGATAGGAGAGCATTTGATATTAGCAGGCAGATCAGTACAAGCAGACGAATCTGCTTAAACACTTATACTTGTATACATATTCATAAAAAAGCGGCTCTTCATCGTGAAAAGCCGCTTAAATCTTTTACTTAAGTAAACTTTATTATCAATCTTAATGGAAACATTTGCTGCAAGGCCCATAGCCTTGTGATTCAGCTTCACTTAATGTGACTTGGTAAGCTTTGTTGGGATTCATTCTGCCGCAATCAGGTTTGTTGTGATATTTTGATCCGGTTGCTGAAAGCCAAACATATACTTCATATTCTTCTTCATAATCATCTTCTTCGTAATACTCTTCATCATAATCTTCGTCTTCATAATTTTCATCATCATCTTCAACAGCTTCCGGCTTTTCTTCAACTGTTACATAACAAACAGCAGTTAGACCATTAGTTGTAGTGGCAGTAATCTCGGCTTCCCCTACTCTTAAGCCTCTAATAGTTCCGCTGGAAGATACGAAAACAACAGAACTGTCACTGCTTGTCCACTTAGCCTTTTTTATAGTTGTATCTTCTGGCGAAATATCAGCGCGAAGGAAAAAATAATCTCCAACATAAATCGTGTATTCTTCATAATCCAAAGAAATTGACTCGGCTTCAACCGGCTCGTTGACTTTAACTTTAACTCGATTTGACGAAATGTATCCTTCTCGAGTTTTAGCATAAATATATGTCTCCCCCGCTGAAACAGCTTCAATCACAAATTCTTGCTCAGTATTCGTTTTTTGTGAAAAGTTTTTCACAGTTGCAACTTTGGGATTCTCACTAATAAAAACTAAATCCGTTACAGAATTAATATTTGGATCAGTCTTCTTTACTTTTGCAATACCATGAATACTCGGGCTACCTAAAGTAGTTTCGAAACCTCCATCACTTTTAATTGTGATTTGAGTAATCCTGTTTTTCGGCACAGGAGTGGGTGTAGGAGAAGTGGAAGGAACTGCTGTTGGTGTTGCCGTAGGTATAGAAGTATTCGTAGGAATCGGTGTCGAAGATGGCACATCATTTGATTCTCCGGCATAAGCAACAGTAGCGAACGTTGTTTTTAGTGAATCTCCATACCGACGGGCAGAAGCTGCTTTTACACTAGTCTTTATTTCATCTTTGGCAATGCTTAAATACTGCTTATCCCTATAATCTATGTTTGTATTTCTCTCAAAGAAAATAGGACCAACAACAATCATTAGTAGCATTGCGACTGAAGCCAACATCACAGATGCAGCAATAAACGGAGCATGTGATTTCTTTGCCACTTTAACAGGGATATGTTTGGTATGAGATTTTGAATTATCAACCTTAATTACAGATTTGCGCTGTGGGCATTTCACATCATTTAACACTTTTCCAACCTCCGCTTATTTATCATCAAATAACTATGTCAGTTCTCAACATACACCCAATAAATAATTCATCAGAACAAGCTTGAATTATGCTTTTATATTATCAAGTGAAAATTTCAATTATGTTTTCTGATTGTTAACTATTAGCAAATGGATGCAATTCCATGCTGTCAGTAATGAGATAAATTTAATAACAAAACAAGACCATTTTTGTTAACATGGGGCTATGTTAACTAATATCATTTCGTTAACAGCGGAATCAAGCAATAATCAGTCATGACAGAATGGTAGCACATATGCAAATTATCAACGGCGAATGGTACATGGATGGCATAGAGTGGGACGACGAGGGCTGTCTTCATGAGAGCGGCGAGCTGCTTGATGTGATCGGGAAGATCGGCTTCCTGCCGTTGTTTTCGAATGGGGTTCAAGGATTCTCGGTGGAGAGCATGACGGATCCTGCGATGTGGTGGACCGGAGATGAGACGACTGATCCGTGGGAGTGGCGCATTGTGCTGACGCGGACGGGGAAGGTTGCGTACGGTAAATTCTTTGGAGGCCGCGCAGGGTTCATCTCGAAAAAGTGGTTTCCGTATTTTGCGAATTACAGAAGGTGCGGGTATGATTTCGATGCGCTTTACGATGACGGAAAAGCGGGATACCGCGAAAAACTTCTGATGGATCTTTTCGTGCCAAAGGGCGTTGATATGTGGGATGTCAAAAAGTCCGCGCTTGAAAAGTGCGGCTGCGCGCAAGAGCTCTATACTTTCGAGATGAAAGAGAAGGGTGGTTTCGGCAAAGGCGGCGAGAAGAATTTCGAGGGAGTCCTTGCAAAGCTCCAGATGCAGACATATCTCGTGGCAAAGGATTTCCGGCCACGTCTCAACAAGAAAGGCGATGAATACGGATGGCCGGTGGCAATAATGACGCCGCCCGAATACCTTTGGGGATATAAGCACGTGACGGGATGTTACGGTGAAAAGCCGGAAGAATCGTTCGGGAAGATCGTCCGGCAGGTACGGAAGTTTTTCGATGCCGATGATAAGACAGTGAGGAACGTTCTCAAAAGATAATTCACTTTAAAGTCTGCGTTCACAATAGGCGCAGATTTTTTTAATTTCAGCTTTTACAAAACGCAAAAAGTCCTCCACAAAGGAGTTAAGTGCAAAAGGAGGATTTAAGAATGCGTTATTTTGAGTTTGAGATTGAATTGAATGAAGAAGAGATCAAGGCGTGCAAGCACAGACTGAACGATTATGCCTACGACAACCAAATCGAGGGGCTCGTTTATCACGTCTTCAGGACACTTACAAACGGCGTGACTTTTCTGATCTACAGGGCGGAAAAGTCCGGTATGAAGGCGATGTTTGCAATCGACGAGCAGACGAGAAAGCCTGAGGAGGCTTTGAATGAGATACTCTCTATCTTTGATGACCTTTTCGAGAAGAAGACCGTCACGGTTGAGCCTTTCGAGATCTCGATGATCGAGTTCGACTGCAATCTGAACGAAGCCAAGCGAAGAGGATATCTTCACAACTGGAGCAGGATCTCCGATCAGGCCAACAACCTGCTTTTGGATGACAGGGAGAATATCATCACCGGAAGGTGCGGCTTCAAGCTTGACGAAGCCGTTGCAAGAAAGGGCGGCAAGGGCGAGGACCATCTTTTCGATATAAGCCTCAGAGAAGAGCTGGGCAGGATCCGTGCCGGCAAAAAGCACGCTGATAAAAACAACTCTGAAGAGATACGTGCGTTCCCGGCGCACTACATCATCTCTGCCAGAAGTAAGGAAGCCGGCAGCGATATCACCTGCAGGCTTATGAAGGAACTCGCTGAGGCCGGAAGGCTTAACAGCGGCAGAATGGAGCTGTTCACGGATATCGACTGCGATCTTTACAGACACTCCGGCTGTTTTGAGAGGGTCGTTGAGAATTCTCATGGCGGCACTATCGTCATCGATATGACAGGCAAGTTCGCAAGTGACCCCGCCTCATATAAGCTGACCTGCAACTATCTTTGCAACTGCATCAGACAGCACAGGAACGACAATCTCTTCGTGTTCCTGTACGACATCAACAACCCCGGATTTACCTACTTCCTTATTCCCCAGATCGAGAAGTTTATGTATCTCGTTCAGATCCGCGAGGGCAAGGGCAATGTCAGGGACGCGGAAGATTATCTGAAGCTTCTTATCGGCAATTCGGACTTCTCAAAGTATGCAGGCCAGGCAGCGGAATTTATGGCGACAATTCCGAAGGACGAATATACACAGACGGATATCATCAAGGCTTATGAGAGCTTTGAATCCTGGTGTATGCGCAAGAACCTTCTGAAGTCGTACAGCCTTGAGTCCGGAGAGGACTTCTTTATCGACCGTGATCAGGATTCCGGTTCTGCATATGACACGCTCCGGAATATGATCGGCCTTAAGGCGGTCAAGGAGCAGATCGACAGGGTCATCCTTGCCAACAAGGTCGAGAAGCAGCGCGAAAAGAACGGCGGCAAGGGACGCTCTATGCATATGATCTTCTCGGGCAATCCGGGAACCGCAAAGACTACCGTGGCCGAAATCTACGCAAAGATAATGAAGGAGACCGGCATTCTCAAGAGCGGCATCCTTGTTCAGAGGACCGGTATGGATCTGAACGGACTTTTTGCATCGCTGCGCATCAAGCAGGCTTTCGAGCAGGCTTCGGGCGGAGTACTCTTCATCGACGAAGCTTACTCGCTGACAAACGAAGTTGCGATCGCAACACTTATCGGCGAGATGGAAGCGCGCCGTAATGATGTAATCGTCATTTTCGCAGGCTACGGCAACAGAATGAAGGAATTTGTCGAGAGGAACGAAGGCCTCAAGAGCAGGATCCCCTACACCGTTAACTTCCCTGATTACACGGCAGAAGAACTTCTGCAGATCTACGAGTATATCCTTAAGCAGGACGGATACTCCGTAACTCCCGCTGCAAGATCTGCGGCACTCAGGATCTTCGGGAAGGCCGTAAGGATCGAGAATTTCGGCAACGGCCGCTACGCCAGAAACCTTGCGGAGAACTCCACTCTCAATATGTCCGTAAGACTTGCGAAAAAGTACGTTGATAAGGATGTCCCCAAGGCGCAGCTTTACAGGGTCATCAAGGAAGACGTCTTCAACCCTGACGATCCGATCGTCAACTGCAATGAAGGCGAAGAGACAAGCCGCGGTGCTTCCGTCCAGGGAAAGACTGCAAGAGAGAGACTCGAGTCTATGATCGGACTTTCGCAGGCCAAGAGTCTTATAAACAGCGCCGTCGCCACATATAAGATGCAGAAGCGTCTCAGCAAGAGAGGCATCGACATCGGAAAGAATGCGATGCATATGGTCTTTATGGGCAATCCCGGCACAGCGAAGACTACTGTTGCCAGACTCCTTGCAGAGATTCTCAAGGACGAGGGTGTTCTCTCATCCGGCATTTTCGTCGAGGCGGGCCGTGCCGACCTGGTCGGTCAGTATGTCGGCCAGACAGCGCCTCTCGTCAGAAAGAAGTTCAGCGAGGCGAACGGCGGCGTACTTTTCATCGACGAGGCATACTCACTCAATGACGGGTATGACAGGGGTTCCTTCGGTGACGAGGCCATCAACACCATCGTTCAGGAGATGGACAACAGAAGGGACAACATCATCGTCATCTTCGCCGGATACCCTGACGAGATGAATCGCTTCGTCGAGCGCAATCCCGGTATGTCGTCAAGGATCGCTTTCCGCGTCAACTTCGACGACTACTCAGTTGATGAACTCTGTGCCATCACGAGATTCCAGGTTGCCGAAAAGCATCTCAGGATCACTGACGAAGCCATCGCAAAACTCGTCCCCATCTATGAGAAGGCGAGAAGCAACAAGACATTCGGCAACGGCCGTTATGTCAGAAGAGCGGTCGAACTCGCCATATCTAATCTTGCCTTAAGGCTCGATAAGGTTGGCGACAACGATCTCACCGACGAAGTCCTCACGACCATCACGGCCGATGACATCGCCGAACCGGAATTAGACCAGGATACTGCAAAGCCAAACAGAAGGATCGGCTTTGCAGCCTGATCCGAACAGGAGGTAATACTTATGAACAAAAAACTTGAATCCGCTCTGAAAGAGACACTTGATCTCATCAGCGAAAAGGAAAAGGAATACGCGAATGTGAAAGGCATGGAGAAACTTATCGAATATGCCAGGAACTGCGAGGCAGAAATCCGGTTCAGACAGCAGCTCAATGAACTGGACAAAGACTGGCTCAAAGCAGTCCGGTCCGATATCAGCCGCACCGAATACATATGCAGATACGAAGCAGGCCTTCTCTCACCGGAAGAGACCGCCGGCCGCAAAGCAATAATTGATTTTATCAACAGCAAACCGGATCTGCCGGACGATGTGAGATAAGAGCCTCCGCCACGCCAAAAACAGGACTGCCTCATATGAGACAGCCCTGTTTCATTTTATTGTCCTGTGATCAGTGTTACGAATTTATCAGACCGTTGCGTTGGCATTATCGCGTGCGGATGTCTTATCCAGGAGAATGCCGCCAATGTATACGAGGAGCATGATGCCTCCGACAACTGTGAGGGCAACAAATGCGGGTTTCTCGATGTTCTCAAGGAAAGTGGTGTGTCCGATTATCGTGGAGAATCCGTTCATGATGATGTGGAAGATCATGCCGGGGATTATGGAGCCGGACTTGATCCTTACGATGCAGATGATCATGCCGACAGTAAATGCCCAGAGTGCCCAGAGTGCTCCGCCGTGGCAGATGCCGAATACTGCGGAAGAGATGATTGCCGCAACGATAGAAGGCATAGCTTTATTGAGTCTGCTGAACAGATAACCTCTGAATACAACTTCCTCCATGACAGGAACAAGAATAGTATTTGTGACAATACCGAGGATAAGAGAAGATGTGGTGATGTTAGACAAGCCATTCTGCATGTTGTTCATCATTTCCTGAGGGATCGGGAGGAATGACATGATGAAGTTAAGGAAGAACATTCCGCCGGTTGCACCGATGATCGTAAAACCGATCTGTCTGCCTGATACTTTCTTTATGTCTGTTTCCTTGACGATGCTTGTCTTCTTGACCTTTTCGATAATGAAGAATGTCAGGAGGATGAGTACTGATGCAATTAAAAGACCGATCTCGTTAATGGTGCCCAAGTTCTCATTTAAGATTGCGAGGCCCTCTTCGTAGCCTATTCCGGCAGCTCTGAATTCACGGCCCTTCATTACTCCGTAAACATACTGAACTATGAACATGATCACATTCAAAGGTATGAAATACACTGCAAAATAAGCGAGTGCCTTTAAGATCTGCATAATGACTTTTTTCATTTTCAATTATTCCTTTCATCGAACTGCTGCGATTATAGCAACGCTGAAAGCAGATTCCGGCGGCTTGTTGCGAATGGTATTCTCTGAGTCGTGAACGGTATTCGCCCGCACTTTTCGATGTTGTATAATTCAGACATGCAATTATGAGAGAGGACTTCCCGGGATATGCGCATTGCGATCTGTGACGACGAGGAAAAATACAGGATACAGTTAAAGACTGTCCTTGATAAACTGCTTATAAATACCGATGACGATATTGAGACGTTTTCGGATGGGAATATCCTTGCCGCGAAATTTGCGGAAAGCCCTTTTGATCTTGTTTTCCTCGACATCGAGATGCCGGAAATAGACGGTATAACTCTTGCAAGAAAACTCAGAGCCGTATCCGAGAAAGTCTTCATAGTCTTTCTGACGGGACATGTCGAATATGCGCTCGAAGGCTATGAAGTAAATGCACTCAGATACCTTACAAAACCTGTTGATATCGATAAGCTCAAAGAGGTATTGAACTACGTCCGTGACAAGATCGGAAGTGCGCGCCAGATAATCATCAGAGAAGACGGCGAAGAGATCATCCTGAACGTTAATGACGTTGTCTATATCGAATCAATGAACCAGAATGTCAGGATCGTTACCACAACGGGAGAACACACGATCAGATACAACATCGGTGACTTTGAACAGCAGCTCAAAGATGACGGATTCTTCAGAAGTCACAGGGGATATCTTATCTCTTTATCAAAAGTGAAGAAGCTTATTAAGACTGATGTAGTCCTGGACGGCGGTGCGGACGAAATCGTGCTTCCCGTCAGCCGAAGCAACATCAAGCCTTTGAAGGACGCATTGTATTCCTACGTTGAAGGAGCGGCCTTCTGACATGGATGAAATTATAAGATTTATTATCCTGATCTTCTCTAACGCGACAAATATCCTGTCTTTACTTCTTGTCGTCATGATATCGTCCGTATTCCTCGGGAGGAATGTAAGGCTTACCCGCGCTCATTATCTTTCATCTGCCGGTATTCTGGGTGTCATACTCGCTGCAAATGTGGTCTTAAATCTTGTATTTAAGGATACTCCCGATAATTCAACCCTTTTGATTTTAAACTTCGCACTTGAAATGCTCATCTATGTCTACGCTTTTGTTTTCTATCTTTTTGTCTTCAAGGAAAAGCGCATCCTGAGAGCTATAGAATCTACTGTCGCATTCTATCTGGTCACTCTTTATTTCGCCACTCTGGCCCAGCTGTCTTTTATCTATTTCATGGGCGGCACCGAAGATATAATGAACCTTCTATTCTATGAGGACCTTGCCGAAGGTCCATACTGGATCGGCATGACAGGCGTCTCTTTCATTCTGATCGCCGGTCTTTGGGCGGTCGTTTACTTCGGTTTCTACAGGAAGCACAAGCAGCTGATCCTCGGTATTCCCTACCGTATCGTGTTCGGCATCTGGGTATTTCTCATGAACATGATCCCGTTTATTCCGGCAGAGATCCCGTCTGAGTTCATAACGCTTGAACAACGCTATTCGATAATGAGTCTTCTGTTCGGAATAGGCACGCTTCTTTTGGGATTCGTCGTACCGGTCGCGATAATCATCCTGACAACAGAGAGGACACTTGCCGAGAAGACCAAATATCAGGAATCTTACCTAACGGCCGAACTCGAATACATAGAACAGTACAAGCACAAGCAGACGGAGACGAGAGCTTTCAGACATGACATCATCAACAATCTTTCCATGACCAAGATGATGCTCGATGAAGGTCACATCGAAGAGGCAAAAGAGCACATCAGCGATATGCTCGGCAACGTAAGAGCCCTCTCCCCGCGCTACATAACCGGTGATGAGATGCTCGATCTTATCGTCTCCATGAAAGCCGACAAGATGGAAGATAAGAACATCACTTTCCTAACAGACGGCGTTATCGACGGCGGCCTCAGGATCAGGCCGATGGACATGTGCAGCATTTTCGCGAACGCATTGGACAACGCGATCGAAGCCGCATCCAAGTGTCCTGATCCTTCCGTCAGGCTCAGCATCAAGAGGACTAAGACTTTCTTTGTTATCAGGATCTCCAATTCCGCTATGTCCAAAGTGGACGTCGGCAAGCTTATGTCCACATCGGGCTATACGACCAAGAGAGACACCGAGCATCACGGTTTCGGACTGCTCAATATCCGCACCGCTGTCGAAAAGTATGACGGCATGCTGAAGGCCGAATCCGACGATGGATCCTTCTCGCTCTCTGTCATGATCCCCAGGATAAACGGCTGATCCGTGCCGCATTTTACAATGCGGTTTTCGTAGGGTTCCCTATCTGGTGGTACAGAGAGCCTTCCATAATCGATACATTCGTTGAGGAATACGATCTTGCAGGCAAGACGATCATCCCGTTTGCAACATCAGGCTCAAGCGGAATCGGCAAATCAGCCGAGAATATCTCGCTTCTTGCAAACGGCGCAAAGGTCACAACAGGCGAGCGCTTCAAGGCAAGCGCATCGGTAGATGAACTCAGAAACTGGGCTTCAAAGTGGCTTTAATGAAGAGATATACTTTCAGTTTACTCCAAACCAAATCAGGTTAACAGATAAGCATCATCGGGAGTGATCCTGTGATCATCTGTAAATATAATCCAGTCGGTGATATCAGAAAACGGAATAGTTCTGATATCACCTTCTTTTATTCCGGACACATAATACGGTTCCTGCGTGAGTTCAGCCACGATGGAATCTTCATTCACATCCTTGAGCTCAAACCAGATGTGCTCCCTCTCAGGCTTATCCTCACTGTCCCAGTATTCCTTGTCGGTCAAAAGTCCGACTTTGACTATAATGTTTTGCATCCCGCTCTTATACGCATCGAGCAGATAAGGAAGTCTCTCGATAGCAAGGCTGCTCATGCGCCTTGTCTCGTCCGTCGAGAACATGTACATCGGATTCTGATCCAGGAACTGGTTGAAGTCCTGCACTGGAGTATAGATCCTGTTATCCTCTTCTTCCTGATTCCTGTAGATCATGAGGACATAAGTACCCTCGCCGTGAACTCCGTCATCTCTGTCCTCTTCCGTGCCCAGAGTAACATCAGGATAGTAATTGAGTGCTTCCTTCCAGTCGAGCGCTGTCAGTGTCAGAACTTTGCCTGCTGCCTGTCCGACAAAGACGCCTTCACCCGGCTCGATCAGTTCTTCGCTCTCTAACATTCTCACTGCAAACGACTCGATCATTTTGTAATGGTCGGCGAAGCAATCCTTATTGGAATTCAGGATCTCCAGTTCATACAGTCCGCAGCGCTTCAGACCGTGTGTATGAAGCCACACTTCATCGCCTCCGTCAGATATCGCCTGAACAGTAAAAAGATATCTCGGTGCAGGCAGGACTTTCGAGTTAGCCGCCAGTGAGACCCACTTGCCCGACAGGAGTTTTTCGGAAGGGCAATCCAGGACTGCCAGCACATCCGGAAACATCGCATCGATTATCTTCAGCTGATCGTGAAAACACTTGTTGTTATCGCCTTCAAAATCAATACAGACATATAACCCCGTCTTCGCTTCATCAAGTCTCTTGTATTCCTCTTCAGTGAATGTGTGCTCCGGACGCACCATGCCCGGTATCTCGACTTTAGTTGGACCTACTTCAGCATCATATTCGGTGCCGTCAACATCGAATGTGATCACCATCCCGCGCTCGTCATCGAAATTCATGTTCTTTATCTGAACATGCTCATTGTCCTTTATGTTTTCCATGAAGATCTCAGGATCTTCCGTGTCCTTTTCATTCATCGGAATGACGATCATGAATGACGGTTCTCTGATTAATTCTTCCATTTGTATATCCCCCTTTGTAAGTGGAGTTATGACCTGCATTTCTGTTTGTCTGCACTCACCTCATCAATATTATATACAATTGTATATGATTGGTCGCCGTACCAAATTTGTATCTGAATTCCGTGATTCAGATACGAAAAAATGCACATTAACGTCTTTGTGCACTATTTTGTACCCAAATATGCAATTATAGATACAAAACAGGTACAACCTGATTCTGCCCGGTAATACTCCATGATCCTTCCTTGCAATACCCATCATAGAAACCTGCTAACAAAAATCAAGAGCTTGTTGGCAGGTTTTTGTTTTTAAACAAGGCGCGGCGATATCACCGCACCTTCTTATGACTTGAATTTTTTCTTTCTTGAAAAGCCCCCGCCAAGTTTATTTTTTTGCGGGGGCTAATCTTTATGCTGCTACCTGCTTATATCTTTCAGATGAGATCACGCTCATCATGAAGGAATAAGGGTCCATGTTGTCAGTCTTCAGCATCGCGAAGATCTGAGGTGACATACCTGAGACCAGGGTAACGCCCTTTTCATTCATTGTGACAGGCTGCTGCCTGTTGAAGCTGTTGACATTCCAGAAGACCATAGAAGGCAGCCTGTAGCCGGCTCTCTCGAACTTTGCCCTGGCATTCTCAAAGTTTGTCATGTCTGCGTCATTGGCGCAGGAGTCAAACTCCATGTCCGAGATGATGATCAGCCTTGAAGGCATATCCTTCTGCTTCAGTCTGTTCTTGACCGCTGTGTTCAAGATCAGGTCGAATGTCTTGCCGATATTTGTGTTGCTGCATTCATTGAAGCTCATGCAGTACTGAACCTTCTCGAAAATATCCTTACCCTTGATCTCAACCAACTGAGGGTTAGCTGAGAAAGTGATGAAGTGATTTCTGAAAGCGCCTTTGTTGCGCTCTGCAAAGTAGATGCCCAAAGATTCGGCAACTGCTGCAGGCATAACGCTTGCGCCACCCCAGTACATTGAGCCGGAGCCGTCAACCACAACCAGAGTGTTATCAGAGTTCACATAGTTCTCCAATGCATTCCATGTAGTATCCAGAACTGCTCTTTCCTCAGAGGACATGCCCTTTCTGTTCCTGATAACAGTGCCTGCAATGTCGTAAGGAGTCAGGGTACTTGTATTCAGCTCATAAGGATTCTTTATAGCTTCCATAATGAACTTCTGGTATCTTTCACCATCATTTCTGATGAAGGCTTTTCTGTACTTGAACAGAGCCTTTGAAGGCTGAATGTTGTACTCAAAAGAGTAGTCCTTCTCTCTCAGGTTATTCTCAATGATCCTGATATAACCTCTCAAAGAAGACAGCATCTTTCTGTATGATTCATAAGACATATCCATGCCCTTTGCAATCTTTTTTGCAAGCCTTACAGCTTCCTTATTGCTTGTGTTTACAGAAGGCAGCCACTTTGCCATCAGAGAGACTAAGCCCTGTGCCTGCATGGACTTCATGTCATCTGCCAGAACGGCTTTGATATATGCGATTGCATCCTTCTCACAAGGAGTATCCATCAGTTCCAGGATATCATCATATCTGCCGTATTCGGCAATATTATCGATATTTCTGACTGCAACTTCAGGATAGTTGGAAGCCAGGTATCTGAAGATTACTCTGAAGAATCTTCTCTCACCCAGGCCGCCTCTGACATCTCTTGCAAAGAAGAGTGTCTTCATGGCAATATCCCTGTCTTCTGCAAAGGCTCTGATGAACCTCTCGATGATCTCTTCATCCTCTGCATTTCTCAATGCGCCTGCTGTTGCAAACAGATCCAGGCAGTCAGACATTGTAGATGCATTTGATGCTGCTCCGTTTGCTGTGTAAGCCCTGTTAGCTTCTCTCTTTAAAAACTTCAACATTTCCTTTTCCTCCTTTACAAGGTGCCGTGGGATCTCCCCCAGATCGATTAACAGTCGCGCATGCAATTGCTGTATGCACCTTTAATCAACGTTTTGTACAAGACACTTTGTCTTCGCCTTGACAGCTATGGCAGGATTCGAACCTGCAAACCAACCTCTGCTGATTGCTGAGCGTGTCTTTCACGTTGCAGCCTTATGTTAACCCCGGCAAGTGGGGTTTAAAAGATGCAGATTGACTTGTTATTACAACCCCAATATAATCAGTGTATTAAAGTAATTTTCGGAGATTTGGAATATTTCACAACCCCAAATAGGAGTTAGGCATGACTGAAAAATACAAGATATATCTGTCCGAGGACACGAAAATGAGGCTTATCAACGATGCCGAACTCTTCGAATTCTACAGGAATGACGGCAGCGTCAACCTCAACGGTTTTCTCAAAGAGCTTATCGTCAATTATTTCGAGCAGTACCGTAAAGACAATGATGCACTTCTAAATAACATGCTCGAAGAATTAACATCGGTAAAATCACTCAAGTCCAAAGATGCTTCAGTTCTGGCTGAGAAAATAATAACAACATACATCAACAACAGGGAGAACACTTCCGGCAAGAGCTCCGTTATCACGCTCACCGTCAGCGGTGAATCCTATAACATCGTACAGATAATCGAGAACAATCTTCTTAAAGACAACTCGCTTTCCGGATACATCAAGGACATGTTCCTGTCCTACCTCTCAATCCCGAGAAACAAGCGCGAAGAGATAATCTTCAGACAGACTTACGACGCTATCAGCAAAGCGATCGCCGAGAGCCGTGTCCTGTCATTTACTTCGACCAATTCACCCAAACAGGGAACCGTCTATGTCGAACCTTACCTTATCGCGACATCAAAGGAAGAACAGTTCAGCTACCTTCTCTGCCACGGCCACAGATACGATCTTGATCACACATTCAGGATCTCAAGACTTCGAAATGTATTCATAACATCAGACGTATTCGTAAGGAGCAAAAAGACGGAAGAGCGGCTCACTCAAGTTGGAATACGTCATCCCCACTCCGCATCCCCCGACATTCACGCAGTCATCCTGATGACCGAACGCGGCAAACAGATGTACAAGATGATCGTCAAAAACAGACCTTCCGTGACCGAGATCAAAGGCAACAGATACCATTTCGACTGGCCGCAGCAGCAGCTCGAAGACTACTTCAGAAGATTCGGCAAAGAAGCGGTCGCTCTCCGTCCGAAGTCACTCAAGACCAAGCTTCAGATTTATTATTCCGATGCAGCTGAAGCGTATTCGGATAAGGCCTCACACTAAGAGCTGCTTCTTTCCAGAACCAATCTCAAAATGGCATTTGACGATGCCCAGATCGACCCGGCTCAGCACGCCGCCCTTATCGATAAACTCTACGGTCTCATCATCATTCAGCTTTATCAGGAACTTCTGCTGATTTATCGCAGTGGGTGCAAGCAAAGCCATCTCGACACCCTTTTCAAACCACTCGAGTCTTTGCGTGGAAGATGTGATAGACTAAATTATCACCAATGGAAAAGGGGGAGATAAAAATGGCAAGATATGGCGGTTACACAAGTGCCAATGAGTTAAAAGGTGCGGCATCAGAGGCGCGCAATGCGGAAAGAGTTGCAGATGCTAACAGAAGCATTAATGAACTCAGGAGCGACATCTTAAGACTCAGGATAATGCTTCAGGCCATGATGGCAGTCATGATCGAACAGGGGGTTGATCCCAATCTCATCAACGCAAAGATCGAAGAGATCGTCTCAAAGCCTGAGACATTTGAGCCCACAGGAAAAGAATCCGCACCCTGCCCGAGATGCGGACGCATGATCCTCGATAACGGCACAACACCTTTGACCGGAACATGTCTCTACTGCGGTGAAGTTATCAGGTTCGCTCCTAAGATCGAAGTTGAAGAAAAGCAGAATACAGAAGAGAACTCCTGATTCGTTGCATTGATCTCCCGGAAAGGACCCGATGATCTACGTAATCTCTGACCTTCACGGATATCCTCACGACAAGTTTCTTGCCCTGTTAGACAAGGCAGGTTTTGGCAAGAACGATTTTCTTTATATCTTAGGTGATGTCGTGGACCGCAACGGTGACGGCGGTGTTGAGACATTAAACTGGCTCATGTATCAGACCAACGCCCAGCTCATCTTAGGCAACCATGAAGCGATGCTGCTCGCATGCTCATTTGTATTCGATGAGATAACCGAAGACAGCATAGATTCTTTAACAGCTGAGAAGATCGATATGCTCAGCAGATACCAGTTAGACGGCGGAGATATCACCCTCAAAGCCATGCAGAAACTTCCGAAAGAAACACAACAGGATATACTCGATTATCTCCGTGACTGCCCGTTATACGAGACTGTAAACGCAGGCGGCAAAAACTTCATACTCGTTCATGCAGGACTTGATAACTTCGATCCGGAAAAGAGAATAGAAGACTACACAACAGAAGAACTTCTTTGGGCCTGGCCGGAACTTACAGATGTTTACTACAAAGATAAAATGACCATCTTCGGTCACACACCTACATTCTCATTCGGCGACGAATACGAAGGCAAGATAATCCAGACCGGCACCTGGATCGACATCGATGTCGGTGCAGGATTTGGCAGAGAACCGGTGCTGGTGAGGTTGGATGATATGAGAGAGTACAACGGCTCTTAATATCTAAATATCAAATGTGTGATTCATCACACTATCACCAACGAATTCATTATTTCATAAAGAAGCAGAAAATCCTTTGCTGTAATTAATACTTTTGAACTTGCGGCGGCGGCAGCACAAGTGGTATTGCCGATAGTTTCATATTCTTTGCGACTGACATTTATAACTATTGGAAACTTGGAATCAATCGTTTTCTTTATGCCATCCGGTTCACTATCTTTGTTTTTAAAACCATTCTTCTCAAGTAGGTCGACAAATTCTTTTCTGGCACTCTTTCCGCTGATTTTTACATGGTATTCCCCACGAAGTTTCTTTACCTTGCGATGCCATATTAGTTCATCGAAATCAGGATGGTCTATAGATTTAATTGCCCCATAGCATTCAGGCTTTTCAATCACAGGTGAAAACCGGCTTCCAACAAGCGCAACCGTTAATTCACCATAAAAATACTCATTACCATCTTCGTCACAACAAGATCCAAACGCGGGATAGTTTGGACCATAACCTTTGTTCTGCCTATATGCACCTTCGAATCTTAAACGGCCATTCTTATAGTATTCTCTACCATAAACAAGACCCTTTGAATCAAAGACTCCTTCCTGACACTTCTTACCATTTGAATAATAAGAAGTCCCTGCACCAAAAGGTTTGCCTCCTTTGGTAAATCCTTCATACATGAGTTTGCCGTTTTTCGAGTATATCTTCTTCCATTCTTCTTTCATTGTTTTACCCTCTATATCCAACTTCTTATTCCATTAGCTTGATCGTAAAGTGCGGTCTGTCAGATCGCACTCTTAAATTTGAGGACAACATCAAGAATGTCACTGGACAGAAAGTTCATACCACTATCAATAATATCTTCCGGTATACCCCAGAACGCTTCAGCAACAGCACCTGCAATCGCTGCAAGCGTATCTGTATCTCCGCCAATGTACATGACGTTCCTTACAGTCTCTTCGTAGCTGTCTGCTTCAAGGAAACATGTGAATGCTTCAGGCATAGTTCTCATGCAGTCTTCAACGTGATGGTAGGAAGGACTAATCTCATCCAGAGTTCTGTTAAGGTTGTAACCGAATTCATCTTCGATATACTTCTTAATCTCGTCCTTGGAAGCTCCGTTCCTTGCCATGAATATTGCTGCAGCAACAGACTCCGCACCCTTTATTCCTTCAGGGTGGTTATGTGTAACTTCCGCTGTCCATCTTGCAACTTCACGTGTGCGCTCTAAAGAATCGTACAGCCAGCCAACAGAAGAGACTCTCATGCCGGAACCGTTACCATAACTTCCGTATGGCTTGGGTTCTTCAGAAAGGACCCACCTGATAAATCTTCCGCCATAGCCTGCGTCAGGATATCTCTGACCCCACATCTTCATGGACTTGATAAGTTCAGACTTAATCGTCTTCTCATCTGAATCCTTACCTGCATTCATGAGTGCTTCCGCTACTGCAACAGTCATTACGGTATCATCCGTAAAGTTGCACCTGGGTGTAAAGAGTTCAAACTCCCTGCTTTTGCTTCCCCTGTCAAATTCAAATCTGCTTCCTATAATGTCTCCGATTATTGCTCCGTACATATCATTCCCTCCGTCTTCTTTTATGCTTGAATTGTATCAACTGCGAGCAGTCCGGTGGTCGCCTTGAAAGCGACATATATCATTCCGTATCTTCGGGTATCTCAAATCCGTTGGCTTCAAAGTCGTTGCGAATCAACTTCTTAATGTATGTAGCCTTGCCAATATCACCCAACTTATTCAGCCACTCAATAATATCTGTGTCATACTTCTTGCTAAGGCGTACGTTTAACTGAATTGTGTTTGCCTTTTGGTACTTTGTAATGTAAGTAATGTCGTTTGCCATAATGTTTCTCCTTTCGATGTAAAAAATAATCCCGTTTCCGCTTGGGCGACGAGATCACTATTTGAAAGTTTCCACATATGACCATCGTCCAAGCTTTAGCACCTTGCTTTGCAGGTTGCTGTGCGGTCATCAGGCTTGTCCCTCGCGCACTCTTTATGGTAGTTTCAGTTTAGCATGGATCTGTAAAAAATAGGTCCTATTATATGGACAGTTAACAGCCGCATTCAAGGCGTCTTGCTGTAAACATGGACAACTGATGTATCCGAATTCCACATAGCAGCCGGCAAGCTCTATTTGTCACCTATTCTGGATATGCATAACAGAGAAATAATCTCATATAACATTTCAAAAAGTCCAAACTACATGCAGATAACGGATATGTTAAATAAGGCATTCAACAAATTCGATGACCTCAGCAATCTCATATTTCATTCAGATCAAGGATGGCAGTATCAGATGTTCCAATACCACAAGGCATTAAGAGAAAGAGGTATAACACAGTCTATGTCACGCAAGGGAAATTGCTTAGACAACAGCCCAATGGAGAACTTCTTCGGTAAAATGAAGAACGAGATGTTCTATGGACACGAGTATGAATTCAAGACGTTAGAACAGTTACAAAAAGCTATGGAAGAATACATATATTACTATAATAACGAGCGAATTCAGATCAAACTGAAAGGACTGACTCCTTGCCAGGCAAGGAGTCAGTCCTTATACCCATTTTAAATCGTCCAACTTTTGGGGTTCACTTCAAAGTGACAGCCCCTATATAAATCAATTTGGTATTAAACTTCTTCCAGATAGTTCACATCTCTGGCACTTTTTTTGGATTCGTCTCCAACAAAAGTGGCTCTGTACTTTCCATACCTTTCTTCACGTAAGGCTTCCCAGTTTACCGGATTACTATACTTTTCGAAGTCCTCTGCCTTAATATCTTCATATTTGACAATAGAATCAATTATATATTGTTCTTCACCTTCACAAGATGTAAGTTTCTTTTCATTTTTGACACTGTTAATTTTTGCATCAACAAGAGCTAAATTGAAAATGTTATCCATCTTATTTTTGTGATCTCCACTAAGAATACTGCTCTTCCAAGCTGCCTGTGGAATAATATGATCAATTGACGGCTTTTTCGCATCCTCCATATTCAATGCCTTAATCTTATTTATACAAACAAAATGGAATAGCAAGGGAGCATACTCACCATATTTTCCGGTTTTGCTTATATCAAATGCATTATCAATCAATTGTGACCAACTGGAATTATCAATATGATCGAAAACCATTTTATCAACATCCATTTTATCTATATGCTTTAAATTGGTTCCGATTTTTGAGTCACTTGAGCCTCTCCACAAACCGGAATAATACTCGTAAACCAGTCGATCTGTAACTATAAATATATTTCGTTTGAAAGCTTTAAATGCTGCATCACTCTTATTTGTTGGTTTGCCTTTTCTTTTCCAATCAAAAAACAATTCCAACAAGAAATCAATAGCACATCCGTCAGATAGAACTTTTGATAAACTCGTTTTCCAAGTCTGGAAAATATAGAAATAGTCCGTATCTGAAACTATCTGCAACATCTTACTGAAATCTTCAACTAGATTATCAATACCTTCTGACCAATTAATATCCGGATTTTTATATAATGTTTCATAATCTATTTTTGTAATACTCTTTTTATACACTCCAGATAGTAATTGGAATCCATATGTTGCTTGTTTAGTTAAAGCTTCAACAGAGTCATTTTCGGTAATTGGAAATACAATATCAATATGGTTAATTCTTCTTACAAAGCTGGATGCAACATCCCACCTAACAACAGTGTTTTCATTATCAATCTCAAGTTTTCTATAAAGTTTGTTTACCGTATCAATAAGAACTCCCGAAGGTTCATCGACCGGTTTGCTCCAGCCTGGATTTGCAGATAACACTTCTATGGCTGCTAATTTCGTTCCTCCGTCATTAATCAAATTAAAAATCTTCTGAGCATCTGTCATAGACATGTTTGAAACTTCAATAGTGCTGAGTTTTGCGTTTGATACATGCTCTTCCAAATCACTTAAAAGATCAATAATTTTAACCATTATCTCCCAGAAACCGCTCAGCTTTTCATTTATAAGCGCTTGTTCGTTTTTAGGATTAATATATGTTTTAAGATACTTTATGAAACAGTCTAAATCTGTATAGTCGTCATAATTATCTTCTTTATATCTTTTTAAGAAACGGCGTAATTTAACTCCGTCGATTTTCTTACCTTCAGATGAATAATAATCAGGTTTATTTTCACCAAAATATTCAGACAATTCAAACGGAGCACACAAACCATTGTTGCTTCCCTTTTTATTTGTCCATGCAATTGCGATCATCTCCCGGAAATTTGCAAAGTTATCTATGTTATAGTAGCTTCTTTCAACAGAATCATCTGAGATTTCACTATCTTCTGAATAATATTCATCTGATTCATCATAATCATTATCAGTCCACGAGTCGTTTTCTTCTTCATCTAAGCGTGGTTCTTGTTCAATAAAGCCTTCAACTCGTGCAGCAAATTTGCGAAGAACATCTTCTCTGTTATCATCTTTTGACAGTTTTAATTCCTTAAAAGCCCAATCCATTAAAGCTGTTGGATTATAATATATCTCAGTCGCAGCATCGCGCCTTTGTCTTCCATCAAGCAAATACTTTACTTTAGATTTTTCATGCTCCTTATATAGGATAACAACGCCAATAGGATAGCCGCTGTATATACTCAATGCCAAATCGAACTTTTGCTTGTTTTTCCAAGTCTTTTTTCTCTGAAATCTTGGAAGTTTAATAGTCTTATCATCAATAAATGCGTTTAACGGTTGAAAACTGGGAATGTACATACATGCCTCCTTGTTGCACAAAATGTATGAAATATTTAATATTTTATCACTATTTTTGCTGTGTGACAGTCTCAATGAAATTCAAACACAACACTGATAAACCACATTTATCAGCATCACTTTCCCGGCCACCAGACAGTATATGTACCGTCTTCGTTATCCAGAAGCTTTGCATTCGGCGGTATCAGTTCTTCTGCATCTTCATCGGAAGATTTAGTCCAAATGCACTCTGCGTGGTCTATTCTGGTCTCTACCGGGTAGTCAAATCGAATAAGAATGTCATCTCCGAGTTCTTCTTCAAAACCCCAGTCACTTAATGCAGCCCTGCATCTGTCACAAATGTCAGAAAGGCCCGTATCTTCAAACATTCCTCTGTAAAGATGGGTATCAAAAGAATTGCCAATCTTCTTGTACTCATCATCTGTTACTTCTATATCAACATAGAAGTATGTTTCCGCTGCAACTGTTTCCTTCTGGTCCGGTGTCGTAATATCAAACGTTACTGTAACAAGCATTCTCATTACCTCCTAAAGATAAAAATCGATCCCGTCTTAGCTATAACCGACGGGATCACAAATAAACGATAATGTAACTCCATCGTGCAAGCTTTAGCACCTTGCTTATAGCAGGTTGCTGTATGATCTCAGGGCTTGTCCCTCACATACTCTTTATGGTGTCTTTATTGTAGAATGTCAAAATAATATAGGTGTTCGATTAATGGGACAGATTTTAGCTGTTATCTGTGGTTGAATGTAAAACTAAATCAGAGTCTTTCTGAACATTTAATTAGATATTACAGCTAAAGAAAAAGGTTGTTATATGTTCATGCTCTTTCACAAAATGCACGGCTTTCACAATTATAAAAAGCTCATATCTCTTCCAACCCTAACCCCTTCAAATACTCATATGTACCGTTGTAGTATTGGGGAAGTCTTGTCTCATCTTCCCAGAAGCCATTTTCGGACTTGTGAGGGTTGCCTTCCGGGACACAAATAACCATGCCGGATCTGGCGCGTGTCATAAGAACTCTATAGGCATTGAGCATGTACTTCATTTGCTCTTGCTTGCTTTCTGTAACAGCTTCGAGTTTGTTCCACTTATCCTTGCCATTGAATCTGTAAAACTGCCATTTGCCTTCTTCATAACGCATATCTGCATCCCAAAGCAGGCAGGTGTATTCCAATTCCAATCCTTGTACTTGGATTTCGGTGGCAGCATCTTCAAGATAGTTAGAAGATCTGGTGTCAGTAATATCTTCCAAGAACCAGTGAACAGCATTCTCGTCGCCACTTTCCAGCACATGAATTCCAAGAGGCTTGTATCTGGCAGCTTCCTTAGTAATCAGCACTCCTGTTCTTTCGTTGCCTCTGGCCTTATCGTGAATCCATCTTTTTGCCTTTTCCATATCTCTGGTAATAACAATCGGATAGTTCTCTTTTATCTCCTGATAAATAAACGCAGCATTTCCATCTATTGCCAATAATGAATGGACAAATGCAGACAATTTTTCTGCTCTGAAAGATCTCAATGAAACACCCAAATGTAATTTCTCGTTGTATGTAACATTCGGATTATTAGAAAGCAGTTCGTTAACTCTGCCTTCAGCATATTCAGGTTCGGTCAATTTAGGTGAGATATAGACTCTCCAGTGAGGGAACAAGTTGTTTAATGAACTGATCCACTCAGAGATACCGGCTTCACCGGTATTGATCTCTTGGCCACCTCCGACGAGACAAACGATCGTTGCCCAATCTTCTCTTTGATCGAGAGACCAAATGAGGAACGAAGCTTCTGACATAGGGAAGTTTGCAACTTTCTTTTTGTTTCCGTATGTACCGCCGCGCTTTAAGTAATTGGCGATTCGATCGTGAGTCCATGAACGCTGAGCTTCATCAAAGATAGCTACATGCTCAACTTCACCATAACCCGTTCCTTCTGTGTGTACAGCTTTATTAGGATCGATTTCAAGGGTACCATTCTCTACCGGGAGCTTGATCTTCTCGAGCATGTTGTCACGGTAACGGTGAATAATCTGAATAAACTTGCTGACTTCACGTCTGGAATCCGAAAGCTTTTTATCTTCTTTTCTTTCTCTGCATTTTTTATAGTTATCCTGAGCCAGTGCTTCATTAAGAACTGCGACCAAAGGGCCATTACCGGAAAGATAAACGGCTCCTTCATCGTCAATGGGTTTATCTGAATCCTGATATGTCTGCTTAACTGCAACTTCCAAACCGACCAAGGTCTTACCGGCACCGGGAACGCCAGTTACAAAGCATATGCTCTTCTCGCCTTTTTCCTTGCTTTTATGAATAACATCAAGGATATAAGCAATTGTCGTATCTGTAGTTACTTTATCGGCTTCATGCCTGGTTATATCTGTAACAGAATGGCTTTCATAAAGCGTTCTGGCAGCTTCGATAATTGTAGGTGTCGGAGCATACGGGCTGATAATCCAATTCTTATCAACAGAAGTTTCATTAGGGAATCTCTCCAAGACATCAGCTATCAGTTTTGTTATTCCTGCTTCACCGGTCATTAATGGGTTAAGCACTCTGTCGTCATAGATAGAAGATTGTATTACTGACGAAGAGCCAGAATATCTGGTAGCAATTAGGATCGGGACTATTACTTTATCTTCACTGAACTTATGGAAGTTCTTCAAGTCCAAAGCATAGTCCAAAACCTGATCTACATCGCCGACTTTTATCTCAGTTTCTCCAACTTTGAATTCAAGACAGAAGATTATACCGTTAAGCAATAAGACAACGTCAATTCTTTTGCCAAGTCTGGGAATATCGTATTCAAAGATAATCCTGGCATCCGTTTCCTTCCACTGAATAAGTGCCTGCTGCAAGATATCAATCTCGCCTATCCAAGCATCACGAGTAGTAGTAAGAGCATCACCATGGTAGTTGTCGCAAAGCATACCAAATACTTCGTTCCTGTTCGCAGCCAAGAACGAATTCAAATCACTGCTATATAAACAACGCGGACTATCTGACATTTAGTAAGCTCCGATAACTCATTGATAAGATCATTATACTCAGTCAAACCGGCTGAGTATAGAAACTATTCCTCCACCCTCACCTCATAATACGCATTATTATAGTCATCGTTCTCGAAGTCGTTGATGAATTCAGGGTAGACTACGAATGTCTTGCCGTTTGCAGTGTGGAGACGGGCCTGGCCTTTGAAGAAGAGGCCCTGGCCGCCGTAGAATACCATCTGGTCGGTTACCTGTTTGTAGTCTTCGAGTTTGTCTTCTGGGACGTTGCTGATGCCGATGTCGGGACGGCCGAATTCGGCCATTCCTCTGGTGTGGATCCAGTAAGTGCCGTTATCTTCTTCGCTGAACATTATCAGCACGTGATTCTGGGAATTAATTTCCTTGTCGAAGAATCTAGTTGTCCATATATCAGGTGAATACAAAGTAAATGTCAGGAGATCCAAGACTCCGGCGGCGCCATTCTCGACGAGGGCTTCGATTATACCTATAACATTACGCATGTAATCCAGGGTGCTGTCGTTTTCGATGCTACCTTTGAGCACAATGCATTTATCAGTATCTTTGCATTTTTGGTAGAGGTCACTGTCGGCTTTCATAAGCTGGTTGCCGATCTCACCGCCTAAGATGCTGTCGATATAATCCGAGTGATCAGGTCTTGTTAATGAAGCGATATCAAGGCCTTCAGGGATGCCGTCGACTTTGTGCTTCTCTCTTGATACCTGCAGTTCATCAGCTGAGACTCCAAATACCATAAAGAATAAGAAAGGCTTGTATCCGATATCTTCGTAGTATTTTCTTTCCATGAGAATTCTCCCGTATATGCAGTGCTTTCCGTACTGTTAGATTATATCCCTAATACGATTTATATAGAAAACGCGATCAGTATATTGTAAAATTATGTTTACTATTGGAAAAAGGGGTAACTTAATATGAAGAAAGTGGTTTCAACTGTTTTAACAGTGGTCATGCTGGCGTTGCTGATTCCCGGTATTACTGGATGTACAAAACCTTCTAAGGACTGGTATAAAAGCACTCTCGATGCTTACAGGACGGCGATACAAAACGGCTCGTCGGAGCTAGCGCTTGAGTCCAGCGATTTTGTTTTCGCTGCAGAACTTTTGGATAAGAATAACGAAGTAGGTTATATGCTGGTCGATCTTGACGGAGACAAAACTGACGAGCTCCTGATCGGATTTAACGACGGCTCGAATGTAACCAAGTTCACAGATGTCATTGTGTGGAAAACCATTTCCGGCCCGGATCAGGTGCTCAGCGGAACAAACGGATATTATACATATCTTTGTGCTTCAAATGTCGTTTGCCACGATTCCTGGTACGGCTCAAATACAGAAAGAAAGTTCATGACATGGGACGGCAAGGAATGCGTATTTACCTACATTGACGGTGAGGGCAAATATCTGCCTATGAAGTGGGAACTGACATCGTTCTGACAGGTTAAAAACTGAGTTATCAAAGCCTCTCCGGTATATCTCCGGAGAGGCTTTTTATGTAATTCTGCCTCTGCAAACGGAAATAACCGATGCTTTGCTTTCTACGCAGTAAACCCAATGTGATAACCAACCGACTTTTTAGAGTTTGATGAGATTATATCTGACATGGCCTTCTCAAAATGTCTGTTCGTTACAATTACTCTTTTTTTGGGTTCTTTTTTCTCAAACATTTCTCTAAATGCTTCGAGACATGCATTATCCAATACCCTTATATATTGACGAAGAGAAACCACACCCGTATTACGGATCTTAATGACACATGAAGTAAGAGCCGTTCTATCTATTGCAAGTTTATTCTTGTACATTGATTCTGTTCTGAGGCTGTTTATGTGTTTTTCAAGAATGGAACATATTCTGTTTTTGTCTGGGTCAGGGAAACGTATAAGAAGACACCTGTCTATAAGCCATTCAGGTATTAAATCCTCACAGTTAGCTGTAAGCACAAACGCAATATGCGAAGTGTCGATATTTGATTCAAGAAAATTATCGTGTATGGTACGGGATGAATCGAGACAACTGAGTAATTCGTCGGATAAACAATGGTACTTATTTGCATTATTGCACTTGTCTATTTCGTCTATCAGGATAACCGGGTTAGATGAATGTGTCTTTGCTATAGCATTAGCAATCTCACCAAATCTTGGTGAACGGAAACTTGCAGCGTCCCCGGTAAGTCCCCTTCCCGCGCTCGCACCAGGGCCTGAAATTTTATAGAATCCAAGACCTAAAACTTCGGCTAATACCTTAGCAAAATAAGTTTTACCAGTACCTGCATTGCCGATGAGAAGCATCGGCTGACATGTTCCTGTCCTGATATATGAAATTGCACTCATAGATATCCAAGGCGTGAGTTCTTCCGGTACATCCTGCTTGATGCAGGCTTGCTTTACAAGAGCATAAAGCTTGTTATCTGACACCTCTTCTGATGAAGTACACTTCATTTGCGGATGCTCAATCTCATAAAGAACTTCGGGAGAAACACTACACATCCTGGCTTTACTGTTGTACGGTTTATATAAATCGGAGATATCATCTTCTTCACATATATCCGGATTCTCAATAGGATAATCCTCAATATCAACAGAAGTATTCGCTTCATCAGGGGTATTTCGAATCGGCTCTATAGCAGGATCAAAACCAAAAGAAGCCATATAAGTAGTTACAATATAAATCGCGCGGTTTATGAGAAGAATTTGGTATTTCAAACGAAAGCCAAATCTTTCGTCCGGCACAGATTTATTTCTCAGATATTCAAGAAAATATGTCTTCTCTGTTTCTCCAAGCATAGATACGGCCTCGTTAAACCTTCTGTATGCAAGAATCCAGGATCGAATTGTCTCCGGGTTATAATCATCACCTGCTGCAAATCTGGCAATGTCAACAACTATGGTGTTTCTCATAAACATCACATCCTTTCAAATTATATTTGTTTGGGAAATATGCAATCAGGTAAGGTTCAACCTGATCTGCTTATCTATAAGCGACTTTGCTTTAACTTCAGTTATTTCGTCTCCTGCGGATTCATCTACTGAGTCACATAAAATTGGCGATTTAGGATCATATTTTGCATAAGTTGCCTTAACTGTTTCCGGACTGTAATTAGCATAACAGTATCTGCATCCATTTAAACAGGTGTTATAGCTTCCTATGTCGCGACTTGCCACACAGCCGCACTCTAATCTCTGCGACTTGTCTTTGGAAACCTTTATAGTTCCCTCGCATATTTTCTCAATGAGATCTTTATCAATACACGAATTGTGTGTGATTCCCAGGGATGAAAGGTCTATTTTCTCAGAGCAGGAGGAAACCTCCATATCCATAGATTTAACAATATCTACTAAACGCGATGCGAAAGAGTACATCGTGTCATCAGAAGACTCAGCTATCTTCATAGAATCGAGTGTAGTCTTGTTCTTAGACCTGTAAATATCCACGAAACTGATAACGCACTTATTCGTATACCCTCTGAGATACTCTGCTATTTGCTTTATTGCACTTAGATGATACTCAGGTGTATATACATCATTAAATGCTATAGGATCATATCTCCAAATAACCTTCTCCGGTCCGATTTTAGTTGCGAGTTTCCTAAAGGCAGGAAGCAGGATAATCTTTTTATCGGGAAGATGCGCTTCAAGGTCCTTGCCATAACCAGTTAATGTAAATTGAAAGTAGTATTTATAATCCTTAAGCTCTTCAAGATGTGACATCATCGGAACAGGATTTTTGGTCCAGAATACAATGCAATCAACTACATCCGGTGTAAGCGGAACGCGACTGATTTGATGAGCATTCATCGGGTTGCGAGTAAGAACATAGCCTTCTCTTATACGGTTTATAAACCATTCACTGAAATATGCCGGTATATCTGTCTTGCGGCTTGCACTAATAATCATACGTTATCTCCTTCTATTCTTGTTAATCGTATAATCTGCATACGCACCTGGCTTACTGTACGTATAGCTCTGAATTCAGGTGTGTGAGACTTCAATTGATGGGTAACATCATCTATGCCGGCCGGGTTAAAACTACCGCCAAAGAATTTCAGGACTGAAACATATTTATCATCGTCTCCCGACACGAAACCATAACACTTGCACAATTCATCGGGATCTACAGGAAGCAGTTTTAGACGCTCATCGTCTGAAACAGTATTCTGGTAAAAATACTCCGGGATACTGTCATCAATTTCAAACTCATTGTTTACATTTATAGCTTCTATAATTCTTTCTGCTATTTCTCTGACCGATGGATTGTGCTCATATTCGCTAAGTGAATGTGAGATGCAAATATAATATACATTACCACTAAAGGCACCTGCCTGTGCCTTGTTTCTTATTGCATCTATTATTGCATCAACCACGTTAGAATCCAATTCATTAAGTATCTTTGTAAATGCCAGCAAATTAGCAGATGGATCGAAGTGGTTTGCTATATAATCCACTATATCCATTTGTTTCAATTCAGCATTTATGCCTTCCTGATTGAATGTTAGAGGCCACTGCGTCAAGTCAACACCAATATCAGTTCCGGGTTGATGTATTCTAAAGTTGCGCCTATTCTCCTTCTTGTTCGAATAAGCGAATACCAAAGAAAAAGTGCTGATAAAGCTTCCGCAGCCAAACGTTACCGGTTTGATGGAATCTATATGAGCTGCGTTTTCGCCTGCTTTCTCATTCTCACAATTCAATACGGCATCGAACATTGCTGCATACTCAAATGCGTATGCATGACCATATTTAATGAAGTACAATGCATCTGTGAGTCGGTCGGAATAATTTGCTCCAAGATGATTAGGGTCCATATACCTAAGTGCATCAATTGCGTTGATGAGCTCATCATCAGGTATTCCGTTAAAAATGTGACTGCCAACAATAGCAGAAGCTTCTGACATTGTTTCATTAAACAAATTAATTAATTCTTGATGGGTCATATACAGACCTCCTTTATGAGTTTATTTGGTACGTGTGGAAAATCTCCATATATCGGTACCATAAGGACATCAATTTCAAAATTGTCATAAGACCCGGTAAACGCTTAAAACAAAGGCATTTTGCAAAATATACCAATAGAAGGTTTATTGAAAAAAGTGCAAAAAGTGATATGATTTCACTAAAATCGGAGGTGCGTTATGTCAGGCAAAAAAATGGATAATATATTCAAGCCATATAATGTTGTAAATCTCAGCTGTTGGGACATACTTCTCAGTTTTATAACAGGAACCAAACTTACTTTTCCCAAAAATTCTGAATTTGGAGGATCAGTTCCTGTCTCGCTTGATCTTCTTAAAATGAATGAATTGATAAAAGAAAAGAAGTTCGATGAACTTAAACCATTTAAACAGTTTAAAACCAGTAAGCTTTTCTCGACCAAAGCATTAGTTAATCTGTCTTTTGAAGAATTAAGTAATTTAAAGGCCAAAACGATTAACGGGTTTCATGTTACTGACAAAATCAGCACAGAAGATAATGAGTTAAAAAAGAAATATAAAACTTTCCTTGATTTCTATTACATGAACAGTTCCCGTTTTGATAACGTTTCCAAACGCATAGAAAAGATGAGAATTGTTGAACGAAAGGAATGGGAGACAAGTAATATTCCCCAGAAGGTTAAAGATAAGGACAAAGCATTTAACATATATGTCATGAAAAGAATGGAAGAATCCTTCCGTGAACTCATGCTATATTACTTGAGCAAAAGAACTGATGTGCTTTACCAAAAACACCCTTCTGCCAAAGAAGATAAACCCCGTCTTATCTTGTATAAAGAAGGCTTCTCTATTGACGATATACACTACAGGAATTATAAGAGATCAGCAAGTAAGGCTAAAACAGGAAACTGCGTGTTTATTGCTGATTGTCTTTATGAAGATATGTATAAATGGACATGGCTTGGATTGGAACTAAAGGCGAACGATAAGTACGATCTTACATCCCTTAAAGCTTATGAGGCTCTTGTAATGTCATCCATCATCGGAACAGTTGATATTCCCAATCCAAGGAAATCTATTCTGATGTTAGACAGCATCAAATCTCCATATATAAACGGAAGCAGAAAAATACTAACATATGATGAAAACAATAAAGAACCCTCGCTTCTTACTGAATCTGAATACGAGAATAAATATAAAAAATTCGACAGCAGTAATAAACTCTGGGATGGGCAGGCACTTCTTGACGAAAGTCTTTTCACCGGAGATATGAAGGATCATGGCATGATGCTTCTGCGTAACAGTTTTTTTAAAGCCTGTGCGTTTAACACTAAAATCACTAAGTTCTTCAAGGATAAGAAAATAGATGAGGTGACTGATATGTTTGGCAGAGTTCTAAAAGCCAAAGATATTCGCTTGATAGTTACTATTGACAGCTTTAAACTCAGCAAATTCGAAGACGATTTAAAAATGAAATCAGAAAAGTTATACAAGCACTGGCTTGCTCATATAGATAAAACATTCGGAATCGTTAAGCAAGAATCACCTTCTATTCTCGGTCATGGAAATTATCACGAAGTAAATTACCAGATCCTTAACACTCTGCCGCTAAGCAAAAATGATATGAAAAAGCTTATGCGGGAAGATCTGGATTACATTAAATATCTGAAAAACGACAGATCTGTAATGCTTCACCATCTACGGCACATAAGCCAATCTCCCAGAAAAAGGGACTTCATTTATAATATGCTTAAATATAGTCCTGATTTCGATAAAACCGAATACTATAAAAACTTTGTGCAAGAAGAAGTTAAGAACTATAAAGAAAAAATGAAACACGGGCGGCTCAAATTAAGAGGTGATATGTACACCCTTTGCAGTATGCCATACGAAATGTTATGTGAGGCTTCAAATATCCCTTATAAACCGCAGCTAAAGAAAGAAGAAGCTTATATACAAGGATTGTCCAACAGCAAAGAGCTCGTCTTGTTTCGCAATCCGCATATGAATTCCGGTTCTGTATATCTTGTTAAAACAAAGAGAGTTAAAGCCTACGATGAATATTTCAATTTTACAGGAATTCATAAGAGTAATATTATCGTTGTTTCTCCTTACAACAGTAATATCATGGCTATTCTTGGCGGAGCAGACTTTGACTCAGATACAGTTCTTGCAATCGAGGATGAAACAATAAGAAATGCTGCCTTAAAACTAAAGAAAATGACCCGGTTGCATCCGGAAACGGAAGACATACCTATATCACAAACAGATGGATCATTAAGTGGTGAAACTGACAAAAAGCCTTTTAACGATGAAGAGATTGCTGTTAATGACCGGGAACTGTCGACCAGTGCATTTAATATAGGAAAAATATCCAATGATGTCCAAGTGTTTAACTCTGTCTTTTGGGATAACTATTTTAGCCGGAAAAACTATAATTTTCTTCTGGCAACTTATGACTGCATTCTGAAATTATCTATTCTCAACGAACTTGAGATTGATAAGTCAAAACACAAAGTTAAAATCGATCTTAATGAATATCGCAGAAAAATACGAATTGCAAAATATAATCACAATTTCATTTTGGACTTTCAGGTTTTCGGTAATGGAAGCGAACGGATAGCTGTGCCTTCTTTCCTTTATGATCCATCAAAACATTACACAATATTCAAAAGAGACACTAATGAATACTGGAACTGTCCTGTCGATCAAATATCTGTGATCCTTAATGATCTTCCGGTATCAGCAAGAAGTAATAAAACCCGAAAAGAGTTGGCAGATTTTTTCAGTTTTGATAAAAGCAGCAGCAGCAGTGTAAACAAACGTACTCTTAAAGATTTAAGAGACCGTATTCCACAGTTTCTTGCTGAATGTGACGCAATAAACTCAGACAAGGATATTGATGAAAGCGAGAAAAATGATAAACGCAATAAGACACTTGAAGAGTTTTTAAATCTAACAGGAAGTGTAAACAGTGCTACGATGGCAGAACTTTTTAAATATGCTTTCTTAAAATACAGCTGCGATCAAAAAAATGGAAAAGCAAAGAAAGGGGATTATAAATATCCGGCTCTTGCTAACTCTTCAGTAAAATATAAATATCTCGGCCTGCTATTTGCTATCGGCAAGTATCTTGCAACAGATGAAAACGGCACATATCACGAGGAGAACGATCCTGCTGTCGCATGCATCAGAGGAAAGAACAAGCCTGTTTACTATGACCTTAAACCCATAGCTCAATGGAACGGAAATAACAAAATGAAACATGTGACTATTTGGGGAGAGGATTATGTACACTTATAAACCAATGGTGCTTTTATAAATAATTTATGCCTCTCAGGTATATCTCCGGAGAGGCTTTTTCATTTATACAACAGACATCCCGGGATCTGTTGCTTAAGCCACATTCGGGCATGGAATTACTGATTGTCTGCACCCTTTGAAGCAGTGATAATGAAGCCATCAAACAAAAACTAATTCACAACAAAGGAAAACCAGACAATGACAACTATGACTAACTACAGAACAATCGAAATGGAAGAGCTCGAGATCGTATCCGGCGGTACAGTTACAGAATTAGACGAACTTATCTCAGCAATCGAAGGCAACGGCTTTTTAGGAGACTTCTTCGGAAAAGTCGGCGGACACCTTCCTTGCGCAAACGGTTTAGTAGCTGCACTGATCAAAGAAGTCCTAGAAGACAACCTCGGAATCAGAGCAAATATCAGCCTCGGCTTCGGAGGAACAGGCCTTGGATCAGACCCCAACACTTATCTTGATATTAAAACAGGCAAAAGTTTCACGCACGCTGAAGTCATCAACATAATCCGTCGTTACGGTATCTGAGACATTCACTTAACCAACTCCCCTATAATCCCCATAAAAAGGCGCCCGGAATTCTTCGTTTCCTCCGGGCGTCTTTTCAAAGAAGGGTAAAAGCTAAAAGCCAATTGGCATTATTAATTCCATACTTCGTATGGTTCATCGGGCAGGTTCACACCGGTGTACGGCCTGTCTTCATAGTATCCGTCCTCATAGTAAAGGTCTTCATCGTAGTAGTATTCACCTTCGTAATATCCGTCTTCCACATTGAAGCCGTCATCGTAATAGGGATCGTAATAACTGTCACCGTAGTATTCCTCATCGCAGTAACTGTCGTCGTACCAGACATCTTCGTAGTCGCAGTTGTTCCAGTAATAAGATTCTGCGCGCTCAGGATAGAGGTCACTGTCAAAGGAGTGATGGCTGTCAGCTATCTCATCGTCCGTGCAAAGAAAATACATGTCCGGATGGTCCTTGAAGACAGTGGCATCACAGTGGTACCACAGGCCGTCGATCTGAACGAGATTCCAATAGTGGGAGTTGGTCTCGACAGGATATCTCTCAACCATAAGGTTGGGGATGCCGGCACAGTCAAGAAGCATTTTCGTGCAGGCAAAAGATACAAAACAATCGCCGCTCTTCCTCGTGAATCCCATATATGCCGCATCTTCGAAAGACTGGGCATCGTAGACCGGCTGATAGTATATGTTCGAGTGAACCCAGTTGCATATCTCCCATGCCGTATCGATCTCATTGTCGCGCCAGAGGGATTCCATTATGCCTTCCGCGATCTCATATGCCGGATCGGATCTGTCGTAAGATGCGACCTCATCGGTCCTCTCGGAAGCCTCTTCGTATGCCTTCTTCTGGGCCTTCTGAACAGAGTCTTCGCGTGTATCCATACCGATCTCTATATCGATATCAAAATGCTCGCTCACGAAATCCGTGCATGCCTCAACGATAGTGTCCTTATACCGGTATGACACGAAGACAACCGCAGCAAGTCCTGTCACAAAGAAGATTACTTTCGCTGCAGTTCTCTTCTTCTTTGCCTTTTTCTTAGTCTTGGGTGATGCAGTCGCTCTGACAGGCTTTGTCCTGACAGGCGCCTCTTTAGCAGGTCTTCTCCTGCTTCTCTTCTCTCTTTGAAGCTGTTCGCTTACATACTGTTCCCTGACATTTGTGTTTCTGACAGGTGTGCTGCTTACGACCGGATTAAGCTCTGTATAAGAAAAAGCCGTGTAACTGCTGTCGGAACAGTCGTCCCCTGTCAAATACCAACCATTGATACCCATATTTATTTCCCCATAAACTGTTTTGTGTGCCGGAATACTTCGTTTCCCGTCCGGCCACGTGTAAAGGTTAGTCTTGCGGTTTTTCAAATAGTCTTCGTTTCAGCATCAAAACGACAACAAAAGTTAGTGAAAAGAACGGCACGGAGCTGCCACATCCGGCAAGCAGACCTGCCGAAAGCATATGGAATACCAGCATTTGCCAAAAACACCGGAGAGATAAATGCCTTAACTGTCCACAGTATCTTTCGAAAAGAATTTATCAAGTAATATTAATTTTAAATATATATGTCTCTTGATATAATTTAATTGCTTATTTTTAGTTCAAGGGGGTATCTATGAATAAGAAACTTATTGCCATTATCGCGGGATCAGTGGTTGCAGTAGCTGCAATCGTTGTATCGCTCATCGTCTTTTTACCTAAGAATGAAAGTTACCGTCTGCTCAAGCTTTTTGAGTTCAGCGGCGTAGGAACCGTCACCAGAGAGAGCAAGGGTGCCATCACGCCTTATGCCAACATGGTCCTCGAAAACGGCGACACGGTCAAACTTGATACAGGTGTCATGACCATCCAGGCCGACGACGACAAGTTCATCCATTTAGATGAGCACACAACAATAAAGCTCAACGCTACCGGAACAAGCAACAAGAGCAAGACTTCGATAGAGCTTCTCGAAGGCGGCATCACGAGCGACATCAGGAACAAGCTCTCCGCCGAATCCACATACGAAGTCAATACGCCTAACTCGGCGATGTCTGTACGAGGAACTGTTTTCTATACGACTGTATATGAGATTGACGGCGTTAAGTATACAAAAACATGCTGCTTCGAAGGCGAGGTAGTATCCAGACTTGTATATAAGAACGGAACATATGCTGTTGAGGAAGTGCCCGTAATAAAGGGTAAGGAAGTCATCATTTACGATGACGGAACAACGAGAGATTATCTTTACGATGAACCGCAGGATATCGACTACTCCACTCTCCCGAGAGAAGTTCTCGAAGATCTGAAGGACATCACCGATATCAACGGCGACAATCTCTCCATCTCCAACGAGGAACTCACAAGACTCCTGGAAGGCCCCTTCTATGTCACATTCACATATAAGGGACAGGAATTCGGAACTCAGATCGTAAACAACGGCGAGTATGCGCAGATTCCTGCGCTCTCCCCTTCCGACAAAGGAAATTGGGACTACGACTTTAAGAAACCCATTGATCGTGACACAACGATCGAATGGAAAGGATAAGCGGGGTGAAGATTATGAAGACCAAGACATTTACAAAAATTTTAAGCGGAATTCTTTGCTCCGCTCTTACCATGCAGATCGGATGGGGAATAAAAACCAAAAGTGTTAATGCTGCAAGCGTAACGAGTACTGAAACTTCAGATGGCGCCATAGTCAATATAACAGGTGGACAGGCATATGAAGCTTTTGATTTCAAAGCTGATAGCGACGGCGGAATTGTAATTTCCTATACAGATGATGCAGATAACGCTCAAACTTATCTTTTTGAGAAAATATCAGTATTGAACACCTATGAAAGTGTTCAAATGAATATTCAATCTGATATTACGATAGACAACCTTGTAATTACAGATGGAACCTTTGTCGGCATCGATGGTAATTGCTCTTTTACCTGTTCCAAAATTGATTCCAATGGATGGACTCAAATAATTGTAGAACCTGGTTCAACTTTTAATTGCGGCAGTATTGAAAAAGCCGACGGAACCAGATTTATATTAACCAATAATAGTTCTGTTATTATTGATTCAGTCGATTTATCAGTCATTGAATATCCTGCGAGTGATACTTCAACCATTAGCGTGCTCTCTTCTTTTACCAACGGATCAGATGATGTTCCTGGTACAGTCATTGCTGATCGTTATACTAATATCAGTAATAATGGAGGCAAATTCACTCTTCAGGTTGGTGAGGCAACAAAAGAAATATCAGAAACTATTTCCAATAAAAAACCAAATGAGTTATTTGATGATCCATTCAGTTTCGGTACTGTTTCAGATTTGTACTACGGTCAGGACTACGATTTCAGCAGCCTGATCACAGTAGCTGACGGTTACAATGGAACTGTAACTCTTGAATATTCATATAATGGTTCAGATTACAGTACCGATAAACCCACCTATGTTGGAGATTACTATGTCCGTGTAACAGCTACCGATTCAGGATCTTTTTTAGGCAAGACAACCAGTTCACAGAGCTACTCGATCGATTTTGTAACGCCTGATGAACTCGGTTTATCTGCGCCATATGTTTCCGTAAGCGGTGTGGTTAACGGCAAATACATTCCTGCTGGTTTAACCTTGACGGCTCCTGAAGGTCTTTTGTTGGGAAGCACTACTATTTCGGGTGTTGACGGCTTTGCAAACACACTGACTCTCACAGCAGATCAGATCATGAATGACTACGGCGAGATCAACGCGGATTTGGGAATTGTTTTCAGAAGCGCATCAGGTGCAATGAAAGATGCAACGACCGATGATATCACTCTCATTACAGCATATCCCGATATAGTGAATTTAATTTTCGATAAATCCGATCCCTACGTTGATGTACAGTTTGTCGACGGACGTGAGACTTCTTTTGAAGAAGGCGAAGACGTCTTTGGTGACGAAGCAGAGATCGTGGTCTTCGATGAAAACCTTCACGAGATCTATGTGAACGGCGAGCTCTACGGAAGCTACAAAGAGGGTCAGTTTAATGAAGACAGCGAGGATTTCGAAGACTATGAAGTAACCCTCACACTTGAGAGCACTCCAGGTGAACTGAAAGATTATGAGATCAAAGCTGTCGATTACTCCGGAAGAGAGACTACACTCTCATTCGCGATGGTTCCGAGCATCACTGATACAGATGCTGTTCTTAAAATTCCTGAGACTATTTATGCCGGTGACGATTACGACATCGAGGTAATAACAAAGTCCAAAGGCGACGTTACATTTAAGTACACAAATGCCGCTACGGGCACTGCCCTGTCAGGAAAGCCTGTTAATGCGGGTTCATATAAAGTTACGGCAACAGTTGCCGAGACAGATTTTTACAACGAGACATCTGCTACCGCCACATATTCGATCGTAAAGAGAACACCTGAAGTTGAACTGAGCATTCCCTCAGTAATTAAACTCGGTGAGACATATTCGCCCGTAATCACTACCGATTCAGATGCTACGGCTGTTATCGAGTACAAGGCAAAGGATGCGGCAGATTCTGCATACAGCACAGTCAAGCCGTCTGCCACCGGTTCATATACCGTAAGAGTCACTCTGCGTGAGACAGACAAATACGAATCAGCTGTTGCTACAGCTGATTTCTCGATCTCGAAAACAGTTCCCACTGCGATCATTGAGATCGGCAATCCCTATGCGGGCACAGATTACAAGCCTTCGGTAAAGACCAACTCGGACAGCGCAGCAGATGCAATTTTCGAATACAAGGCAAAGAATGCTCCGGACTCCGCTTACTCAACAGTTGCCCCGAAAACACCCGGTACATACAACGTAAGAGTAACTCTGCGTGAGACAAACAATTTCGCACAGCACGTTGCATCAACAGAATTCAGCATCGTTTACCTGGAAGCTCCGGCCGTTGCCTATACAAT
The DNA here is from genome assembly GCA_902788505.1 of Oscillospiraceae bacterium. GTDB lineage: Bacteria > Bacillota > Clostridia > Saccharofermentanales > Saccharofermentanaceae > Saccharofermentans. Next base: position 58,943 of record CADAKH010000015.1, read on the forward strand.
GACCGGAACAAAGGGCAAGAACGATTTCTTCACAAGTGATGTTGAACTTAAGGCACCTGACGGATACAAGATCTCATCTGTTTACGGCAGGAACTACGAGAACAGCATCCCTTACACCGATAAGATGAGTTCCGTATATCTCATGAGAACAAGCGATAACGCACTTACAGGTGCCATCGCTCTCAAGACAAGACCTCAGATCGATGCTGATGCTCCTGCATTCAAAACTACTGCCGGAACAGTTAAGCCGGGCGACGTTCTTTACACTTCATCTTATGTCATCACGGTTGACGATCCGAACCTTCGTACACTTACCGTAAACGGCGAGCCCATCAATCTCAAGGCTGCAGGCGGCAATGTCCTCACGCTTTCACCGGGATTCGGCATAGTGACTTATAAGATCGTTGCCGAAGATGCCGCAGGAAATAAGAACACCGTCGAATTCACTCTTAAGGCGGAATGGCTTGAGAGCAGGATCGTTATTCCTGACGTTGTACTCCCTCTTGAGAGCAACGAGTCATACAACCTCGGCGACGGATATTGGCTCGTAACAAGAAATACTCCGGAAGGTCCCGTAACGGACAACACCGTTTACAGCGGCAACATGCCATTCTATGTTAATGAAGGCGGAGACTATACGTTCACAAGGGTAATCTGATCTTATGCGCAAAAATCTGCAACCCGTACTTGAAGCCCTGGCAGCCGGTGTAATCGTATTCCTGCTGACGATAACGAACCTGTTCAGTCCGCTGGATTATATCGCCCGTGACAGCCTCTATCAGGCACCGAGAGGTATCGAGAGCGATATCAAGATAATCGGTATCGATGCCAAAACGCTTGGTGAATACGGCCGTATCGATACGTGGTCCCGAAGCATATACGCTGATCTCATTAATAAGCTTTGTGTTGACGATAACACGAAGCCAGCGGTTATCGGATTCGATATCCTTTTCTCCAGCGGGATTACCGGCAATGACGGTGATCAGCTTTTTGCAGATGCGGCATCAAGACACGGCAATGTCGTTGTCGTAAATCAGCTTAGCTACAGCAAGAAATGGGAGACCGACAAAAACGGCGTCCTCTACTACCCTGTCAACGGTGTTGATAATCCTTATGCAGAACTTTTTGATGCTGCATCCGTAGGTTATTGCAACGTCTCACAGGACTCTGATGGTACGGTCAGGAGAATAATTCCCGCTGAGGTTTTCGAAGGCACCGAATATCATTCTTTCGCGACCGTAATGTATGAAAGATACTGCGCAGAAATGGGGATCACTCCCAACAATATCCCGACAGACATAACCGGCAGGACCATGATCAACTACTCAGGCAAACCCGGCGATTACGAATACATCTCTATGTCTGATGTGCTGAACGGCAACATTGATCCGCGTATCTTTGATGACAGCATTGTTTTCGTAGGCGCATACGATCCGGAAATGATGGACGACTTCAATGTCCCCAATGGCGGAAGCAGCCAGATGTATGGTGTCGAGATCCATGCAAACATCTTCCAGTCCTATCTTCAGGGAAGATTTGCGCTCAACGGCAACGCTTATCTTCTGGGTCTCATAACAGGCGTCATCGCAATGCTCCTGCATTTCCTTTTCCGTAAGCTCAAGACATGGCAGTCCGTTATCCTCCTCATCGCTTCTATCAGCGCAGAGGTCGCACTCCTCGTATGGATCAACAACAACGGATATTCGCACAGCATAATATACTTCCCAATCGTGCTCATTCTGTCATTCATTTATTCGCTCAGCATCAATTACCTGCTCGAAAAACGCAAGAAGGACAAGGTATTAAATGCCTTCCGCAAATATGTCGCTCCGCAGATCGTCGAAGAGATCGCCAAAAAAGGTGATTTCGAGATCAAGGTCGGCGGAGAGAACCGTGACATCGCAGTACTCTTCGTTGATATCAGAGGCTTCACCACAATGTCAGAAGCTTTGGAACCTGAACAGGTCGTCGAGATCTTAAATGAGTACTTAACTCTCACCACAAAATCCATTTTCGACAACAGCGGAACACTCGACAAATTCGTCGGTGATGCGACCATGGCAGTATTCAACTCACCCTTCTATCTGGAAGACTATGAATACAAGGCTGTATGCGCAGCTATGGATATCGTTAAGGGCGGCGAAGCAATCGAAGAGAAGTTCCAGAAGAGATTTGGCAGAAGTGTCGGCTTCGGTGTAGGCGTTAACTGCGGTCCTGCAGTCATAGGAAACGTAGGCTGCGATTTCAGAATGGACTTTACCGCCATCGGCGACACAGTCAACACTGCTGCCCGTCTTGAAGCCAACGCAAAGAAAGGTCAGGTCCTCATAAGCGACGTGCTCTACAAACGACTCAAGGACCGCCTCGAAGTCAAAGAAGTCGGCGAGATTCCCCTCAAAGGTAAGACCAAAGGTGTCTTCGTCTATGAAGTCACAAAGGTAATCGGTCACGGCACTGTACAATCGATAAGAGAAAGCAAATAATCATAATGGTTCCGAAGAAAAAACGACATTCTGAACCTTTCTTTACAACATCATACACACGTCCGGCAGTATGAGAATACTCTGGAGCCTTAACATTATTTGAATCCTGTACTATTATTCTAGTGCTATTACAAACAGATTCTACTAAACTTGGCAATATTTGTAAAAAATATTCCTTGATTCAGACGACACTATCCTTAAGTTGATCAAATGCTTTCTTGGCTACCTGCTTAACATTAGGATCAGGATCTTGAAATGCCAGTTTCTTCACATACTCCTCACAGTTTTTGGCATGTATGGCAGCTGCAGCTTCTGCGGCTGAAGCTCTTACCATTGGAGACTTGTCACGTAAAAGCTCTATCAAAGCCATGCCGGAATCGTACGTGGGAATCAAGCCCAGTGCCATCGCAACCGTCATTCTTACATCATCATTTGGGTTGTTTATGTGTTTTATTACTGCTCCAAGTTTCTGCTTAGAGCCGAGCTTCATGATCTTTTCTTCCAAAGCATCAGAAAATGCCATTGTCTAATGACTTCCCTTCTAACTATCATCCATTTGTATTATAGGACGCTCAAAAACCATTACAAACAAAGAAATCTGATATTTTTCAATTTTTGCTCTAAATGATTAAAAAGCCTGAGAAAGATACTTATCTTTATATTCGTCAAACATTCTTCTGAAGTTTTTATTATCTTCAGACCTGACATTCTTAGTATATTCGTGCGGGTCAAAAAAATCATTGTCAGCTTCCAGGACAGCAACCGCTATGGGTGTAAAAGTCTCGCTTCTTAGAACATATCCCGGGGATGATATCCCGTACTGACGTAAATATGCTACACGCTTCCGTGCAAGCTACTCCCTAATACCAGGTAAAATTAACATATGGATTAAATATAGTCAATTTGTTTTTTGCAAGCTCAATAAACTAGTGATTAGCCGTGAAGTTCCCTGTAAATGTCAAGAACATCCCCCAAACCGGCATTGATTATCGTATCGCTTGAAGGCGTATTAGCCGGCGGAGTGCTGTCCTTATCAGAAGCGACTATTGATATATGCGTTATGAAATTAGGATTATCTTTATCGTAGCCGGCACATAGAACAATAGAGTTATGGTTCAGATACATTTCAATAAAGACATATACGGTATCTCCGGATTCTTTTGTCCATTTCAGATAATTGGCACCAGGATGACATGAGAGAAGCCACTCCAGAGCAAGAAGTTCTTCTTCATCATGATCTTCGTAACACTCATCTGAGAGCCATTCTCTTACATATTTAACTTCATCATGGAACCTGATACCATTAGCATTGACGAAAGCTGTTCCCCTTACCATATAGTTCTTAAGTTCCGGATTATATACACCGGCGGTCTTATAAAATTTTTCGGTTATATTCATAACGGCGAGAGAATATAATCCTTCACAAGACCTCTCATCAACTTTGCGCGGGCAATCCTCCCAGGAAAGTCTCATCTTGCCCTGAGAAGTCTCTATGTCACAATAGCAGGATAGATAAAACCAACCCTGATCGCCGCCCTGGCCGTAAGCACTGCAATTGATCGCTCCAACGGCCTTGATATCATCGTAATTCTTCAAAAGGTAATCGAGGTCGCTATCCAGCGTCTCGGCTCTTTCGATAGCTACTTCCGAGAACAAATTCTTAAGACCGTTTTTGTCATCGGTATTGATGCACGAAATGACGTTATCCATCATCTCTTCAGAACGTTCCATCTGAGATACCTCACCCGCATAACTATTCTCATGCGTTTCTTCGAATATTGATGAGGCATCAGCAATGAATCTGCTGCACCCTGATAAAGAAGTTACGAGTACTGCTATGAGAAGAACACTCGCGATTGTTTTTGTGTATTTCATTATTCCCGCTCCTTCTTCCTGTCTGATTATTTCAGATTGCTGATGATATATCAATCTTATTCCCACTGGATAAATAAATTATATCAAAGCAGCATGTCTTATACCCACCTGATCCTGGCCGAGGTGATTTCCTGACTGTCACGGAGGACATGGAACTGATCTCCGCTGTCATCAGAATCTTTCATGATGCTGAGCACCTCGCCTTCAAAAGACTGGCTGGCATAATGGATCTCAAGCTGAGCAGGTTCGTGAGTTTTAAAATGATCGACAGGATAAGTATTAAGCATGAACCTCACATACTCGATGTTGTTTGTGTGGTAGCAGTAATCAAGGCTGGTGGAACGAACAGTGACCGACTCCGCTATAGCGCCTAATGTTTTTGGGAAGCGCGCGAAATCAAGACATTCAGTCTGAACGGGATTCTCCATTGAAGGATCGAATCCTACAGTCTCCGCCTTGCGGATCTTTCCCGTCTCAAGGTCGATGGCGGCCAGCTCGGTCCTTGCTTTCAGAAGCAGTTCACCTGTTTTGGACTCAACGATCGTATCAATATTAAGCTTTACGGCGGAATGTTTTGATATATAGCATTTTACTGTGAATTCCTCACGCCATTTCGGGCGTCTCATAAAACAGATATTGTTCTTGGCGATCAGCCACATAGCTTTGTATCTTTCCATCGCCACGATCCCGTCAATGCCGAGATCGCCCATTAATTCGGTTACCGCATTCTCGACGATCTCATCTGCGGCAAGTACTGACAGCTTAAGTTTACCGTCGCACATACTTCCTGTTACATACGAATCCTTCGTATATATCTCCATGTCTATATTCACTTCCTTTTATGTATTTTAAATTTCTCGCTAACCGGCATTTCTGCCTGTCTGTTAGCCTTGTGCAACCAATATAGAATAGCACTTTATGTCCTTTTCTTCACAACCAAAACTACAAATCTAATAACACGAGGGTATTAGCCGGGACAGCAATCTGATGTCTCTCCAAAAAGATTATTTAAGGGCTGACTCTTTTTCCAGAGCCAGCCCTTTTGCAGTGTTTATAGTATTTATTACATGAATCAAGGATTAACCTCGATTGTCTTTTCGATCAACTGATCGGTACAGCGTTCTTTTTTGCGTGAGATCAGGAAGAAACGAATCATAAGTATGATCAGCACGACATCGAGTACTGCCAACGATAATCCGATGAAGGCAAGATTATCATTTGTTTTGAGCAATTCCTCACTGAGCGAGAAGTCGTAGAGACCGTGAATGAAGAAAGGAAGGCCGAATGCTACGATGCCGTATATTTTTTTACCGGTCTCGATATGTTTGCCATAGAACCAACCCATTATAAATCCGTAACCGACATGTCCCATTGTTAATCCTCTGATCAGCATGATAGAAGGAGTGGCACCTATCGCATAAGGAATATCTTCAACAAGGCCGAAGAGGGTTCCGATGATTACCATAAAAGCCGTAATATCCGCCAATGAATAGTTGCTTATATTCTTCCTGAGAAGATGGCGGAACATAATGTATTTGACAAGTTCTTCCGAAAAAGCCAACACGATGAAAGTGTATATAGCTTTGGAAACTAAAACGTTCATGTCCGGGAAGATAAAGCTTATCAAAAGATTCCTTGCAAAATGGAACGTTGCCGAGACAACCAATATAGGCATCACGCAGATAGCACCGCGTATGATTGCCGATTTACAGCTTTGAAGATAAAGTGTATTGTGCTTTTTACGGTTCCTGAGCCAGATAACTATCAGCACAGAAGGTACAATACTTAGGATAAAGAAAAACAAATTGATCAGCATAACTCCACCTCTTTTTAATCCCGTTTTTTGATTGGTGGCTTCATTATTACAAGAGCACGGAAAGATAGCTATCGTTAATGATTATCTGATCTGATGCATAAACAACACTTTACTGCAGTTATGTTGCCAATATAGCAATGGGAACTAGATTCTTTGTTTTTTTCGAGCTTTTTTTACAAGATACATCTCTGCATCTGCCTGTTGGATGAACTCAATCAGTGTATCAGACTTGTCCGGGATCGCATTTATAAAGCCGACACTTGCCGAAAGCTCATATGGCTTATTCATCAGCAAATTTTTCCCCACGGCCTATGATTACGAATTCGTCTCCGCCAATTCTTCCGCATACATCCATAGAGCCGCATGACAATTCAATAGTCTCTGACACGGATTTGATCGTAAAGTCACCCTCAGAGTGACCATAAGTGTCATTAATTATCTTGAGACCGTCAACATCGATAAAAATAACAGAGAGTGTCGCTTGAGCCTGAATACATTCTTCAAATATATATCCGGCATTGATATTAAATCCGTTTCTGTTATAGATTCCACACAGAGGGTCAAGCACATTCAGTTTGGATATAGTTTCTATAGCGTTGCCTATACTCATTGTTATTGTATGACAGTGATTGCTGTATATAGGAAAATCTGTGTTCGACATGATGTAATATCCTAATATACGTGGGCCAAAATGAAGCGGAATATAGTAACTTACCTTGCCGCTGGTCAATTGCTGTTCAGGATGGAGTTGTTTGCTCGGGAAGGATTTTATAGCACATCTTTCGCCGTGATTCCAAATAAGCGGAACAGTCATTGCTTCAGGATAATTACCGCCGTCGTCATGGGAAAGTGTGTTATATGTCTTCTCCCAGTCGCTTACAAGACACAGAGCAAACTCTCCGCAATCTATTGCTTCTAGCCATTTACAGATAGCATCAGAACATTCATCGATGTTCTTTGCGACAGCTAATGCTGCGATCAGTCTGTTAAGAATATGGATACCCGTATATGTCCGTTCGATCTTTAATGCTGTCTCTTTTCTGAATTCCAGAGCATTATCTCTGTTGTCAGGATTACATCCGCAACTCTCGGCAAAGACCGGTTCTGCATCCATTATCGTGCTGCGCGGACTCTTTCCTCCCTGCATAAGGGAATACAAAACCTCGCAAGCTTTTACACCTGAGGCATACAAAGGTCTTTTCACGGTTGTAAGAATCGGGAATGCATTACGAGCATTGAAAGTGTTATCGAATCCGGTCACTGCAACATCTTCAGGCACTTTAACACCATTCAACTGAAGCTTATTCATTGCAGTCAGAGCCATGCTGTCGTTAGCACAGACAAAAGCATCGGGCAAACTGATTCCGGAATGCATAAAGTCATCTATAGCCTTAATTCCATCATAGCTGCGGAATTGACCTTTATAAAGTCGTCTTTCATCAAATTCCAAACCGTTCTCAGAAAGAGCATCACGGAAAGCTTTGTATCTCTCCTGAGCCTCAGGATTGGATTCAGGGCCGGAGATATAATTGAACACTTTATAACCATGCTCATTTATAAGATGCTCCACCAATCTTTTCATTACGGCATAATTATCAATACTTATATCGTGGAACTCCTCATAGTCATTGCACTCGAAAATAACTGTAGGAATGTTTGCAGCTTTAACCTTATCAATGATCGAATTCCTTATATCCAAGTTTGAAAAAGTGTTTGTCAAAAGAAGTGCACCATCAAAATTTGCGAGCTGTGCCAGTTTGTATATGCTGTATTCTCCGTCATCAAATGAACTGTTTTCTACAACACCGCCGAAAGACGCAAAATACGAAATATTGATTGCATGATTTCTGGCAAATTCATTGATGCCTTTTATTATCTGATATGGGTATTCCTCATCCATACCGCAAACAAAGGCTGCTACATTAAAAATCTTTTTCATATCATGCCTCCTAATCTAATCAAACCACTCCTACATCTCTTTGATTGTAACATCCATAAGGAAACTATGCATTCACATTAGATTTAACAAACGTTTACGCATTGTTTTTATCTTCAGTTAACACGGCACTCCACATAGATAAATGGCAGATGTTCTGAAATCAATGGTTTTCGAGGCATTCAAAGGGTATTTTATACCGACTTTATATCGACGCTTCTGAACAAATTTTTTACCTAAATGATATGGATATCTTCCACGATTTCTCTAAACATATAGTTTGTCAGTCCTTGCTGTTAATTAGTCTTTCAAACAAGATATCGGAACGACAAAAACACCATCCTCGCGTTTATATGCGAAAGGTGCTATGCCACACAAAACCATCATAAATGCGGGCTTATGCATCTTATTTGTATCTATTTTCTCCGATAATTTGATCAGATTGTTGGCCCCTTCGTTTATAAGATCGTCTCCGCCGAGTTTTATTTCGATCAGTCCATATTTCCCACTTCTGAGATGAACAACTGCATCGCACTCGAGTCCGGTCTTATCTCTATAATGATATACATCACCGTCAAGAACATCTGCATATACACGCAGATCTCTGATGCAAAGATTCTCGAAAAACAGACCCATAAGATTAAGATCATTAATCAAAATATCTTTTGCGTGCGTTATTTTCAATATAGTTCGAGTGTTCGGACGGTTTTTAGCCGAGTATTTGGACGACATCGAGCCGAGCGTCTGGCGGATTGTATTAATCTTACATGTATCAAATTCTGGATTATCAGTTAGTCTATTATTCTGATGATTATTACGGCTAAGAGCAAAACCTCAAATCGTACTTTTTCACCCTCGAAAAAAATACGAAAAATGCCCTTGCAACTCGCAAAGCACTAAATCGTACTTTTTTAGTCCTCAAATAAGTACGATAGCATGCACATCCCTGCCACAGTTTGATTAGTTGCCAATCTTTAGTTTTTCTTTAGGATTGGTGAATAATTCTCTTAAGATCGTCCTGTAAACTGACAGTATCAAAATGAAAGGAACTGCCAAGATGAGTGAAATAATCCTCGAAACAAGGAATCTTACCAAGAAGTACAGGAATCAGTACGCACTTAAGGATGTGAGCATTTCTTTAAAGAAGAATCACATCTATGGTTTTATTGGGGAAAACGGTGCTGGTAAGAGTACATTTATGAAGATAGTCGCAGGTCTTATTTACCCGACAGATGGCGACATGACGCTGATGGGCGAGACGGATCCTGCAGCAATGGAAAAGAAGCGCAAGCTTGTGGGAACCATGATCGAAGGCCCCTACATGTATCCCGGATATACGGTCAGGCAGAATGTCGAGCTGCAGAGGCTCCTGGTCGGAAATCCCGATGAATCCGCCACAGACAGGATCATTGAGAAGGTCGGTCTGGGGGATTCCAAAAAGAAAAAGGCCAAGAAGCTTTCCATGGGTATGAAGCAGAGGCTCGGCATTGCAATGGCTTTGATCGGCAATCCCAAGCTGCTTATCCTCGACGAACCGATCAACGGTCTCGATCCTAAAAACATCGTAACGCTCAGGAATATGCTCAAGCAGATACGCGACGACAATGACTGTACGATCTTCGTCTCGAGCCATATCTTAAGCGAGCTCTATCTGCTTGCAACGGATTTCATATTTATCCATAAAGGAAAGATAATCGACACATTAACGCACGAGGAACTCGAGGAGAAGTGCAGCCAATACATCATGGTCAGGGACAACAATATCCCTGAGACTGTAACTATCCTGGAAAAGTATTTTCCGGGCATTTCTTACAAGGTCGAAAACGATGATGAGATCAGGATATTCGGCAAGTCCGAGATGATGACAGAACTCTCGGGATATCTGATGAATGCGGGAATACTGGTTAGCGAACTCTCGGTAAAAGAGATCACTCTCGAAGACTACTTCATGAGCATTACGGGAGGTGATAACAATGCTTAATCTGTTAAGGATCGAAAGAAAAAAGATTATAAGATTCATACCATTATATGTCTGCCTTGCGGTAATATTCCTGATATTTCTGGATTGGGCTGAAAAAGGAATTACGGATACATATATTGATATGCATGGTTCCCTTACGATGTATGACGGATTTAAAGAGGGAATACAGGATTGTTCGTTCTCCTTTATGTACGGAATGCTCATAGCATGGTTCGTCGGAATAGACTTTACCAACAGGACAATACACAAGGCGATCGTCACCGGTAACAGCAGGTGGAAGATAGTGGTTGCCAAGCTGATTTCGACAAGCGTGGTGGTCATGATCCTTCATTTTGTATCTGCCATACTCGAGATGCTGGTGTACGGAAAACAGTTCGGGTTTACTTTTGACGGATTCTCGGTAAAAGATGTGGTGTGGGCCGGTGTCATAATCCTTCAGCTCATTGCTTATAACGCTTTCTATGAGATGATAACCGTTATCTGCGGCAACGTGTATATTGCTCTGTTTGCCTGCATAACAACAGCAGCATTAGCAGGTAATTTATTAAGAAATTATCTTGGCGGAAACTTTATTTATGAGCACTCGTTCTTCTGCCTGGCAAAGAGCTCATCGGCATCTGATTTGATACCCTGTGCCGTATGTGCCATAATAGCGACGGCTTTGCTTGTTGCAGCCTCATGTTTTATCTTTAGAAATAAGGATGTGGCAAACTAACGCCGGAACCGGAATAAGTACTCTGTGATTTCAGGAGGATCAGTATGTTATATGTGATTATCGTCCTTATAATACTGGTCCTCTTTTTATTGGTAAGACTGATCCTGATAAAGAAGGAACTGAAGCGTGTCACAAAGGTGATGAAGGATAATCCCGGCCACGAGCAGATGAACATGGATTTTGTGGACCGCGACCTCCAGAGAATGATCGCGGAAGTCAATAAACTCTATGCTAAAATATTGAAGATCTGCGCGGAGAGCAAAGCTGATGAGAACAAGCTGAAGGAATCTGTATCCGTTATCTCCCACGACATGAGAACGCCTCTGACGTCCATAATCGGATATCTTCAGGTCGCCGTAAGATCAGATGACAGTGATGAGATAAAAGACAGTGTCCGGATCGCGCTCGAGAGGGCGAGATATCTTAATGAGCTCGTTAATGACTTTTTCGAGTTGTCCCTTATCGAATCAGATCAGGTCGATATCCGGATCGAGAACGTCAACCTGTCCGGTATTATATGCGAGGAAATACTTGCGGAAAGCCCCCAGATCGACAGGAAGGGATTGGAACCTGTTTTCGCGCAGCAGGATAAAGATTTTTATGTAAAAGCCGATGCCCAGAAGCTCACGAGAGTCATTCAGAATCTCATATCCAATGCTGTGAAATATTCTGATCACAGGCTCGAGTTCACGGTCAATGAATGCGAAGACGGGACGACTGAATTGAAGATAATCACCGATGCTTCGGAGAAGATCGATACCGGTAAGATCTTCGACAGGTTTTATCAGAATGATTCGTCCAGGACCAAAGGCGGCGCCGGCCTGGGGCTTTATATCTGCAAGAGCTTTGTGGAGATGATGGACGGTTCCATAAGCGCAAAACAGGAAGGCAGCGTTTTTGAGATCCTGCTGACGCTCAACAGGGCTTAATTCGCCATCCTGTATCCCATGCCGTAAACGGTATCGATGTAAGGCTCGTCGGTTATCTTGGCGATCTTCTTCCTCAAGTTGCTCATATGAACATTCATGGTATTCTCTTCGCTTAAGTAGTTATCGCCTGTCACGCTCTCGAAAAGATTCCTCTTGGAGAAGACCTTTCCCGGATTGCCGAGCATCAGCTCCAATATGGCGTATTCAGTTGCGGTGCAGATAAGCTCGTCGTCACCGATAAAGATCCTTCTGGCCTCTTTATCGATCCTCATCTGCTTATACGTAAGGACGTCTTTCACATCTTCGACTCTGCGGAGAACTGCCTCAATCCTTAAAATGACCTCATCTATATCAAACGGCTTGCAGATAAAATCGTCCGCACCGAGTCTTAAAAGCTCGATCCTGTTATGCACGTCATTTTTTGCGGACAGCACGATGACGGGCGTTTTCTTAACTTCGCGGAGCGCCCTTAAGATCTCCTCCCCGCTCTTCATCGGCAGCATCAGATCCATCAGGATCAGCTGATAGTCCTTATCAAGAGCCATGTTATAACCGGTAAGGCCGTCAGTACAGCTCTCTACCTCATAACCGCTCTTTTTAAGAATGCCGCAAAGCAGTGAATTTATCGTGGAGTCATCTTCAATAATGAGTATCATGTCTGTCTCTCCCTTTTATTCCTGCCTTACATTATAGCCTAGTTTGTTGACAAACATGCCGCTATTTATACTGATATCTCCTCAGTTTTGACGATCTCAAAACCCTCAGATAGATTATCAGTCTGAAGTCTGAAAAAAATCGAAAATAGTGAAGAAATGGCACGAGCTCTTTAAAAAAATATTGAACAAATGACATTTTTGCACTAGAATTGTATTGAACAAATGCAAAGCAATAAGACGATGTTAATGAGGCGTTATATGTTTAGAAGAAAAGTATATGAAGAACTATTGGATTGGAAAAATAACTATGCACCAAGGTATGCTGCCTTACTTGAAGGTGCAAGGCGAGTTGGAAAATCAACTGTAGCAGAAGAATTTGCTAAGGTTAACTACAGATCCTATATAAAGGTTGATTTTGCTAACATTACTAGGGAACTACTTGATATATTCGAGGATATAGCCGATCATCGACTATTTTTTTTGCGCTTACAGACAGTGACGGGCGTTACGCTATATCCAAGGGAATCCGTGATCATTTTTGATGAGATCCAACGTCAGCCATTGGTGAGACAGGCGATCAAATATCTTGTTGCTGATGGGACATATGACTATATAGAGACAGGATCACTCATCAGTATAAAGAAAAATGTCAAAGATATTGTTATTCCTTCCGAGGAGCATAGGATTCCTGTATATCCTATGGATTATGAGGAATTTATGTGGGCTGTTGGAAACGATACATACTCTGTTCTTCGAGATCTCTATAAAATGGGATCTGAGGTGGGCAACGGCACAAACAGAAAGCTTATGAGGGATTTCAGGATATATATGGCCGTTGGAGGAATGCCCCAGGCTGTAGATGCCTATGTTAACGGTAAGAATTTTACTGAGATCGATAAGATAAAACGGGAGATAATAAATCTTTATATTGATGATTTCAAGAAGATAGACAGCTCCGGGTTAATTGGAAAGATGTATGAATCTATCCCCAGTCAGCTAGCTACAAACAAGAAGAGATATATGATTTCAAGGGCAACAGGAAAGCGAAAGACTAAGAAAGATGAGGAAAGACTGGCTGACCTTTTGGATTCAAAGACAGTAATTGCATGTTACAATACATTCAATCCCGGAATGACATTAGCTCAGACCAGAGATAATGATACTTTTAAGTTATACCTGTCTGATATCGGACTGTTTACGACAATGATATTCAAGGCATCTCCAAAAACAGATGAAAGTATATACAGCAAACTGCTTGGAGATAAGTTACCGGCCGATCTGGGTTATCTTTATGAGAATGCAGTAGCGCAAATGATCACTTCGACAAACCGGGCTTCTTACTATCACACCTGGGAAAAGAAAAACAGCACACATTATTATGAAGTTGATTTCTTGCTCCAGGACAAGACAAAGATTGTTCCATTGGAAGTTAAGTCGTCAGCTACAAAAAAGCATGAGTCCATAGATGCTTTTTGTAAGAAATATTCAAAACAGGTTTCACAGGCAATACTTCTATCTCAAAAGGATGTCAGAAAGGACAATAACCTCAAATTTTTGCCGATATACATGTTGCCTTTCATATTGGAAGATCTGTCTTAGCATTTCTGATGTTTTGAGGGCTTGGAGAAAGCACTTGCCCCGTAGCTTTGTCCTGGCTCTGTCAAGTGTCCGAGACAAATAATGGAAGATCACTACATCAAGAGAGTTGATCATAACCAGAAGTACAAGGATACATGCAGCATGTGTGGTGTCAGTTACGGTTACGACTATAAGATCTACGACAACAACAGAACTTTGATAAGGGGGATAGAAGTATGAGCATGAATAATGAGATGGTTTTCGAGGCATTCAAAGGGTATTTTATACCGACTTTATACCGACGCTTCTGAACAAATTTTTTACCTAAATGATATATGCCGAAACCCGATGCTACACTAACAACATTTTTTATTTTCGTTTTATTTTGCGCAAAAACATTTTCGATTTTCGTTAGAAATCACGATAAAACATTTGGCAAATTCGTTAGGTGAGCTTATTCTGATACCATAAAGATGTTGAAATAGAGGCTATTTTTATGAGTTTCAAAAGAAAGATATTGTTAACTTCAGGGTTTAGTTGTCTATACAAGTATTAAGTATACCAATCGGTCCATGGACACCATGGGATATAACAAAGCCGCGGATATCAATCCGCGGCTCTTACAACTTAGTGCCATAGCCACACTTATGCATGTTTTAAATATCAGTGTTATGCATAATCATTGTAAATATCTACATCTGCATTACACTTCGGACACTTTCCGATTTCATAAAAAGTATTAAATACATTCCCACAACTCTTACAAAGAAAACTAGCTACACTACCATAATACATCTCCGGCGGATCTTCATTAGGATCATGATGTATTATATAACCACCTGATACACTTTCTAATTCATCCACTTTGATTTCTTTCTTCTTATCTTCTGCCATTGACTTATCCTCCTGTTAACAAATTTCTATACCCGCATTCTATCGTTCTGATATTATGTCAGTTTTATTGAAGTATTAATGCGGAGTAAATTTAAGCAGGAATTGCTTCCTGATGCCAGTGCCGGCTGCTTCCTTTGAAAAAAGGAGGGGGTTCACTTCAGCCTCCTCCCGTTTTTCGATGTTAAGATCCTATCGTCAGATTACTGCACCACAAGCGGATTACCGATCTGAGGTCCCTGGATTTCAGGATGATCCCATTTCTTTTCCGACCAGAAACCTGCATACCAGTAGCCCGCTCCACAGGCACATACATAATGTTCCTCTGTATCGTAAAACCATGCATCTGTGGGTCTCGACTCGCCGGTCGGATAAAACAGATGGTTTATGCTGTTATAGTATGGACACCTGTCCTGATTTTTACCGGAAACATTGGCCAGGGGCTTTCCTCCGCCTGAGACATTATTAAGATCTGCTTTTCTGATAGTTGCCATATTCTTTTCCTCCTTATCGGATAATGCTTTGTTATATGGCTTCATTATCACCGGCGGATATACGTCAGACAATGAATAATGTCAGGACGTTTCGTTGATTAAGCAACAGGTATTTGGGTTACTGTTGAAAAGAATAAAAAGGATCAGGATTGCTCCTGACCCCGGTATGATTTATTCTGGAAAATCCGTGCCAAACAATATCAGATACTGAAATCAAGACCGTTCGTCTTGATATAGTCTATTATCCTTTCATCAATATCGTTATTTGTGATGCTGTAATATTTTCTGTTGATCTCATTCCAGACCAGATCTCTTTTCTCCATCAGTTCAGAATACATATCTTCGTCACCGGATGATTGTTCAAACAATTCATCGTCAGATAAATATGTATTTTTTTTTGCTTCTTCTACAATTTGAATTAATTCAGGAACGACATTCAGCACTTGAAGTGCACTTAAGACTTCATCGAGTGAGAATGAATAGTTCTCGAGAAATCCCTGAAAACCTTCACCATATACTTCGGAATTGAAAAAATGTGTAATTACAACCGGCTTAAATTGTTCGGGAACACCGTCATCCAACATACCGGATGTTACCAGTTTCCTTAAATACGCCAAAAACTCTTCCCTTATTTTCCCGTCCATCGTCTCTCCCCTTTCTTCCTAGTATAGGTAACTGATAATTTACTGTTCCATTATACAATACGAGCCGGGATTACTCCTGGCTCGTATAATTCCGGAAATATATCACCCAAAGAAGGGATGCCGGAAATCTACATCAACCATTCTCTTTAAGATACTGCATAGCCCAGTTCAGCTCGTAATCTTCTTTGTCACGGAAGATCTTCATTGCCGCATCGTAATCTAAGGGAATTCGCACATCAACAGGGTTGCGGCTGATGCAGTCTTCGCGTGTATCAATGTTGGGATTACCATTGCCGTCAAGCACGGGACCGACAGGAAATCCTACATAGATATGTCCGCCCGTAAGAGCGCTGATACCGCCTGTCTCTTGGTTGCATCCGTAAGAGTCTGTCAGTCCTGCAACTGTGACATTGGGCATCATGGAAAGATACAGCGTAGCTCCGTCGCCCGCACTGAGGCACCCGTAATTAGTAAGAACCAGAACCTTCAAGTCGGCAAATTCGCCGTCACCATGTATGCCATGTGTCGAAGTGGCCTTGTAGGTGCCGTTCTCACGAATACCTACTGCATAATGATCAATATCCTCTGTTGTAAAAAGGTCGCAGAGAGCATTGGCGATCTCGTCGTAACCGCCCTGATTATTACGGATATCTATGATGAGGTATTCCATTCCCTGTGCCTTGAGTCCGCGAAGTTTCTCACGGAACATCTCTCTTGCCTTTGCATGCATGATTACCGGTCATGTATCCGATGAAGATATCGTAAAGACCATCGTCTGATGATTCAGCGGTAATCCTGAGATAGCCGCACTTGTCGTCCAGCATCTTCGTGCTGAAATTCTCAGCAAGAAGAGAATCGTATTCATCCTCAGCGCCAAGCTTTTCGAAGTGCCTGTATAATCTGAATGCTTCAAGCTGAGTGTGCGGATCGCCAAGATCTTTAAGTGTTACGGTCTGTTCTGTGCCATTATCATCAAGGAATGATACATCGAGTGTGTCGCCTCCTACACCCGAGAGCACGATTGCCGCTATACGTTCGGCGTTTTCCTTTACGGACATACCGAGATTCGGAACTTCCTCCGCACAAGCCGTCAGAATATCCTTGCCGTTCCATTTTGTAATAACAGTACCGTCCTTAATGCCAAGCTTCTGTACATCAGCGGTAGTGCAGACAGCGATGACATCACCGTTATCAAGCTGGACCATGGCAAGACCATATTCACGGGGCTTATATGACACTGTATAAGATATGCATCCTTCGATCCTGGCTTTATCATCTGTTACGACATGAACATGACCGTCGTGAAGCTCGCTGCAGAACATCATTACCGCATCAGTGAATTTCTCCTCATTCTGCTCCTGTTCCGCTTCGATCACCATAGGCATGTATTTATCTTCAAGCGCAGCAAAATTGATCTCTTTCCATTCTTTCAGAACATAGTGCTCGTCCATATCCTGTACCAATGAATGGAATGATTCGGTGTAGCTCTCTTTAGTATGATTGAAATAGTCCGGAGACATGCCGATATAGTAGAAACCCATTACACATGTCACAAGTCCTGCAAGCACCGCTGTGATCTTATATCCGATCTTGCGCTTTGCAAAAGGTATTGGCAGGAGCGCGAAAAGTGCGGTTACATAAAGAGGAAAGAACCCTACAACAAACAAGGGAAATCCCACCAGATAAATAAACACATGAACTGCGGCGATGACAGCCGGCAGAAAGCAAAGCCCGCGCCACAGGCGGATCTTCTTTTTATCGCCCTTCCACTTGTGGTGGAGAACTGCGAGCAATATTAATCCTCCGATTTCTTATTCATGGGTTAGACGGATGAAATTCAATTTCGTTACAAGAATTTTTTCTGATATGAGGCGGAGTCCTTAAAGCTTCGATAGCGGAGTGATGCGCAGAGTTTGAATAGTTATTTCTGCGAATAAAAGACCGGAGTGCCAAACATGCCGACCTTATGAGAGATGTCTTCGTGTTCGATCATCTCCGAATTATCGAAGATCGTATGAGCAGCATCGTATACATCCTGTGAATCAATGATCCACACCGTACCGAAGAGATTGTCGTGGCCGTCATTCGTCAGATACTCGTAAAATGCATTCGTCGCATCCCCATATTTCTTGTAATCGAGCTCATCCGGAGGCAGATAAATAACCAGTTCCACATCGCAGTTCTTGAGAATGTAACCGGGACCCGCATCAGGTTTGATCGAATCGGGGATATCCCTAGTCACGTAATTTACGAATACCTTACACGGACCGAAATACTCTTCCGCGGCCGCTGTCATATCCGCTTCGATTGCTTCTTTATTTCTTAGCAGAATGTAGTTATCGCGGTAGATCCACACGCCGTTCTCCTTTGCGATGTACGCCTCGACCACACCGCCAGGAAACACGTCAGTCGAGAAATGGACCGTCGTTATATACTTCTCATTGTCATAGGATATCCAGTCGGTCCACTCGACCGTAAAAGTCTCGTCCGGATAGCGGTTGTTCATGTACTTTATAAGCATCTTCTGAGTATCCGGCCTGTTAAGAATGCAACCCGAAAACATTGCTGCCATAAGTGCGGTAAATACGAGGACAGTTATCCCCTTAAGTGTTATCCGTTTATTCCCCATTACCCTTATTCTGTTCATCTTCCTGCTGATTAAACATTCAAATAATACCACTCAAAATACCCGTTCAATTCATTAGGAAGAAGCTCCTTATACCGGGGACCATCTTTACAGCCGTTATTCCACGCTAAATGAATAACATAGTATTTCTCACCATCGAAAAACAACACATCATCCTGACGTTCAGATTTAGCAACAGCTTTAAGTTTGTCTTTGCATGCATATAAAGGACATGAAGCCCATATTTCCATTTTTGCCTGTTTTTCAAAAACGGCTTTGGAATGTTCACTGGTTATTTCAAACCAGCAAAAATCATCATATTTCGCATCAAAGTCTTCAAACATGCACCACTCTCCTGTTATTCCTGATTTCATTCTTTTTTTCGTGATATAAACAACTCACGATTGAATTTTCGATCATAGCAGATTCTTTGGCGGCATTCAGGACATTGGTAATCCTAAATAATGCTTCAGCCACATAATAAATACTGATATGCCTAATCCCACTAAGACTATCAGTATGATCAGCAGTATCAATTTCAATAAGTATGTAGGCGCTTCACAGTAAGTCTTGCCGGTCTGTCCGTTGATAGCTACCTGATATGACTCTTTGCCAAATGTATAGCGGGCAATATATACGGGTGCCAAAAGATATCTGAACTTTACGTTATAGTAGTCGGTAGTAAATTTCTTGACGGAGAATCTGCGCTTTCCGACTTCGTACATGTCGTTTCTTATTATTTTCCGCATCTTTATCTTTGAGCGCTTCCAGCTGTCGTTAAGTCCTACCGTATAACGTTCTGCCGGAATGCCTGCCAGGTATTCGGATGAATAAGGAACCATTTTTGTGAAATCGAAATCCTGTACTCTTTCTATTTCAGGCATGCGGATCCTGTCAGAAGCATAGATGACAAGGTCGTCAAAGTAGCGGTTCGAAAAACCTGTAACATAAGGTGCCGGTTCCTTTTCCACATCAAAGACTGCACCCAAGTAGGACGTGACAGTTTGAGCATCGAAAGTCCAAAACGGAAGATATATGCCGACTATGTTTTCGAGCTTGCTTCTGGCGACTTTTTGGGAGACAAATGATTTTCTCTTCAAAAAATCTGTGAAGTATTCCTGAGCTTTTTCTTTAGTGATCGAGAACGGGATTATTGCCTGAGGCGCCATGATTTGCACATTCTCAGCTGCAGGTGTTACGCTGGTCGATCCGCAGAAAGGACATGCACCGGTAACCTGCTCGGCGTTGTAAAGAGTCTGGCCGCCACAGTTTGCACAGATGATCAGTTTTTTGATGTGACCCCAGTTTACACTGGCACGCTGCAAAGCAGAATTGAAATCGAGTTCTTCGATGGCTTTGCCTGAACCAGGCTGAGGAAGCTGCGATGACAGACCGCAAAAAGGGCATTTGAGATTCAGTGATTCAGCATCGAACTTGACACCAATAGAAGCTCCACAGCCCGGACACTTAACGTCCGAACTCGAAACATTAACTGCTCCTATTACCCACTTATTCTCAGGCATTGCTTAAACCCATCCCTTTATACGCCTGGCTCGTATAATTCAAAATCCGGATGTATATCCTGTTGATCAACCCGGATGCAAAGCGCTGTTTATCAGCTGTTAATAGCCATATCATCGTCCCAGTATTTTTTCTTTTTGCTGAGCATGTACATTATATCTTCTTCGCTGAACAATCTGAAGTGATTTAAATCAACGCCGACATTAAACCCGAAAGATTTCCAAAGCCCGCCGTATCTGTGCGTATGACCAAATAAAGTCTGGCAATCCTTAGCGTGGTCAGTGGGCTTATGTGTAAGGAAAAATTTTTCGCCCTTTATATCGACGTAATCATTCAGTTTTACGTCATCGAATTTGCATGAAGGATCAGTCAGGCAGTATTCACGGAACTTATCAAAGGAACTGTTAAAAAACTCGTCAATTGCGCGCTGTTCATTGTTTCCGATGATAAGGATGATATGCGCATTTATCCGTTCTGATACGGCAAGACCGCTACTGAAATCCTTTTCGATCTTAGGTCCGCAGTTACAAAAATCTCCGATGACATATATGGTATCGCCAGAATATGCCTGTTCATTCCAGATCCTTATCTGCTCTTCTGTATACTCATTAATATCCTTGAACGGCCGGTTATCACGAACCATAATCTCTTTTGAATCCGAACCAAAATGTGTATCTGCAGTAAACCAGTTGCTCATTGCACGCTTTCCCCATGTTCACTTTACTGTCTATTATCTGATCCAAGAACCAGCCTTGGATGGACTCATTATAGCATGATTAATCAACAAGACTTGACATTCCCATCTTGACAGTGAATCACCTAGTCTCGCATATATAAAGACCCTCTTCCAGTTATTACGCCTCATGTTTGCAGACACACATATTGCTCGAACATGGCAAAATCAGGAATGAATCCGAAGACTTTGCAGTATCTTATGGGACACGCCGATATCAGCGTCACTCTAAATACCTATACTCATGTCAGTTTTGAAGATGTCCGAGCAGAAGTTACTCAACTTGGTATTGTGTAAAATCGCACGAAATAGTTTAATGGTATTTGGTTTAACGACTTATGTACCCGAGACGTAAAGAAACTGCAGGTTCAAAACTCAAAATTTGAACCCGTTTTTGAACCTTTTTCGGAATAAGATAAGTGAAAATACACTACGATAAGTGATTTTTGCTGATTTTAAATAAAGCCGTATAAACCCAATAAAATCAAGTATTTCGTAGTAAAACGTCACGAATCGTAATTATGATAAAAGTATTATTTGTGTGTCACGGCAGGATAGATGTCAGCGTAGATAAACTTTGTAATAGCACGATAAGCCACGATACGGTTTGAGTTTTACTACAGTTTTACTACAAATGACGCCCGCGGTCCCGGATACTATTTCCGGGACCGTTTTTGTTGGACGAACGAGAATAATCGATCGAATCCTTAATAAACCATTGATTTAATCGCAAATAGTCTATTTAAAGATTTCACCCGTTGAACAATTATATTTAAATACTATTTAAAGATTTTATTGACATCGGTAAAATCTTAAAATAGAATTATCTTGAACTAATAGCATCGGAGGTATCCACATGGTAATAAGAGAACACTATCTAAAGCAGATCAGACCATTTTACGATAGTGATCTGATCAAGATTATTACCGGAATAAGAAGATGTGGAAAGTCTGTTATCCTGGAACAGGTTCAGGATGAGATAAAAGCAGCTGGTAAGTCATGCCTCTTCCTTGACTTTGATCTTAAACCGATAAGAAATCTGATTCCCGATGCTGATTCACTTATCGACTATGTCGATAAGTATATAAATAAGGAAAAACTATATGTATTCCTTGATGAGATACAGAATGTTAAGGAATGGAATGAAGCTTGTCGTACTTTGCGCTTGAAGAATTGCTCGGTCTTTATATCGGGCAGTAATTCCAAACTATTGTCCAAAGAGTTCACCAAAGAATTATCTGGACGATATATATCATTCCGGGTAAGACCATTCGTATATAAGGAAATTCTGGAATATGCAGAGCAGAATAATAAAGAATACAGCATATCCGATTATCTTGTCTGGGGCGGATTCCCTGCCGCACTTGCACAGGATGATGTTGCGGCAAAAAGACGCTATCTTACCGATCTGAACGATACGATCGTATATAACGACCTTGAAAACCGTTATAAGATACGCAAAAAGGAAGAGTTTGAAAGAATCGTAGATTATATCTTGATATCCAACGCACGTGTATTCAGCGCCAAGTCTATATCGGATTACATGAAAGGTAAAAACATATCCGTTTCTGTTCCAACCGTTATTAAGTATCTTGGATATCTTAAGGAAGCATATGTTATTGCGGACGTCGCTCTTTACTCTCCCAAAGCAAAGTCAAAGCTGAATTATTATTACAAGCTTTATGATGAAGATGTCTCTATGAACAGCATCAGGGTATCCGGGACAAGATACGATCTTACGCACAATCTTGAGAATATTGTCCTTAATGAATTACTGTTCATGGGTTACGAAGTTACGGTATATGACAATAAAGGCAGAGAAATAGACTTCAGGGCAGAAAGAGATGGCAAGACCTATCTGATCCAAGTTGCTTATTCTGTGGCTGAGGATAAGGCTTACGAAAGAGAATTCTCTGCTTTTTCAAACATTGATAACACAATAAAGAAGATAATCATAACCAATGATGATATAGATTATTCAACCAGTACGGTATATCACTATAAACTCAGTGAATTCCTGATGTTGGATGAGTTATAAGTAATCAGTTAAAATAAATAATGTATCGGCTATAAAAATACTTTGAACAATTTAGAAACAGCAATATGTTATGGCCTGTGCAGTTAATATATCACGGCACTCTACATAAATAACTGAAATACCATTGAAATCAAGGCGTTTAAGAGGTCAAAAAGTCGAGCTGTACCTTTTTCGTACCTTTTGAACCCCATAAAGCAGAACCAATATCAACCGAACCCGATGTGATTATTTTTTCTTTCTTTAGTTATATAACACAAAGCATATTCCGCAAAGATGCAACTCCTTCCCTCGGAATCAACTGTACATTATTATACCATCGGGGTGCAGGGAACCCATGTGCTTCAGTCTGACAAACCTAAACGTGAAAGTGTATGAACAGATAAGAGCATGTTTCAGACAAAGAATAAGACCCCCGATTTCTCAGAGGTCTTGGTAGATTATATTCCTGATTTATTGTTCTATCCCATTTTTCCATTTTGAAAATCCATTCTGATAAATGCCTTTCCATTAGGAAGTGAGATCCTTGCCTGGAGTATGTCCTTATATCCTATCTCCTGCATTTTTGTTAAAAGTGAATCCGCGTCCATCTGATGATGTACCTCATCCAGTCCGTCAAACGCATGCAAATAGGGAGAATCTGATACCCACTGCTTATCATCCACATTGATCTGAATCAAACAAGAAACATATTCAGGATTCACTTTACAAACCACTCTCTGAAATGCATCATACCCAATATACTCTATAAGAAGGTTTGCTATCAGCAACTGCGCTCCGGGAAGTTGATCAGCATCGTTGATCAGATCTATCTTCAAGCATTTCAGTAAATCAGACAAATGTGCATATCGTTCCGAAACTATTCGAAGATAATCTTCATTGATATCCACTCCATAAACAGTCCGGTACTTATCCCGACTTACATGCTCCAAGCCATTTCCACCGGCGACTCCAAGGACCATAGCCGTTGAAACCGGATAATCTTCAAACTGCTCCTTCATTATTGAATTCATGATTTGGAGTTGTTTAACAGAATCAAGGCTCATATGATTCTCATAATCATTCAAACTGATTTCTTCCCACGGATTACTCATAATTCTCCTCGATTATACTGATGATTATCAGTTCTATTGATTTAATAAGCCTTCGATTCTTCTTTTCTGATAAAAGGCGAAGCCATCCTCAATCTTTATGATACGGTATCCTAATCTTTTGTAAAAAGCATTTGTCCGCTCATTCCAACAAGGTGTATCCAGATTAAACTCCGTAGCACAAGGAAAACTACTTTCTATGCATTCCATCAAACGAATTCCGTACCCTTTTCTATGATAGACGCTATCAATAAAAATCCTGCCAATGTATACACTTTTTTGTGTTTCATCCGGGAACACAATGGCTGCTCCTACCAAATCTTTTTCTATCATTGCTTGATACAAATGCCCATCCCGGGCCATTTGTTTATGCCATTCAATCGAATCAAATTCAGGCGGACAATCACCTTTTGTTCCTCCAACATTAACATCTGTTTCAAAAGCTCTGACAGACATATCTACGATTTTTTCTATCTGATCTTCTTCTGCTTTGACGATATACATCCCGCTTTTCATAATTGTCTTACACATTCCGATTGGTCTTAATCTACTATCCTGTATATTATCTATACTTACAGTTTCTTACTCAGGAACAGCTCCGTAGGCTGTTCGAATCCCGGATAGAAAATATCGAGATTCCCGCAATCTTCATACCCCAG
>CADAKH010000016.1 GCA_902788505.1 Oscillospiraceae bacterium
AGAGAATTCAGGTCAAATTGAAAGGACTGACTCCTTGCCAGGCAAGGAATCAGTCCTTATACTCATTTTAAATCGTCCAACTTCGGGGGTTCACTTCATTTATCGCAGCCCTTTTACTTTGAAAACCAAACAATTTTACTTATACAAAATATACAAAAGACGGCTATTTGCCACAGTTTTCTTTTATTCTTATTCGTTTGGCTTGCTTAATGTTGATGATATAATTTAATGTCTTTTGAAAAGTATTATAAGTGGAGATAATTAACAGAAATGAGTAAGAAAGGCCATGACGCTGTAGGGAATACCCCCCGCAAGAAGTCTAAGGCAGCATCATATTTCGTCAGAATCCTGGCAGCCGTTCTCGGCCTTGCCGTCGGTTTCTGTCTTTACTGGATATATATTTTCGGCGGTACATTTGTATCAGTGCCTGTCGTAAACAAGGAAGATTATACAACTTTGGATCTGTCCGAAGGTGGCAGTACGACCGGTGGGGATGTTACTTCTTCTTGGAGTAATGGTGGCCACACCAGGCTTTTCTATGATCCTTCGCATCCTATCATTGAGGTTAAGCAGAAAGATCCCAATATTGAGAATATTCTTGTCTTCGGTATCGATGCCAGAGGCACTGATGATTATGCCTGCCGTACGGACTGTATGATGATCCTTTCTATTAATAAGAAAAATGATACCTTAAAGATTATTTCTCTCATGAGAGATACCGCTGTTTATATTGGTGATACAGAGGATACGCTTGGAACCAGATTAAACAAGCTTAACTCCGCTTATCATTATGGCGGTGTCGGAGAGATGATCAATACTATCAATGTTATATTTGATTTGGATATTCAGCGTTTTATTATGTTTGACTTTGGCAGTGCTTCTGACATGATTGACCTTGTTGGCGGTGTCGAGATTGAGATTAAGCCGGAAGAGGTCTCTTATTTGAACGGTTATTTGGATGAAATCAATGCTCTTGACGGTGAGAATTCTCCTCATCTTACTCAAGGCGGCGTTCAGACTCTGGACGGACACCAGGCAGTGGCATGGTCTAGAATTAGATACCTGGATTCTGATTTCGTCAGAGCTTCAAGGCAAAGGACAGTTGCTACTGCGATGATGACTAAAGTAAACGGTATGTCATATGGTCAAAAACTTCAGCTTCTCAATGATTCTGCGGGAGTTTTCGAGACAAATATGAATACTGCTGATATAATGCGTGTGGCATTGAATTGTTTTGCATGTTTAGATAATAGAGAAGAATACAGATTTCCTGAGGATGGAACTTACACAATTCAGAACGATCCTTGGATGATGTTGGTAGATTTTGACGAACAAAAACAAAGAATAAACGACTATATTTGGGGTGAATAACGATGAGTAAGACAGTAGCAACTTGTATTGCAGAAACAAACCTGGTTCAGGGAGAACCTCAGGAGAATGTCTTTTTCCTTACGCTTTCACGTAAGATCGAAGATTTTCCGAATGAGTTTTTAAGAACTGCAAGATCGACTTCACCGATTCAGATCTGTGCAATCTTCTCGACAATCGGACCGGACAATCTTTCTGCAGTACTGAACCTGGAACTCAATGCAGAACTTGAAAAGATTGCTGCAGCTTGCTCAAATCAGGCAGTTCTTGATTTTGACGGATTTGCAAATCAGGTAATCAACACTCTCAATGTTAAGGTCTGCAACTTCGCAGCCAATAAAGGAACACAGTTTAAGACATCAATGTCCATGTTCGTCATTGAAGGCGACATTCTCCGTGTTATCCATGTCGGTATCACGAAGGCTGTACTGTTCAGAAACAACCGTATCATGCTCCTTACAGAAGAGCAGACTGTTGCTCACAGATATGTTCAGATGGGTGCTATTCAGGCATCAGAGGAACTTACTCATCCCGAGAACATGAATCTTACCCAGTATCTCGGTAAGATGCCCCAGGAAGGACCTGTCAATGCAGACAAGAAGGTTCACTTGAAGCTTCAGGATGACGACGAGTTGTTCCTTATGGGTGTAGGACTTTCAAGAAAGCTTCCTTCCCAGATGCGTAATTCTATCATTGCCAAACCTTTATCTACAGAAGTTAAGTCAAAAGAGATAATCAATGCAGCTGTAAGCTATGGTCTTAAAGCAGGTCTTACTCTCATCGATATCAAGGTCGAGTCAACATTCCTTCTTCCCGGTGATGCTGTCATTAACAGTAATCTCAAATCTGATTCGCAGGTAGCATCGAGACCGGGCAAAGCCTCTAAAGCAAAGGCTGATGCTTTCTCTAATTTTGATTCGGAAGCTGATTCTTCTGATACGATCAATTTTGTTCCCGGTGCTGCCGGAAATGGAATCTCTGATTCTGAAGAGGAGCCGATTATAAATGAGAAGAAAGAAAGAGCGAAGACAATTATCATTCCCATTGTTATTTTCATTGTTTGCATACTCTTGGGCTTCGGTGTAACCTTCATGATCTTCAACATGAAGAATCTTATTAACTTTACTGAAGCAACTACTTCACTCGTAAATGCAAATGTTGCAGGCTCAGTTCTTTATGCAGCAAGTGACGGAGTTCCTGTCTATTCGACCGCTTCACTTGACGGTACTGTTATTGCGCAGTTAAGACGTGGTGATGTAGTTACACTTCAGGAAAAAGTTGATGATACATTCTCCAAAGTAATTACTGCCAATAATGTAACAGGTTATATTCTTACGGCTCAGCTTCTTGATAAGGATCCTACGTTGAACGATCCTACTCCTGCTTTGACAGGCGACCCTACACCTAGTCCGACAGCAGCTGTTACTGAATCAACCAGAACAATTGAAACAACAGCTGTTCAGACTGACAGAGTAAACAACGGCGGCGGAAGCAGCACACAGGCTACTACAACTACAGCTGAGGAGACAAGCGAATCAACTACAGAACCTCCTGAAAGTGAGACTGTAACTGAACCCACTTCTTCATCAGAAACATCTGCTACTGAATCCTCTGAAACAAATAATGGTGAAGGCGGTGGCTCCGGTGAAGGCGGCGGCTCCGGTGAAGGCGGTGGCTCCGGCGAAGGCGGCGGCTCCGGTGAAGGCGGCGGTTCAGGCGAAGGCGGCGGTTCAGGCGAAGGCGGCGGTTCCGGTGAAGGCGGCGGTTCCAGCGAAGGCGGCGGTGCCGGTGATGGTGGTAACGCTGGTGGAGACGGCGGCGCAGTATAAAATAGTAAACTTATAAAATCGGGCATCTGCCCGGTTTTGTTTTTTACCGTGAAAACATATGATTCGCGACTTTTAACGGTTGTCAGAATTATTCTTTAAAACTAAAATACCGTCAAAACATCTTTTCTCGGTGTTTTAACGGCATGTAATATTGTTATTGTATATTGCGATTACCGTCAGATTTTAGATTCTATAGATTTTAACGGTATTGTGTAATCTCAGTTCGGGAAGTTAATACCGTATGTATATGCGTTTTTCTGCTTTTGACGGTATTTTGAAATGGATTCCTTTTTTTGCATACCGTTAATACCTTAGATTTATAGGTTTTGGCGGTTTACTCCACTTTGATTCATTAATTCGATGGATGAAGAAAATGATTTGATATCTAATTAAGCAAAACAAAAAGCCCGCCAAGCTTACCTGATAGCTTAGCGGGCGGTGGTTAGTTAACTAATAATCAATAACGGAACAGTTCTTTGTAGAGAACTCTTACAGCATAAGAGCAGTAGGATTCTGATACACCGAACATCATGGAGATCTCTGAAGCACCCTGGTTAACGATGCGGAGATTGATACCTGCATTGGAGAGTGCGCTGGCTGCTCTTGCCATGATACCTACGGAATTTGCCATAGCTTCACCAACGATCATTACGATTGCAAGATCGTGATCAACGCTGACGTCAGCACCGAGTTCATCCTTGATCCTCTTAACGATGATCTCCTCCTTCTCGGGTGTGAAGTACTTCTTGCGGAGAACTATGGTAACTGTATCTATTCCGGAAGGGATATGGTCGATTGAGATTGCCTCATCAGAGAATATCTTGAGAAGCTGGGCGAGGAAGCCTACCTGACGGTTCATCATGTACTTGCTGACTGTAACAGTGCAGAAACCCTTATCACCGGCAATACCTGTTACGAGTGAATCGTAGTGGGAGCGCTTGGATACGATCATTGTTCCCTTAGCAGAAGGGTTGTTCGTATTCTTGATGTTGAGAGGAATACCTCTGGCAAATACAGGATAGATAGCCTCTTCGTGAAGGACAGTGAAGCCTGCGTAAGAAAGCTCTCTCATTTCGTCGTAAGTAATCTCGGTTATAGGGAAGGGGTTTTTAACAAGATTAGGGTTAACAGCGAAAACATTGTCAACGTCTGTCCAGTTCTCATAAACATCAGCTCCGACTGATGCTGCAAGAATAGAACCGGTGATATCTGAACCACCTCTAGAGAATGTGATGATCTTGCCTGTCTTGGATACGCCGTAGAATCCTGGGAATACAAGAATTACATCTTTCTCATCCTTGAGTTTTGCAAGGTTATCGTATGTCTCAGGAAGGATAACTGCCTTGCCGGCTTTGTCATGCTCCAAGTAAAGACCGCATTCTTCAGGGTTGCAGTATTTTGCAGGGTGGCCTGTAGATGTGAGATAGTAAGCGACAAGTCTTGCGCAGCAGTCTTCACCCATGGCCTTGACTGAATCAAGATAAGCTACATCTTCTGTATAGTCTGCCTTAACGATCTTGAGGAGTCTTTCCTCGATGTCGGGAAGCACCTTTTCAACATTAAGTTCATCGGCGATCTCTTCGTAACGTGTAAGGACAGCCTGAACTTCCTTGTCGTAGGATTCTCCTGCGAGTCTTGCTTTGGCAACTGCGATAAGAAGGTCAGTTACCTTAGTGTCGTCCTTGGTGCGCTTACCGGGTGCGGAAACGACCATGATCTTACGATCTTCGTCTGCAAGAAGAATGTTGCAGACCTTCTGTATCTGGAATGCATTGGCAAGAGATGATCCGCCGAATTTAGTAACTTTCATAGTTTTAGTGCTCCTTGACTTGTCATTTAGCCCTAATATAATATCACAAGCGCGAAAATATAATATTATAATTATTTTGATGCTTATCAATACACGGTATGTGATAATTACACGGTTACCATAACAGGAGCGGATATTTGAACATCTTCAAAGCCATGAAACCCGAGAAAGTATATGAGAACCTTGTCCGGATGCCTTGGGACGAGTTCTTTTCGAACGGGATAACCACAGCGCTCCTTGATTTTGACAATACACTGGGACCTGACCATGCGACAGAACCGGAAGAATACAGCTATGAATGCGTGAAGATGATCGAGGAGAAGGGTATCAGATGCTGTCTCGTATCAAATGCCAAGTCAGGAAGATCTGCAAAGATCGCTGAAATGCTTAATATACCGGTGGTGACTTATGCCAACAAGCCCGGTACGTCAGGGATCTTCAGGGCTATAGAACTCATGAAGACCACACCTGACAAATGCGTAATGGTGGGCGATCAGGTCTTTACGGATGTTATTGCAGGCAACAGGGCAGGGGTCAGGACTTTTATGGTCGAGAAGCTCCATAAACACGAGATCTGGTATGTAATGCTTAAAAGGCCTTTTGAAAAAATAGTAAGATTTATAGGCAAATTCTGACATCAGAACAAGCATAATTTGAATACTTGCATAGAATGAGTCTTTCAAGTAAAATTAGTCAGTTAAACGCTTATTTATTAAAAAAGGAGAAATATTTATGATTAGCGCAGGAGACTTCAGAAACGGTCTGTGTTTTGAGATGGACGACCAGGTATATCAGGTCGTAGAATTCCAGCACGTTAAGCCTGGTAAGGGAGCAGCTTTCGTAAGAACAAAGTATAAGAATGTAAAGACAGGATCAGTAGTTGAAAGATCCTTTAACCCTAACGAGAAGTTTGAGCAGGCTCAGCTTACAAGACAGGATATGCAGTATATCTATTCTGACGGTGACCTCTACTACTTCATGGATCAGGAGACATATGAGCAGACACCTATTCACCAGGATAAGATCGGTGACGGTATCAAGTTCCTCAAAGAGGAGATGGTATGCAAGGTTGTTTCCTACAAGGGAGATATCTTCCAGGTTGAGCTTCCTATCACAGTTATCCTCGAGATCACAGAGTGTGAGCCCGGTGTAAAGGGAGATACAGCAAACAACGCTTCCAAGTATGCTACTCTTGAGACTGGTGCAGTTGTTAAGGTACCTCTCTTCGTTAACCAGGGTGAGAAGATCAAGGTTGACACAAGAACAGGCGAATACTTAGAAAGAGCTTAATTCAGTTTATTTTACCTGCCGTTGGCGAATTGTATTCGCCTGCGGCAGTTGTTTAATCCGCACCTTTAAAGTTAGATCATTCAAGGAACCGATATGGAAGACAATACTAACATCGAATCCATAAAAGGCGATCGATCGATGACACAGGGCTTCGTTGCCCAATACGCATCTGAAGCAGCGCTCCAGATAGATGGTGTTTTGTCATTGGTTCCGTCCTTCGCGGTTGCGCTTAAGGAAAAAGCGGGTGTAGTTCATGAAGGCAAAGGGGTAAGAGTTGTTTTCGGTGATGCCGAAGAAGGCTCAGTGTCTATTACCGTATATCCTGTTGTTAAGTACGGTATGATCATTCCCGAGATTGCCTGGATGATTCAGGAAAAGGTAAAAAATGACGTCGAGCGCTTTACCGGACTTACGGTAGAGAGTGTCGACGTTTATGTTTGCGGGGTTGAGGAGGTGTCATGAATTCATTTATAAGAGCATTGATGTTCATTTATTCCGTCGTTATAGCAGTTATTTCGGTCGTACTGTTATATGCGCTTGTTGATGACGGTATCTTTGCGGATATTCTTTCACCTTTGTCATCTATTGTTACGGGCCCTGTAAGCAGATATATCTATCTCGGCGTTCTCATGCTTTTATTCATTACGTCGATAGTATCAATAATGAACATAATCACATCAGGAAGACTCAACCGTACAAGACTCAGAAAGACTGATATCGGTACGGTTGATATCGGACCTGATGCAATCGAGAGTATCGCACTTAATGCAGCAAAGTCTGCACAGGTCGGTATCAAGAGTGCAAGATGCCATGTTGCTCCTGCCAAGAATCAGGCATTGAAGGTAACTGTATCCTGCGAGCTCTATTCAAATGTTGAGATCCCTTCTTCAATGGCAAAGGTTCAGGAGAAGGTTAAGAAGGATATCGAAAGATATACCGGTATTGCAGTCGAACAGGTAATTGTCAGAGTCTCCAAGGTTGAGCAGGCTCAGACAAGAGTTGAGAGCAGGTAAGGATGGAAAGGTTTTTATCAAAGCTTTTCGAGAAACTCCGTAACACCAAAGCTGGTGTTATCTTTGCCGTTCTGTTTTTTATAATCGGACTGCTTCTTTGCATATTCGGGTTCTTTAAGACCATGTTTATCTTATTAATGACGGCGGTAGGCTTCTTTGTAGGTTCGTTCCTCTTTTCCGATACGAGCAAATTCAAGAAATTCCTTGACAGGATTTTGCCTCCGGGGAGGTTCAGATGAGTAGAATCGAGACACGTGAGCAAGCAATGCAACTTCTGTTCCAGATAGGTTTCAGAAATTCACCTATCAGTGAACAGATTGATATATTCAAGGAGAATCATCCTGAACTTGCTGAAGATCCTGAGAATGAAGCGTATTTTCTTGATGTTGTATACGGTGTCATTAACAGCAGGGATGAGCTTGATGAGAAGTTTGTTCCTTTCCTCAAGAAGTGGAAGCTTGAGCGTCTTCCGCAGACTGACCGCATTATCCTTGAGATTGCGGTATATGAGATACTCACAGTTGAGGAGATCCCTACATCTGTTTCCATTAACGAAGCAGTCAAGCTTGCCAAGAAGTACGGAACAGATAATTCATCATCTTACATCAACGGCGTATTGAGCAATTTCGAGAAGAGTATCTGAACTCATGTTCGACTTTGATAGTGTAAGCCGTCTTAACGGCTATATAAAACAATCTTTGGCTGATAATCCTTATCTTGCCGAGTTTTCAGTTGTCGGTGAGATATCACAATATACGGTGTCTTCAAGAGATCATGCTTATTTTTCCATTAAAGACGATCAAAGCCTTATTAACTGTGTGATCTTTTCAAGAGCAAGGTCACAGCTTAAGATCGAGCCCGAAGTCGGCATGAAGGTCAAGGTATATGGCGGTCTGGATTTTTACGGACCGAACGGAAAGCTTCAGATAATCGCAACAAAAATCGAAGAAAAGGGTGCAGGAGATCTGCACGAGCAGTTCAACAAGCTGTTCAAGAAACTTCAGGATGAAGGCCTTTTCGACAGTGCGCACAAGAAGCCTATTCCGATACTGCCCAGAAGGATCGGAGTAGTTACTTCAAGCTCGGGAAAGGTCATTGCCGATATTGTTAACACGATCAGGAAAAGGAATCCTCATCACGATATTCTTCTCTATCCCGCCATCGTTCAGGGCGAGGAATGTCCGCCTGAGGTAATCAGCGGAATCAGGTATTTCAACGATACGAAAAATGTTGATGTAATAATCGTTGCACGCGGAGGAGGCTCTTTTGAAGATCTGTTCTGTTTCAATGATGAAGGTATCGCAAGAGCTGTATATGCAAGTGAGATACCGGTTATTTCGGCGATAGGCCATGAGCCTGATTATACGATCATAGACTATATTGCTGATGTCCGTGCGGCTACGCCTACTGCTGCAGGCGAGATGGTCATTGCTTCTTATGACGATCAGAGCAAGGAGATAGATAACCTTGCATTGAACCTTGATATTTCAATTAATCAGTTTATAGATTCCAGACGAAAGGCTCTGGATGTATATAAGAATCACAAGGCTCTTCATTCTCCCGCATATTATGCGATGGAACAGAAAGCTGTTGTAAGAGAACTGAAGACTAAGCTTGATGCCTTGTCCGTAAGTGCAGTTAAGCAGGCGGCATCGGATGTTAATGAGATCAAGGTAAGACTTGATGCTTTAAATCCGGGTAATGTCCTGAAGAGAGGCTATTCTTATGTTTGTGATAACGAAGGCAAAGCCATCGAAACTGTAATGTCAGTTAAAAAGGGCGACAATGTCAGCATCGTACTGTCTGACGGTACTTTGCTCAGTGAGATAAAAGATATTTCGAATTAAGATGACGGAGGAAATAACAATGCCTGATTCTAAAGATAATGAGATGACTTATGAGGCCTGCATGGCTGAGCTTCGCCAGACTGTAAGCAAGCTTTCCGAAGGCAAGGCTACTCTTGATGAGTCATTAAAGCTTTACGAGCGCGGTGTAGAGCTTGTTGCTATCTGCGAGAATAAGCTCAATGAAGT
The DNA here is from genome assembly GCA_902788505.1 of Oscillospiraceae bacterium. GTDB lineage: Bacteria > Bacillota > Clostridia > Saccharofermentanales > Saccharofermentanaceae > Saccharofermentans. The sequence continues at coordinate 9,344 of CADAKH010000016.1, forward strand.
CACTGCAAGGATAGAGGCCGTCAACAAAGCCAACGGCACTACAGATCCGCTTAATATAAGCGAGACCGGAGTTTAATGATGGAAAGAGATGATATTAACACTCTGATTCAAAAGACCGAGAAGTGGATATTACCAGAACTTAACAGCATCTTCGACAGAAGAGAAAGTGAAGATGTGACTGTTAAGGCTGCTTTATACAGCCTTTTGGCCGGCGGTAAGAGATTAAGACCTCTGATGATGCATCTCACATCATCGATGCTCGGCATCGAAAAGGATGATGACGTAAAGTATTTTGCCGCAACCCTTGAGATGCTCCATACATATTCACTTATCCATGATGATCTTCCCGCATTGGATAATGATGAACTCCGACGCGGAAAGCCTACCTGTCATATGGTCTATGGTGAAGGTATTGCGGTCCTGGCAGGAGATCTGTTGCTCAATAAGGCAATGGAGAGGATGTTCTTGATATGTGAGTCAAAGCCAGGGTATATCTATGCTGCTTCTGCAATGGCGGAGAATGCCGGAATCAGGGGTATGCTCGGAGGACAGAGCATTGATATAGCGTCTGAAGATAAGGAGATATCGTTAACTCTTCTTAAGGAACTTCAGGAGAAGAAGACTGGCGCTTTTATAGAGGCAGCTGTTGTTACTCCGTACTATCTTTCAAAAGAGATGACAAGAAAAGAAAGCGCAGCTGATGAGACTGCAAAAGATCTCAGAAAGCTTGCTTCCCATATCGGACTTGCTTTCCAGATAAAAGATGACATCCTTGACGTAACATCCAATAGTGAGATATTGGGGAAAAGCACCGGTAAAGACGAAAGGGATTCAAAGGCAACATTCGTTACACACCTTGGCCTTTTGGGTGCAACGAAAAGGTTGGAAGAAGAAGTGAAATGTATTAAGGTTATCATTAACAGATTTAAGGAACAGGGCTTTAATACAGATAACTATGAAACACTAACGGACTTTCTTATTAACAGGGACAGGTAATGGATTATAAGTATCTCGGAAAGGAACTCACACCGGACACTCTTAAGGCAATGAAACCTGAAGAGCGTGTTGAGCTGTGTTCCGAATTACGGGATAAGATACTGAAAACTGTTTCGGCTAATGGCGGACACCTTGCCAGTAATCTCGGTGCAGTCGAACTGACGGTTGCCATGCTTTCCGTCTTTGACTATAAGCAGGACAAGATCGTTTTCGATGTAGGACATCAGTCTTATTCATATAAACTTCTTACAGGAAGATTCGACAGATTCAACACATTAAGACAGAAGGACGGAATCTCCGGATTCCCGAGGATCAATGAGTCACCGTATGATGCATTTGATACGGGCCACAGTTCTACTTCGATCTCTGCTGCGATTGGTATTGCCAGAGCAAGAGACCTTGAATCAAAGAAGTTCGATGTCGTCGCTGTGATTGGTGACGGTGCACTGACCGGAGGTCTTGCGTATGAGGCTATCAATGATCTGGGCCACAGCAAGACAAAGATGATAATCATCCTGAATGATAACGAGATGAGTATCGACAAGAATGTCGGAGGTCTCTCCAGGTATTTAAGCAAGCTCAGAATCTCGACAGGATATATCTCCGCAAAACAGACTACAGAGTCTTTCCTCCGCAAACTCGGATTCATCGGAAGAGGTCTTATTAAGATAATCCTTGCGATCAAGGATTTCTTCAGATTCCTTTTGTACCGCAAAAAGCCTTCCATGTTTGAAGATCTCGGACTCAATTACTACGGACCTGTTGATGGACACAATATGGATGATCTCATCAAAGCACTTGAGGCTGCAAAAGAGATCAGAGGTCCGGTGCTTATTCATGTTCTTACCAAGAAGGGTAAGGGATATAAACTTGCAGAAGATAATCCGTCCGATTATCACGGTGTCGGTCCGTTTGATCTTGAGACGGGTGTCACAACCGGTAAAATCAGTTATACAACTGTATTTGCGAATACCATTACCGAACTTGCGATAAAGAATACGAAGATCGTTGCCATCTCGGCTGCCATGACTCTCGGAACAGGACTTGATAACTTCCAGATGAAGTTCCCTTCGAGATTCTTCGACTGCGGTATTGCTGAAGAACACAGCGTAACTATGGCGGGCGGACTTGCAGTTTCCGGATTTATACCTGTAGTTGCCATCTATTCTTCATTCCTTCAAAGAGCATATGATGAGATGATCACTGACTGCTGTTTCATGAACAGTCATGTTGTATTTGCAATCGACAGATCAGGTTTTGTAGGAAATGACGGTCATACACATCACGGACTTCTCGATATTTCTTATCTGAACTCGATGGTGAATATGACTGTGTTCTCTCCAAGAGATTATACGGATCTTAAGAGATGCCTTAAGTACGCTATCGAAAATGTGAAGGGTCCTGTTGCGGTAAGATATCCCAGAGGCGCATCTCCTTTTGAAGCTGACGGTCCGTTATACGAAGATCCCGCCGATTGTGTTCTTCCTCATGTTGTCTGTGATTACGGCAATGATTTTGCAATTGTTTCTACAGGCAAGATATCCGAAGAGGCAGATAAAGCGACAGAGATCCTGAAAGAGCAGGGAATAATGGGTAAGCATATCAATATTTCAATGATAAAGCCCATTCCGGCTAAAGAGATTTGGGATCTTCTTGTCGGTACCAAGTATGTATTCAGCCTTGAAGAAGGAATCATCAGCGGAGGTTTCGGAGAAGCTCTCGAACGTGAACTTCAGATACTCGGATTTGAAAGTGATGTCACGGTGTTTGGTGTAAGAAATCCTATCGTCAGGGCAATGTCTCAGAAAGAACAGCTTAAATACTGCGGCCTTGACGGTGAGACAGTAGCTTCCTCGATAAAAGCTGCATTATCTTAATTTTCATTTGCTTCTGTATTTTTATTCAGCAAAGTGATTAAATATATAAAGCTTTAATCAGGAGGATATTCTTCATGAATTACGGAATCTGTTCCAATGGTTCAAGAGATACCGGATACGTGACCGCTATAAAGACCGCAAAGATACTTGCAGATCTTGGTGCAACACCGGTCTTTGAACCGGGTATGGATGAAGAGTGTCCGAAGCTGAAGGAAATTCCGGGAATTGTTTTCGCTGACTTTACAAAAACAGATCTTAAAGCTGTTATCTCTATCGGCGGAGACGGTACATTCCTTTCAAAAGTTGCAAAATACAGGGAGCTAGATACAGAGTTTATCGGTATTAATCTGGGATCCATCGGTTTTCTCAATGAGATAACTTTAGATGATCTTGAGAAGGATCTTTCCCAGCTTGTTTCAGGCAGTTACGATACGATCGACAGAACCCAGCTCCAGTGTGAAGTCTTTAATAAGGACGGAGAGCTAAAAGGATCAAGTGTCTGTCTTAACGATGTCATTATCGTAAGAGGAGCTAAACCGCATATTACAACGCTTGTCCTTTCAATTGACGGACAGATAATCGAGAGATTCAGGGGAGACGGCCTGGTTGTTTCCACAGCGACCGGATCTTCAGCTTATTCTTTATCAGCAGGCGGACCTATCCTTATGCCCAATATGAAGGACATAATCGTTACTCCGATCTGCTCACACACTTTGAATGGTTATACATATGTAGCTACACCGGAAAGTGAGATAAAGATCAGTCTGGAAGAGATTGAGACTGCACCCCTGATCTGTCCTGACGGAAGAGATTTTATTGATCTCGAAAGCTACGATTCTATTGTTATCAGAAGATACGGAAAAGTCCTTAAGACAATCTGTCTCAAGAAGGACAGTTTCTTCAGCAATGTCAGAAAGAAGATAGTACAGAGAGGTTACTTCTATGAAAACCGCTAAGAATTCAAGACAGGAAAAGATACTTGCGCTCATTAGAGATAATGATATTTCGACACAGGAAGATCTTACTGCCAAGGTCAATCAGGCAGGCTTTGAGGCAACCCAGGCTACGATATCGCGTGATATCAAGGAACTCGGTATCATCAAGATCACGCTTCCTAACAGAGCTACCAAATACTGTGTTCTCGACAGAACAGGCGATACGGCACCCGGAAGACTCCTGGCAGTATTTTCAAACAGTATTATCTCAGTAAGTCAGGCTATGAATATCATCGTTATCAAGACTTTACCCGGAATGGCTCAGGCTGCTGCATCAGCTCTTGATTCCATGCACCTTGATGAATGCACGGGAACTATTGCAGGCGATGATACGATATTTGCGGCATGTCCCGGCATTGAAGATGCAAAGGCATTTGCAATCACTATCTCTGACATGATGGAAAAAGGCTGATATCAATGCTTGTAAGACTTGAGATCAGAGATTTTGCGGTTATAAGCAATATTGTGTTCGAACCCGGAAAAGGTCTTAACGTTATTAGCGGTGAGACCGGTGCCGGCAAGAGCCTTATTGTTGATGCCATAGGTCTTATCCTGGGCGCGAAAGCATCAAGAAATCTTATCCGAACGGGAAGTCCATCGGCTTTTGCGGAAGCTGTATTTGACTGTTCGGATTTGAATGATTCCGATTTCAAAAAGATAATTGAAGACAACGGTATAGAAGATGATGACGGAATGCTGATCATCAGCAGGACTGTCTATGACAGCGGTAAATCGGTTGCAAGAGTCAACGGAACAGGCGTTACAAATGCTGTTCTGAAACAGATTTCTTCAATGCTCGTAGATATTCACGGTCAGCACGATACACAGGCGATCTTCGATGAATCAACACATGTAAAGCTGCTGGACAGGTTCTCCGGAAGCAAGTGCGTTGATCTTCACAGTGATTATGTAAAGAAACTTCAGGAGTTCAAGGATCTTGTCCTCAGGATAAAGGAGATTTCATCATCGCCCGATTATCTTGAACGCCGCCGTGAATACCTTGAATTTGCAGTTAATGAGATTGAAGAAGCAGGTTTCAAAGACGGCGAGGAGGAAGAACTTCACGATACGAAGAAGAGACTTTCACAGAATGAAGTTCTTTTCGAGAGCCTTAAAAATGCGGCTGATCTTCTTAATGCAGAAGACTCTTATCAGAGTCCGGTTCAGTCTGTAAATCAGGCAGGAAGGGAGCTGCTTAAGGCTTCGCAGAATGATGAAAGTCTTAAAGATATTGCAGAACGCGCTAATGCCATTGCTTTGGATCTTGATGCCTTGGCATCTGATGTCGATAAAGTATTGTCCGACAGGAATTACGATGAAGGCCTTAAGGAACGCACCGAGCAGCGTATCGGACTTTTATATGAGCTTAAAGCAAAGTACGGTGCTTCGATTACTGATATCAACAGATTTGCGGCTGATTCTAAGATCGAACTTGATGCTATCGAGAAGAACAAAGACATCCTTCAGGATCTGAAGAAACAGAGAAATGTTAAGGAGAAGGAACTCCTTGATATTGCAGAGAATCTTTCTTCAATGCGTAAGGACTATGCGAAGAAACTTGAAAAGGCCATCACCAAAGAACTGGCTGATCTGGAGATGCCCGATGCGGTTTTCGAAGTAAGCTTTATAAGAAGGGAAAAGGCGAAGTTCTTCTCGATGTCAGGTATCGATGATATCGCGTTCAGGTTCAGTGCCAACCCCGGTCAGGAAGTAAGACCGCTTTCTACTATCGTATCAGGCGGTGAAGCTTCAAGGATCATGCTGGCAGTAAAGAATGTCTTAAGCAAAGTGGATCTCATTCCTACTCTTATTTTCGACGAGATCGATACGGGCGTATCAGGCAAAGCATCTCTTGCAATTGCCAATAAACTCAAAGCAATAGCTTCGGCTCATCAGGTATTGTGCGTTACCCATACGGCACAGATCGCCGCTGCTTCAGACAGAGGCTTCGTGCTCACAAAGACTGTCGTATCAGGAAATACTGAAACCGTTTGCACAGTTCTGGATGGCAGGAGCAAGGTCAGCGAAGTATCAAGATTGTTGTCAGGCAGCGATTCTGCTTCTTCTTTGAGACTTGCAGAAGACCTCATCAATTCATTAAAGACCTGAACTTATCAGTTATAAGAGATCTTCAGAACTTTCTTCCAGATAAATATCATAAGTAACGCAAGCACGCCTGCGATAAGTACGGTAACCTGTCCTGATGCTATGAGTGATCCGTCGTGATAGTAGCGGGTGTATTCAAGCGCAAATCTGATAGGTATTGTTACTCCTAAGATGATGTAGATGGAACGGACTTTGTTCTTCATCTTATTTGTAATTAGCAAGGCGAAAACATGGAGCAGAATGAATATGACCATATCAACAAGCTGTATGGGAAAGTAGGATCCTGCATGTTCGTTGCTGTAAACTACTGCGAATGGACCGTAGTATTCTTTTCCGTGACAGCATCCGGCAAGAAAGCATCCGATCTTTGCAAGTCCATACATCAGAGGTGCAGACACGACAAATGAAGTCATGACGATATCGGGTTTGTCTCTGATGATGATTCCTGAGATCATCACTCCTGTTACCATGCCGACAGCAGCGCCTAAACCTGAGAATCCAATACCGATACCTTCAGACGTTATCTTAAAGGCAAGCATAAAAGAACCTGCCATTGTACAGACGAAGGAAAGAAGGCTGGTATAGAAGATAGTCTGCTTATTAACTCCGGATTTCCGCATGCGGAAAATAGCTGCCGCGTAACCGATCGCAACTGAGAGCATTACGATCAAGGCATAAGGCGACCTGGAAAACTCGGGAATGATTATCTGCATTAAGATCAGAAACCGTGACAGTCCTTAAGCATGTAAGCGCACATAGCGATTACAAGTATTATAGCGATGACGCCTGCGGCAAGAATACCGATATAAACCCACATGAGAACCTTGGCGAACTTGCTTTCCTTATACTTAACTCTGGCAATGATCATCAATACCCATGAAGCGACATAGGTTGCGAAAACGATCATTGATGAAACATAAGTGAGCGGTTCAAATGAACTGTTGGATGACAGATCGTCGATGCTTTCGGCGATTCCGGAAAATATACCGGCAAGGACTTCAGGTGCAAACTGGCAGACCAGGGATATGATACAAAGGATATTAGCTTTCTTTCTTCTCTCAGACTGTTCTGCAGGAGTATAAAGATCAGCCTGCTGGATTCCAAGCGTAGCATTATTGCCCTGAACATACTGGGTCTGTGGCTGGTAAGGCGGCTGATACATATAAGCAGGCTGATTATTATTGTTATCCACTATCTTTCCCTCTCCATATAGGCAAGTGCCTTATTTCTTTGAGTATTCTAACATGACGATATCACTCTTTGCATATCTTGTGGGATTTCTGCTTCAAAAACTTTATCTTCAAGGTCAAATGGATCTTTATATTCGATCTTGTAAGCATGAAGCGCGACTCTTCCGATCTTTTCATCGTATATTGAAGCGAGCTCTTTTAGTGCTTCGTTGGGATTGTCATCTGAGAGCGGTCCGTATAAGCCGTCACCAAGAAGAGGGTGACCGACATGACAGCAATGGGTCCTTATCTGATGGCACCGTCCGGTCTCAAGTTTGAATTCGACCAGTGAAATGCCGGCGTTCTCAAAGTATTCGATTGTTTTATAGTGTGTGACCGAAGGTTTGCCGTCAGGTACGCAGTCTCTGATCATGACTGAACCGGGGCGTCTTGCGATAGGGAATGCCATCGTTCCGTCAGAAGGATCGAATCTTCCGTAGCAAAGTGCTTTATAACGTTTATTAATTTCAGTTGTAGCAAGCTTGTTATGCGCATATCCGTCTTTTGCAACTATGAGAAGCCCGGATGTCTCTCTGTCCAGGCGTATGACCGGGTGAAGAGTTGTATCTGAAAGTACGGTAAGAAGCGAATCGTCAAGGTGATTGTGGGAAGGGTGGGTGACCATTCCGGCCGGCTTGTTGATCACTGCATAGTATTCATTCTCGTAAAGGATGCCGACATTCGAAGGCGGGTTAAGTTTTGCAGAGTTATCCTCAAATTCAAAATAGAGTCTGTCACCGGTCTTAACACGGTCAATGACTCTTGCGTGAACTCCATTGAGATCAACCGTTCCGTAGAGCTTTACCCTTTTGATCCAGGTGTTGCTCATTTTGAATTCACGTCTCATGATCTGCTGTATTTCGCAGCCGTTATATTCATTTTCTACAAAATAATCTATCTTCATTGGTACATTCTAACAAATTATTGACAGAAAGGTGTTTTATTTCTACAATATTCAATGGCTTGTCAGAGCCATTCTTAACGATCTTTGACAACTAAATAAACTTTGGAGGTGAGTACCAACGTGCCACAGGTATCATTATTGTATGTAATAATCGCGGGCGTTGTTGGTCTTATTCTGGGTATTTTATTAACAGCAGCTTATTTTAAATCCGGTCTTTCCGGTGAACAAAAGAGGCTTGAGGAGGATATTGCCAAATCGAAGGAGGAAAGCAATGTACTTCTTGCAAATGCACAGAAGGAAGCAGAGAACAACAAGCGTGATTTGCTTTTGCAGGCGAAAGAAGAAGTATCCCGTGTCCGTTCTGAATTAGAGCGTGAGGCAAGAGAGAAAAAGCAGGAACTTGCAAAAGAGCGCAATAAGCTCGAGCAGAAAGAAGAAAATATCAATCGTATTGAAGCTAATTGTGAACGCAAGCTGGAGGAAATCGAGAAGCGTCAGCAGAATATTGCTGAACTCGAGGCCAGGGCCAAGGATTACGAGCAGCGTAAGAAGACTGAACTTGAGAAGGTATCAGGACTTACGATTGCAGATGCCAGAAGCTTAGTGCTTGATGAAGCAAAGCGTGAATATACTCACGATATGGCCTTAATGTTCAAGCAGATGGAAGAGAAAACAAAGCAGGATGCCGATAAGGTTGCAAAAGACATTATCGTTAATGCCATTCAGCGTTATGCATCCGACTACGTCTCTGAGGTCACAGTATCGGTTGTAAATCTTCCTAACGATGAGATGAAGGGTAGAATCATCGGTCGTGAAGGACGTAATATCAGAGCAATCGAGACGATCACGGGAGTCGATCTTATTATCGACGATACTCCGGAAGCAATCGTTCTTTCATCGTTCGATCCCATCAGAAGAGAGATCGCAAGACTTACAATTGAAAGACTTGTTGCAGACGGAAGAATCCATCCGGCCAGAATCGAAGAGATGGCCGGTAAGGCAAGGAAGGAACTCAATCAGACTATCAAGGCTGAGGGTGAGAAGGCAGCATTTGATACAGGTGTTATGAACCTGCATCCGGAAGTTATCAAACTTCTTGGCCGTCTTCATTACCGCACATCGTACGGACAGAACGTACTGCAGCATTCTATCGAGGTTTCATGGATAGCTGCAATGATGGCGGACGAACTCGGACTTGACAGTAATCTTGCAAGGCGCGGCGGTCTTTTGCATGATATAGGTAAGGCAGTGGATTTCGAGCAGGAAGGAACACATATCCAGCTCGGTGTCGATATAGCGAAGAAGTATCATGAAAGTCCCGCTGTCATCAACTGCATTGAGGCGCATCATGGTGATGTTGAGCCTCAGTCGGCAGAGGCTGTATTAGTTGCGGCAGCTGATGCTATCTCAGCAGCAAGACCGGGAGCAAGAAGAGAGAATCTCGAGACCTACATCAAGAGGATCGAGAAGCTTGAGGAGATTGCCACAAGCTTTGAGGGTGTAGAGAAGAGCTTCGCCATTCAGGCAGGCAGAGAGATTCGTGTAATCGTATCACCTGATAAGGTATCAGATGATGAGATGACTCTTAAAGCCCGTGATATCTGCAAGAAGATTGAGGATGAACTCGATTATCCCGGACAGATCAAAGTAAATGTCATCAGAGAAACGAGGGCAACTGACGTTGCTAAATAATTATTTATCGCTTTTTATATATATTTATTTAACACGTTAGTATCATCGATCAAAACAAATCAAGGACCTTAAGCCATAACGGCTTGGGGTCCTTTTTGTTTGCATGTCTGTCCACTCGTCTGTGTTTGGCCGGTTCTGAAATGTGAGCAGAGAGCTGTATTTTCTTAAATCTTTAACGAAATGGATTTATTTGCTATACTTTGAAAGAATAAAAAGAATTTGGGGGTATTGTCTGTGAGAGTTTGCTTTGTCGGTGATATAGTCGGCCTGGCAGGGCGCCGTGCTTTCCGCACAGTAATTCCCGGTTTTCTCAAGAGTAATTCCATTGACTGCTGTATAGTCAATGCCGAGAACAGCGTTCACGGACTTGGTGCTTCGATCAACATCCTGAGAGAACTCGAAAATTCCGGAGCAGATCTTTTCACGATGGGCAATCACACATTCTCCAACAGGGAATTCATCAGTCAGATCTCCAAGATCGGTAATGTGGCAAGACCCGCCAATTTCAGCCCTTCATGGCCCGGAAACGATTTCTGCACATTTGAGAAGAACGGCGAGAAGATCGGCGTATTCAATCTTTTGGGTCAGGTCTATGCCAATGTGCTTCCCGATAACCCTTTTGTGTGTGCTGATAGGATCGTTGACCGGCTTAAGAATGTTGAAGGCTGTACTTCGATCTTTCTGGATTTCCATTGCGATGCCACTTCCGAGAAGTGTGCTATGGGCTACTATCTCGACGGCAGAGTATCCGCTGTTGCAGGAACCCATACACATGTTCAGACTGCAGATGAGACTATCCTGCCTCAGGGCACCGGTTATATAACCGATTGCGGAATGAGCGGCGCAAAGGAGTCGATCCTCGGCATGTCTATTGAGACATCTATCAGAAGGCTTGCTTATAAGCTTCCTGCCAAGTATGAACCTGCCGATGGTCCGGGCTTTGTATGTGGTATTATTTTTGAGACAGATAAAAATGGAAGGTGTACCGAGATAAAACGGTTCTGTGAATATGAGTGAAGATTATGGTTTTACTAAGAGAGCGGCAGCTGGCAGAGATTTAAGCGTTCTCTTTTCTTTTTTGTTTATTTTTCTGGTTACAGCAGACCAGTTTATTAAGCTTCTCGTTGTAAATCACGTTAAGCCTTTGGGACAGATCGAGCTGATAGAAGGTTTCTTCTCGCTGCATTATGCCGAGAATACGGGAAGTGCATTCTCTTTGTTTGCGGATAAGCCCTGGGGAATCTATTTCCTGTCAGGCGTATCAGTTGTTCTGGGAGTGCTTATCTTTATTCTGATGATCGTTGCTTCCAGGAAGAATATGAAGCTGATAGCTTTGGCTTTCTGCCTTTTGAGTTCTGGTGCCGTCGGTAATCTTATCGACAGAGTCCGTTTAAGATATGTTGTCGATTTTCTGAGATTTGATTTCGGAGAACATACTTTCCCGATCTTTAACTTTGCTGATATATGCGCAGTGCTGGGAACGGTTCTTCTGATCTGCATTATCATCTTCGGTGCTAAGTATTTCGAAAAGTTCTGGAATGTTCTTTTCAAGAAGAAGGAAAAACAAAATGCCGATTGATTCAAGAGCTTGTGAAAAGGACGGGGTAAGGCTTGACAGCTTTGTTACCGAAGCTTTTGATACAACGTATTCCAGATCGTTTTATAAGAAGCTGATAGACGACGGCAAGGTTACTGTAAACGGCAAAGCCGTAACAAAAGCGGGTACTAAACTTGCCGCAGGTGATGTTGTTGAAGCTGATATCCCTGCGCCCGTTGACGATGAGACGTTCGTTGCTCAGGACATTCCACTTGATATAGTTTACGAGGATTCTGATCTTCTTGTTATCAACAAACCTCAGGGTATGGTCGTTCATCCGGCTGCCGGACACAGAGAGGGCACGCTTGTAAATGCTTTGCTTGCTCACTGCAAAGATGAACTGTCTGATATTAACGGTGTCGTAAGACCGGGGATAGTCCATAGGATCGATAAGGATACATCGGGTCTGATGCTTGCCTGCAAGAATAATTTCACGCATTTAAAACTGGCGGATATGCTCTCCAGACACGAGATAGTAAGAGAATACAGAGCTTTGGTCTATGGTTTTGTCAAAGAAGACAAGGGCATGGTTGATGCTCCTATCGGCCGTTCTGCCAATGACCGCCGCAAAATGGCTGTCAATAAAGACGGCAAACATGCAATAACACATTTCGAGGTGCTTGAAAGATTCGGTGAGATCACTGACCTTAAGCTTGTGCTCGAGACGGGAAGAACGCATCAGATCAGAGTTCATATGGCATACATCGGACATCCCGTTGTAGGAGATCCGGTATATGCACCACGCAGAAAGAATTACGGATTATCAGGCCAGGCTCTTCACAGTCAGGCGATCACTTTTGTTCATCCGCGCACCGGAGAGACAATGCATTTCGAATGTGATCTTCCGGATTACTATAAGTCCGTCATAAACAGTTTTAAGGGCTGATTGTTGACGATATCTTTAATTAGCATAATAATTTTTTTATAGGAGATCTCATTTGGAAGAAAGAATCGAACAGCTTACAAATTCAGCCAGGACGGCGGGTGTTTACGCAACGAAAGTTGCTGCCTTTTTTGGTGTCTCTGTCGAGCATGACGGCAAAGGATATATTATTTCCGGAGATACAAATGATGTTCTTAATGCGAAGGATGCATTTATTGCACTCGATAAGCTTTCAAATGATACTGAGATAGACGAAACTGATATTCAGTACATCATGAGTATTGCCAAAGACGGAAGACTCGAAGAGTTCCTTAAAACATCAGATGAAGTTTTCTATATGACACCTTCCGGGAGAGCTGTTAAGCCCAGAACATTGGGTCAGAGACTTTATGTTGATTCTCTTAAACAATCCGAACTCGTAATCTGCTGCGGTCCTGCAGGAACCGGCAAGACATTTCTGGGAGTAGCTATGGCCGTTAAGGCTTTGAAGAGCAGGGAAGTTTCAAGGATCATTCTCACGAGGCCTGCTATTGAGGCTGGTGAACGTTTGGGATTCCTGCCCGGTGATATAGAAGAAAAGGTCAACCCTTATATGCGCCCGATCTACGATGCACTCTCTGCTTTGCTGGGACAGGAGATGTTTGAGCGGTATTACGATAAGGGTGTCATTGAAGTATCTCCTCTTGCATTTATGAGAGGAAGAAATCTTGATGATTGTTTCGTTCTTCTCGATGAGGCACAGAATACCACTCCGGAACAGATGAAGATGTTTCTTACCAGATTAGGTGTTAATTGCAGGGCATGTGTATGCGGAGATTTTACACAGATCGATCTGCCTAAGGGCGTCGAGAACGGCCTTAAGGATGCCATAAATGTTTTAAACGGCGTTGAGAGAATAAAGATCGTGAGTCTCAATGATACCGATATCGTCAGAAACAGCCTGGTCGCCAGGATCGTAAGAGCTTATGAGAATGCTAAGCAGAGGTGATATATGAGTAGTACCAAGTCTGCAAAACCAAAGATCCATCAGATAATAACACTCGCTTTATCAGCGTTAACGATAATAATCATGGTCTTCTACGGCTCGCTTCCGGTCAGCTATGACTATGAAGTCGGCTCAATTGCCAATCAGGATATATATGCACCAAGAACCTTTGCCGATACATATGAGACACAAAGAAGAGCTATCGTTGCCAGGGATACCTGTGAAGATGTTTTCGTAAGGTCAGATAAGCAATCACAGGATTGCATTGACCATGTAGATGACTTCTTTGACCTGACTGAACAGGTAAGAAAAAATGTTCAGTCCAGAACAAATCAGACTCCTTTAAAACCATCTGAAGCTGCTTATCAGCTGTCCGTAAATGTTGAGCAGACATTGGGAGTGGAGATCGCACCTGATGATATAGTCGTATTCTTTGATGCGAGTATGAGTAATACGACATTTACGTATATCAGAGAAAAGACTACATCCATTGCCGAACTTATTATGTTGGGAGATGTCAGCGATGCTGTCCTTCCGGTAAAGATATCTGAACAGATCAACAATTTCAGTGAATCAAGTCCTTCTTATTCCAAATATGCGGATGCGATGACTGTTGTTCTGACGGCCATACTTGAACCTAATACCGTTTATGACGAAAAGGCTACTGCTGACTCGGCAAATAACGCGTATATCGCTGTTATCAATGAGCCTGTAATGATAGAGAAAGGTACCAAGCTCGTTGAGGCAGGAGCGATCGTTGATGAACATGTTTACAGCAATCTTGTTGAACTCGAGCTTATAAGAGATACCTCGTTTAACATAGTCATCTTTTTAAGAGTTGCCTTGTATGTAATTATCATTGCTGCATGTGCTGTTGTTTATCTGAACATCGAGCGTAAGAAGCTTAAGGTGGAAACACCTGTATTCTATCTTTTGATCATTACATTCCTGACTACTATAGGTGCTTCGGTATATCTGTCATCATTATCTACCATGCTCTGCATAGTGATATTCTTTACTGCGGTCTGCTCCACTTATCTGGGTACCCAGAACGGAATAATTCTCTCTGTTGCAAATCTTCTGTTTGTTTGGCCGATGTACGGATTTGACCCGGAAGTTCTTTTCATTAACCTTGTCGGAATAATCCTTTGCGCTATCTTTGCCGGCAGAACGGACAGGATCATCAATAATGCGGCATTGATCTTTTTCCCGACGATCGGAACCATTGCCACGAGTCTTGCATACAACTTTCTCATCGGTAACGCCAGGACAGAGTATCTTAATTCTCTGGTATTCACATTCATCAGTACGATCGCTTCGCTTGTTGCTGCAATCGGACTTTCGCCTATCTTTGAACTCGTTTCCAATGCGGCATCTCCGGTTAAGCTCATCGCTTTAAGCCAGCCCGGACAGCAGCTCCTGAAGAGACTCTTCCTTGAGGCATCAGGAACACACTCCCATTCGATGATGGTTGCAAATCTTGCAGACTCTGCTGCCGAAGCAATCGGTGCCGATTCACTCCTTTGTAAGGTTGCAGCATATTATCATGATATCGGCAAACTTGAGAATCCCGAATACTTCACTGAGAATCAGCACGGAGGAGTAAATCCTCATGATAGTCTTACTGTTATGGAGAGTGTAGCGATAATTACCAAACATCCGGAAGACGGCGTTAAGCTTGCCAAGAAGGAAAGACTTCCTAATGCTATCATCAAGATCATCGACGAGCATCATGGTACGACATATCCTTCGTATTTCTACAGGAAAGCAGTAGAAGATGCAAAGGCAAGAGGACTTGAACCGCCGGATGTCAACAACTTCAGATACAGGGGACACATTCCTTCATCAAGAGAATCTGCAGTTGTCATGATCGCCGATACATGTGAAGCCGCTATCAGATCAACAAAGACAACTGATGTCGAGAGTGCCGAGAAGCTTATCAGAGTACTTATAAAGGATAAGATCGATCAGGACCAGCTTATCAATTCCGGACTGTCTTTTGACGATATCGAGAATATCGTTATTGCTTTCAAGCAGGTATATGCCGGTGTATTCCACGAAAGGATCAAATACCCTGAATGATTATCAACATATCATACGATTCTGAGAACTTCCCTGAAGAGAAATTAGCAGGCCTTGATGAATATATCGTAAGGCTTTCCGAAGCTGTCATGAGCGGAGAATATACTTCTCCCAGAGTAACAAGAGCTCTTAAGGATGCTTATGCGGAGATTACTTTTGTAACTCCCGATAGGATCCGTGAGGTTAATTCCGAACAAAGAAATATAGATAAAGAGACAGACTGCCTTTCTTTTCCGCTTCTTGAGCTTAGGGAAGGCGAGTTTGAGTCCATTCCTTCAAGCGGTGATTTTGAATATGATGATGACGGCAATCAGGTACTCTGCTTCGGCGATATCATGATAAATCCTTTTGCTTGCGAAGCTCAGGCTGAGAGTTATGGCCATTCATTTGAAAGAGAAGCAATGTTCCTTATTGGTCACTCGCTACTTCATCTGCTTGGCTATGACCACATCGATCCCACAGATGAGAAGATCATGATCGATAAGCAGAAGAGACTCATGAGAGATATCGGCCTTGCCTTTGACGACGAGATAAAAGACATTTATGAGCTTGATAACCACAGGGACAATACTCAGGTTGAAGGTCTTATTCCTGCCGGGACTCCCTGTGAACACTGCGGTACGGTTGCTTTGCTTGGACGTCCGAATGTAGGCAAATCAACACTTTTGAATTACATTACGGGCATGAAGATCGCAATCGTATCCCATAAGCCCCAGACAACAAGAACAAATATCAGGACCATTTACAATACGGAAGATACACAGATCATATTCACTGATACTCCCGGTATTCATAAGCCTACTTCCAAGATGGGTGAGTTCATGGTCGACAGGTCTTATAAAGCTGCGTTGGGAGCTGACTGCGTCGTGCTTATAGCAGACGGCAGATTTCCTGAGCCTGGAGCTGTCGAGAAGAAACTGATGTCTCTTCTTAAGGAAAGTGACAAGAAGGTGATCCTTGTCATCAATAAATATGATGAAGCCGGTCAGGAGAAGCTCCTCCCGCTAACACAGAAATATTCTGAATTATATGATTTTGCAGATGTAGTTCCCGTTAGCGCAAAGACAGGTAAGAATGTGGATCTTCTTTTATCCGTTATAACCGGGATGCTTCCGGCAGGTCCCAGACTCTACGACAGTGAATACATGACCGACCAGACAGAGCGCGTTATCGCAGCTGAGCTTATCCGCGAACAGGTACTTCATTATACTGATCAGGAGATTCCTCACGGTACTGCCGTAATTATCAATGAGTTCCGCGAAAAGAATGACGAAGGAGAGATCACTGACGGTGATGACCGTTCTATCGTTGTTATTAAAGCAGACATTATCTGCAGCAGGGATTCTCATAAGGGAATCATTATAGGCAAAGACGGTCAGATGATAAAGCGTATTGGTACAGCCGCAAGAAGGAGCATCGAGAAGATGCTCGACTGCAAAGTGTTCCTTGACCTTTATGTAAAGGTAAGAACAGACTGGCAGAATAATGATGCGATCTTAAACGAGACCGGACTTAACAAAGATACTGATGAATAATGGATCCTTTTAACTGCCGCGGCATAATAATCAAATCCAATGATTATAAGGAAAAGGACAGACTTTTATCTGTTCTGACTTCCGACAGGGGTCTTATCACTATCTGCGCCAAAGGTGTTGCAAAACCCGGAAGTTCTTTGGGTTTTGTCTCAATGCCGTATATGCTTTGTGATTTTGTTGTCAGTGTTTCACATGGTTACTACTATCTTAAAGATGCAACGATAATCGAGAGCAATTCCAAGATCATGGAAAGCCTTGAACAGATGACTGTTGCAGCTCATATAGCATCCTGTCTTGATGACTGCACACTGCAAAGCGAGAATGCAAAAGAAGCTTACGAACTTGCTGTTTATGCATTTTATATGCTCGCCAATAACAAAGAAAAATATCTTCTTATATACTCGGCATTCAACTGGAGACTTCTTACAATTGCAGGATTTACTGTTCTATACGATCTATCCAATCCGAGCTATAAAGCTTCAGGCGGAAAGCCCGACAGATTCCTGATTAATATTGCCGGAGGTGTTAACAGCGCCTCCAACAGCAACAGGGCTTTTGACAGACTACTGGAAGAGCCGTCTGTCCGTGCGCTGAACTATTTTGCGGAATGTGATCTCAAACGGTTATTTACGTCTTCTGCGGACAAAAAGACCGAAAAAGAATTAAAAGATTTTACAACGGACTATCTTTCAGTACATTTTGAAAAGATATATGACATGCTTGCTGTTTTAGATAATCTATAATCAGAACACTTAAACCTTCACAAGAAAGGAATTGTTCTATGAATCTATCAACTACACCTTCACACCGCATAGGGGAGTGCCTTGTAAGAGCAGTCGATAAGAACGGCGATCCGTTAAGAGACAAGGAACTGGTACTTAATCAGAAATCACACGAATTTCTTTTCGGATGCGGGGCGTTTGATTTCCTTGAATATGAATTCCGGCCGGCTGATCCTGACAGACAGCAGAAGTGGCTTGCCCTGATGAATTACGGAACACTTCCTTTTTACTGGGGGAGATATGAACCTGAAGAAGGTCATCCTCATTATGATGAACTCAAGACCGCAGCAGATAAGCTGATTGCCAACAACGTTACTATCAAAGGCCATCCTTTATGCTGGCATACTGTCTGTGCTGACTGGCTTATGAAGTATTCAGATGAAGTTATAATGGATAAGCAGCTCGAAAGGATCAACCGCGAAGTAACTGCATTTAAAGGCACTATTGATTTCTGGGATGTTATAAACGAAGTCGTTATCATGCCTGTCTTCGACAAGTACGATAATGCTGTTACCAGGATATGCAACAGGTATGGAAGAGTAGAACTCGTAAAACAGGTTTTCGCTGCCGCAAAAGCTGCAAATCCCAACGGAACATTCCTTATTAATGACTTTAATACTTCACCTAATTACGAGAAGCTAATTGAGGAGTTGCTCGATGCCGGCGTGGAAATCTCCGCCATCGGTATCCAGTCCCATCAGCATCAGGGGTACTGGGGAGAAGAAAAGCTCAGAGATGTATTAAAGCGTTTCGGCAGATTCGGACTTCCAATCCATTTTACCGAGAATACACTTATCTCAGGTGAGATCATGCCTGCATATATTGAAGATCTAAATGACTGGCAGGTCGATGAGTGGCCTACAACAGAAGAAGGCGAGATCAGACAGGCTAAAGAATGGGAAGAGATGTACAGGATCCTATTTGCAGATCCCAATGTTAAGGCTATTACTGGATGGGATTTTGCAGATGGTGCCTGGCTCAATGCACCGAGCGGTCTTATCACAAGAGACAACCGTGTAAAACCCGCTTACGAAAAGCTTAAGAGTCTTTCAAAAGGCGAGTGGTGGACAAAAGATGAGATCATCCGTACTGACAGTAACGGTTTAGTTAAGGTCACAGGTACGAAGGGTACATATGAGATAAAGGACGCAAAAGATCAGATCGTTCTGGGATCAGAACCTTCGGAAACAACAGTTCAGATCTTCCAGTGATCAGGAAAGAGCATTATATATTCGGGCTTTGCGAGTCTCTCGTCTATCAGGAGCGCAAAGCCCGTATCTGTCTCTGTCCTGATAACTCTTCCTACTGCCTGAAGAACCTTCTGCCAGCCGGGGAATCTGTATGCAAAAGAGAATCCGTCTCCAAATTTTTCCGAGTAGTAATTGCTTAATATCTGCCTTTCGGGAGTGATCTTTGGAAGCCCGACACCAACTATAACAACGCCTGTAAGTTTGTCGCCCGTAAGATCTATACCTTCACCGAAATGGCCGCCTAAAACAGCTGCTCCAATCAAAAGTCCGTTATAAGGTTCGCTGAAGCTTTTGAGAAATTCTTCCTTCTCGGTGTTCGTCATCTCAGAGACCTGTGAGATGATCTTGAAATCTGTTATGCCTCTGGCTTTAAGCTCGCTTTCTATTTTGGGCATTATCTGATTCATGTATTCGAAAGACGGGAAAAAGACCATATGATTCCCGGATCTTCCGCTGAAGCAGTCGGATATCTTCATTACAAGATCATCCGTTGTAAGCGACCTGTTCTTATATGTTGTTGAGATATCCGAGTCGATCATGATCTCAAGATTTTCCGGTGGGAAAGGTGAAGGGAGCCTTAAGAATGAGGAGTAATCACAATCCGGTCCCACAAGACAGTTTCTGTAGTATTCGTAAGGCGTAAACGTAGCTGAGAAGAATATAACTGATAATCTGTCCTTGATGATGTAATCAAGTTTTTTGGCACAATCGAGACAATTGAGTGTTAATGTGATATCGCCGTTGCTTCTTGACGCAGCAGTAATGTATGCATTGTCAAAGTAATGCTCAAGTACTGTCAGGAAATACCTGGCTTCAAAGAAGAATCTGACGGCTGTCTTTCTGGTCTGTCCCTGTTCGAGATTATCGAGCAGAGGAGACAGATTTCTTATCGTAAACCACATCTTCGCATAAAGCTGTCTTGGAGGCTGTCTCATGGCTTCCCAGTTCTGAGTCATGAGCACTTTATTCTCATCTGCCTGTTCGAGGAGTTTGAAGCACGATCCTGAAGATTCAAAACAAGTACCGATATTGACGAAATAGTTCCTGAGCTGATGGAGCATCGTCTCCACCTTGGTGTTTATGCCTTTGAAGTCATTTATCATCTCTTCAATAAGGCTTAATGAGAAAGAAGCCGAGAACATCTCTCTGCCTCTGTCGATCATGTTGTGCGCCTCATCAACAAGAACGGCGACTCTCTGATTGCCGGGTTCTTTAGATATCATTGCTACTCTCGGACTGAAGATATGGTTATAGTCACCGATAACAACAGTACAGTAATGCATTGTGTCTATCATGAATTCGTGAGGGCAGATGCCGTGTTTCAGTGCGATCTCGGTGATCTTCTCAGGAGTGACTTCATCTAAGAGCAGGGATTCAGCCAAGGCATCCTTCAGCTTGCCGTAGTAATCTTTGGCAAGAGGGCAGAATTTGGCATCACACTCGGTGCCGAACGGACACATCTTTTCCTTCGATCTTAAAGTTATCGACCTGATTATGAGTCCGGATTTGCGCATCTGGTTCAAAGTCGATTCGGCCACACCTCTGGTTGCTTCCTTAGCTGTAAGATAGAAGATCTGGTCGTACCTGTTCTTGACAAGTCCTTTGATGGCAGGGTAGAGGACAGATACAGTCTTGCCTATTCCTGTTGGTGCTTCAACGAAGAAAGCCTCGCCTGAATTCAGTGCAAGGAGTGCCTTCTTCATGAATTCTTTCTGCCCCGGCCTTATTGTGTCGAAGGGGAATCTGATCTGAGAAGCCGAATCTCTCAGACTGTTCTGATAATCCATCAGAGTCTTGGCGAATATGCAGTATTCGGCGCAGGTATCTTCCCAGAATGCATTCGCTTCCTCAAATGACATCGTATAGGTATTCTCGTAGGAATCAAGGGTGGTAACTGACACATATCTTAAAGTAAGACTGATATCCAGAACTTCTGAATTTGTCAGAAGATACATAGCTCCATACAGCTTTAGCTGGGTAACATGTTCCGGCCTTACAAGTGCATCAAAGCTCTCCTTGGTCGAGTTGAATGACTTTATCTCGAAGATCTTTGGAGCCTTTTTTGGTGTCAGCATCATGGCATCGAATCTGCCGTTTACTGAAAGGCAAAGGCCTGATTCGGATATGTAGTCGTAAACCAGGGGTTCTTCGGTCACGACAATATCGCCGTAGGCTTTCTTCAGGTCTGCGAAAACCCTTTGGTGAAGTTTGGTGCCTTCAACTCCGGATACAGAGCCGTATGAACCGCCGGCAAGATTGCCGCGGCGCGATATATAGGAAGCCAGTTCTGTAACGGAGACATTTATCTTGTTCATAAGCTGATTATAACCCAACAGATATTTAATTAAGGGGACAATACTTATGCATTGTTGAAAAAAATCAGCCCTTGATATAAAATTTAACCCGCACGCAGATGTGGTGGAATTGGCAGACGCGCTAGCTTCAGGTGCTAGTGGGAGCAATCTCGTGCGGGTTCAAGTCCCGCCATCTGCACCAGAACCGGATACCCTTCGTTCATTTTATATGCAGAACGAAGGGTATTATTATTTTTGAAGGATTATAAATTTGTCGGGTAAATATGTGACGATTGAAGGGTATTATCCCCCAAATAAAAAAGATATACTAAATCTTATTCTGAAATAGAGAGGTCCCCTATGTACAATCTTTTCATCAACACAGATAAAGAACTAGGCCATATTAATCCTGAGATCCAGGGACATTTTTCCGAACATCTCGGCAGATGTATATATGAAGGCATTTATGTAGGTGAGAATTCACCGATTCCCAATACCAATGGTATGCGAAATGATGTTGTTCAGGCTCTTAAGGAGATGAAGATACCGGTTCTCCGTTGGCCGGGCGGATGCTTTGCTGATGAATATCACTGGAAGGACGGTATTGGTCCCAAGGAAGAGAGAAAGAAGATCGTTAATACAAACTGGGGCGGAGTAACAGAAGACAACAGCTTTGGTACCCATGAATTCATGGAACTTGCAGAGCAGCTCGGCTGCAAGACATACGTTAACGGCAATGTCGGAAGCGGAACTGTAAGAGAGATGAGCGAATGGGTCGAATACATGACCTTTGACGGAGTATCTCCCATGGCAGACTTAAGAAGAGCCAACGGCAGGGAGAAGCCCTGGACTGTTGATTATTTCGCTGTCGGCAATGAAACATGGGGATGCGGCGGCAACATGGTTCCCGAGTATTATGCGAATCTTTACAAGCAGTATCAGACATTCGTAAAGAACTACGACCAGAATAAGAAGATCAAAAAACTTGCCGTAGGTCCTTCCGATAAGGACTATAACTGGACAGAGACACTCCTTCACGAGTGCTTCAGACAGCAGGGCACATTTCCTCAGAATTTCGGATATATGGATGGACTCACACTCCATTACTACACTCTGCCTTATGATTGGGATCATAAGGGAAGTGCTACCGGATTTAACAGCAAAGAGTGGTATATGACTCTTGCCAAGACTTTCAACATGGAAGAATACATTGAGAAGCATTCTGCAATTATGGACAGATATGACCCTGACTGCAGGATCGGTCTCATGGTTGACGAGTGGGGCACATGGTATGACGTTGAGGAAGGAACCAATCCCGGATTCCTCTATCAGCAGAATACAATAAGGGATGCTCTCATCGCGGCTATCAACCTCAACATATTCAACAAGCACTGTAAGCGTGTAAAGATGGCTAATATTGCCCAGCTTGTCAATGTCCTTCAGGCAGTTATCCTCACAGAAGGCGATAAGATGATCAAGACGCCTACATATCATGTGTTCAAGATGTACAGCTGCCATCAGGACGGCACACTGATCGAGAGTTCTGTAAATGCGGAAAAGATCGGTCTTGAAGATGAATACATGGTTCCCAATCTCCATGAGTCAGTATCAAAGGACAAGGACGGAAAGATCCATATTACTCTGGGCAATCTTTCATGCTCAGATTCCTATGATATCAACAGCACTCTTATGGGTAACAGCATTAAGTCCGTTAAGGCTGAGATCGTCGGAGGCAAGATGGACGATCACAACACATTCGATAATCCTGATGTTGTTGAGACCAGATCTTTTAATGAGATCAGCTTTGAAGGTGACAAGATCAGTTTCAGGATCCCTGCTTCAAGTGTAATGCATATCGAAGTTGAGATCTGAGATGCCGAAGATCTGCACGCGATGTCTTCTTAAGGACTTCAGCAAAGAAGACTATGAAAAGATAATAGTTCAGGGAATCAAAGCTCTTCCGCCGGAAGAGCTTGTTTCTGATGAGGTCCTATCCCAAAGACTTGCCGTGTGCAGCTCGTGTGAGAAGATCAATCAGGGTACATGTCTTGCCTGCGGATGCTACGTTGAGATAAGAGCCGCTACAAAGAAAGGCAAGTGTCCCTATAAAAATTGGTGATTTTTAGTTGTTGCGTTCGATCTCCGCTAATATATAATACTTACGTTATTTTGGCAGGAGACAAATCATGATCTATTTCGATAACAGTGCAACCACCTTTGTATCTGAAGGAGTCAGAGCAAAGCTCCAGGCGCTTACTTCCGATTCTTTGTCAGCCAACCCCGGAGCTCTTCATAAGCTCGGGAATAAGGCTATCGACCTTTACGAAGGGATAAGGAAGGAGACAGCTGATCTTCTCGGAGCCAGATCCGAAGAGATCTTCTTCACGTCATGCGCTACTGAGAGTGCCAATACCGCTATCAAAGGTTATATGAGCCGTAATAAGAGAGCGGGAAATGCTGTTATCTCCACAAAAACTGAGCACAAGGCTACTTTGGAGTGCCTGGATTATCTGTCAAAACTCGGTTATGAGATCAGATATGTCAAGGTCGGTATCGACGGAAAACCTTTAATAGAGAGCCTTGAAGAAGAACTCAATAAAGGCGGAGTTGCTCTTGCATGCTTTACGCTTGTTAATAATGAGACCGGATCAGTACTTCCGGCAGAAGAGCTTTTCAAGACGGTAAAGACAATATCACCTTCAACGGCAATCTATCTTGACTGCGTTCAGGCGTTGGGAAAGATGCCGGTCAATCTGTCTTCTATAGGTGCTGACATGTGTTCTTTCTCCGGCCATAAGATCCATTCGATCAAAGGAAACGGTGTCCTTTATATCCGCAAAGGAGTACGTATCGATCCCCTGATCCTCGGCGGCGGACAGCAGGACGGAATGCGTTCTGGAACACAGAGTCCGGTTCTTGCGGGGGCTTTCCTTGAGGCATTGAAGGAAGTGTCGGGTGAGATAGATGAGTCGCGTAAAAAGATTCAAGAGATAAACATTTATCTTCGTAAGGAATTAGCTCAAAGAGGTGCTAAGATCCTTTCACCTGATGATGCTCTTCCTTATGTTCTGAATGTATCATTCGAAGGGTTTGAATCCGAGACAATGCTTCATTGTCTTGAGATCTACGATATATATGTTTCCACGGTTTCTGCATGCTCTGCCAAGCAGAAGAAGGTATCTTATGTGCTGCTTGAGATGGGTGTGGACCGCAAGACAGCCGCAAATGCTGTAAGACTCAGCTTCTCCAGGTATAATACAATGGACGAGGCTAAAGTATTTATACAGCGCGTAGACGATATTTACGATCAATTTCTGGTGAAGTGAGGATACAGATATGGCAAATGTCCTTTTGGCAAGAATGGGCGAGGTAACCCTTAAAGGACTTAACAGAGGTTCATTTGAGATTCAGCTTAAGAGCAATCTTAAGTACAGACTTAAAAAGTTCGGAAATCTCAAGATCTATCAGAGCCAGAGCAGGATCTGGATCGAACCCAAAGATGAAGATAACCCGAATTTCCAGTCTATGACAGCAGCTGAAGATATTATGAAGGCAGTATGTCAGGTCTTCGGTATTGTATCTGTAAGCCTTGCCAGAAAGTTTGAAGGCGACTTTGAATCTATCAAGGAGAATGCTTTTATCTGTGTAAGAGAACTTCTTGAGAACCACCCTGAGTATAAGACCTTTAAGGTCGAGAGCAAGCGCGGAAACAAGACTTTCCCGATGACTTCTCCTGAGATCTGTGAAGAACTGGGCTATCAGATCCTTGAAAACTTCAAGAACCTTTCGGTTAAGGTAAAGAATCCTGATTTCATCCTGAATGTTGAAATCCGTGAGTCCAATTATGTTTATTCAGGCAAGATGATGGCACACAGAGGTTTACCGGTCGGTTCCTGTGCGAAGGGAATGCTTCTTTTGTCAGGCGGTATCGACAGCCCTGTAGCCGGCTTCATGATGGCTTCAAGAGGTATGCCTCTGGATGCTGTATATTTCCATTCGTATCCTTATACAAGTGATCTTGCAAAGCAAAAAGTAATCGATCTTGCAAAGATCGTATCCGGCTTTTCAGGCCGTATGACTCTTCATGTAGTCAATTTCACTCAGATACAGCTCGATCTTTACAAGCATTCACCTCAGGATATGCTGACTGTCACTATGCGCCGCATCATGCTCCAGATCGCAGAAAGACTTGCGATTAAGAATGACTGCAAATGCCTGATTACAGGTGAGAGCTTAGGACAGGTTGCATCTCAGACTATGGAAGCCATTGCAGCTACCAATGAAGTTGTAAAGATGCCGATCTTAAGACCTCTTATCGGCATAGACAAACAGGCTACTTGCGATATTTCCAGAAATATCGGTGCTTTTGAGACTTCTATACTTCCTTACGAAGACTGCTGTACTGTTTTTGTTGCAAAACACCCGAAGACACACCCGCATCCCGAGGATATAATCGAAGCAGAAAAAGACCTTGATATCGAGACACTGGTTGAAGCAGGTGTTCTAGGAACAGAAGATATAGTTATTGATCCGTTCTGATATCTGAACGGGGCTTAGGAGGCAAATTTGAGAATAGGTAAACTTACAGACGAGCAGTTGGAATCTCTTGTCTTATCAAGACTGCCTCAGTTATCCAGTAAAACGCTTTCCGGTGCCGGAATAGGTGCAGACTGCGCCTGGCTTAAGACCGGTGAGAATCTTCTTGTCACATCTTCCGACCCGATCACGGCTGGCGGCAGTGAGTCCGGAACTCTTGCCATTCATGTTTCATGTAATGATATAGCGGCATGCGGAGTACAGCCGACAGGAATCCTCATTGTTATAATTGCTCCGCCTAATGCGACGGAAGAAGAGATAAGTTCCATTGTTGATCAGGCAAGCCGTGAAGCCGGCAGGCTTGGTGTTGATATTGTCGGCGGCCATACGGAAGTATCTGACTGTGTTAACAGATTTGTAGTGATATCCACGGCTTTCGGTGTTGTTGAGAAGGGAAGTCCTGTACCGTTAGGACATGCTCTTCCAGGAGATAAACTCATTATCACCAAGACCGGAGCAATCGAAGGAAGCTTTATTGCTGCCAATGAGCATTCAGATAAGCTGGAAGGCAAAGTATCTCCCGAAGTTATAAGGGAAGCCAAAACCTATGGTGAATTGATCTCGGTAGTAAAGGAAGGAACTGTTTTAGGACCTTTGGCAATGTCAGACGGTTCTTTGCGCGAAGACAGATTTGCGAGATCCTGCGTTAACCTTATGCACGATGTCACCGAAGGCGGTGTAGAGGGCGCTGCTTTTGAGATGGCAGACTTTTCGAAGGCTGGTGTTACGCTTGACCAGAGACTGGTCCCTTTTACTGACTGTTCAAAGGCAATTTGCGATGCTTTGGGACTTGATCCGTTCAGGCTCATTTCTTCAGGTGCGCTTATGATAGCTTCGTCTGAACCTGACAAGGTCATTAAGGCTTTGGAAGAACAGGGCATAAGAGCTACTGTCATCGGAGAGTTCACTGATGCCTCTGAAGGCGCCAGGACAATTGGTCTTGATGGTGTCATAAGACCAATGCCGGCTCCTTCTGCTGATGAGATCTACAAGATCTGAAGTCCCTCAGGTGATTTTTTACCGAAAAACCAAGCGAAAACATAGATAAAATCTATGCACGAAATATACTTCTTTATATCCTTTTTCGGCTTGATTGAACTTGACCCTTATAATAAAATATTACGCGTTGATTATTACCCCATCAGGAGGATTATATATGTACGACCACATTAAGGCTGAGGATTCTGAAGTCTATTCCGCAATAATGCAGGAGATCGGACGTCAGAGAAACAAGATCGAGCTTATCGCATCCGAGAACATGGTATCTGAGGCAGTTCTTGAAGCTGCAGGATCACCTCTCACAAATAAGTACGCTGAGGGTTATCCGGGAAAGCGTTATTACGGCGGATGCGAGTATGTGGATATCGTAGAGCAGCTCGCTATCGACAGAGCTAAGCAGCTTTTCGGCGCAGAGCATGTTAATGTACAGCCCCATTCCGGTGCTCAGGCAAATACTGCAGTTTACTTTGCTATCCTTGAACCCGGTGATACTATCCTCGGACTTGACCTCTCACACGGCGGTCACTTAACACACGGTATGAAGATCAACGTATCCGGCAGAACATATCATTCCGAGTTCTACCAGGTAGATGAGAAGACACAGATGCTCGATTACGATGCAATCAGAGCAAAGGCGCTTGAGTGCAAGCCTAAGGTAATCGTTGCAGGTGCTTCAGCATACCCTAGGATCATTGATTTCAAGAAGTTCAGAGAGATTGCTGATGAAGTTGGTGCTTATCTCTTCGTAGATATGGCTCACATTGCAGGACTTGTTGCTGCAGGACTTCACCCCAATCCGGTTCCGTATGCTGATTTCGTTACAACAACAACTCACAAGACATTGAGAGGACCCCGTGGCGGTATCATCATGTGTAAGGAGGAATACGCCAAGAAGATCAATTCCGCAGTATTCCCCGGACAGCAGGGTGGTCCTCTCATGCACATCATCGCTGCTAAGGCAGTTGCTTTCAAGGAAGCTCTTTCACCTGAGTTCAGAGCATATGCTGAGCAGATCGTAAAGAATGCAAAGGCAATGAGCGAGGCTCTCTTAAGCAGAGGCGTTAACCTTGTTTCCGGAGGTACAGACAATCACCTTATGCTTATCGATCTGAGAGGCACAGGTGTTACAGGTGCTATGCTCCAGGAGCGTCTTGATGATGTAAATATCACTGCAAACAAGAATACAATTCCTTTCGATCCCGAGAAGCCGACCGTTACATCCGGTGTACGTATCGGTACTCCTGCTGCTACAACAAGAGGTTTCAAGGAAGAGGATTTCGTTGAAGTTGCAAACATCATTGCTGACTGCATCTTCGATTACGATAACAAGAAGGAAGAGTCTATCAAGAGAGTTAAGGTTCTTACAGATAAGTATCCTGTATATCCTGATATCGTTTGATCCGCTTTTTAGCTGATACTCGAAGTCTCTAATATGGAAGATAACAAACCGCTTGCTTACAGAATGTCTCCGATGACTCTTGATGAGTATGCGGGGCAGGAGCATATTATCGGCAAAGGTAAGATGCTCAGACGAATGATCGAGGCAGACAGACTGTCTTCGATCATTTTGTTCGGGCCGCCCGGAGTAGGTAAGACTGCACTTGCGCGCGTTATCGCCAACTCCACCAGTTCCAGATTCGAGCAGCTTAATGCTGTTACGGCAGGCGTTTCAGACATTAAGAAGGTTGTATCCGATGCATCCAATCCGCTTCTTTCGGAAGGAAGGAAGACGGTCCTTTTCATCGATGAGATCCACAGGTTCAATAAGCTCCAGCAGGATGCTCTTCTGCCTTATGTTGAAGACGGTACGGTTATCCTGATCGGTGCTACGACAGAGAACCCGTTCTTTGAAGTCAATAAGGCTTTGGTATCCAGATCCACTGTATGCCAGTTAAAACCGCTGGAAGCAAAGGATATCGTTAAGATTCTCAGAAATGCTCTCAGTAATAAGGACAGAGGCTTCGGTACGATGGATGTCCGTGTTTCTGATGAGACTTTGGTCAAGATTGCTGAGACATCCAACGGCGATGCAAGATCGGCTTTAAACAGCATTGAACTGGCAGTTATTACCACTCCGCCTTCATCTGACGGTTCGATCGTAATTACGGATGAAGTCATGAAGGAGTGTATCCAGACCAAGACAGTCCTTTTCGATAAAGATGGTGAATATCACTACGACAACATAAGCGCTATGATCAAGTCCATGAGAGGATCTGATCCTGATGCTGCTGTTTTATATCTTGCCAGGGCGCTTGCTGCCGGTGAAGATATTGAATTCCTGGCCAGAAGGATCATGATATGCGCCGCAGAAGATGTCGGAATGGCGAATCCAAATGCTCTGCTCGTTGCTGTTTCAGCATATGAATGCGCAAGGGCAGTAGGTATGCCTGAAGCCAGGATTCCGTTGGCTGAAGCTGCAATCATGGTTGCCACTTCACCTAAGTCCAATGCGGCATATCTGGCTATCGGAAGTGCTATGAATGATGTGAATAATACTGATACCGGTGTTGTTCCGATGCACCTTAGAAATGCTCCTGCCAAGGGAATGGAAGATCTCGGATACAGCGTTGGATATAAGTATCCGCATGATTTCCCGGGCCATATCACCAGACAGCAGTATATGACAGATAAAACGCTTGGGAAGAAATACTATGAGCCAACAGATATCGGTTATGAACGCAAGGTTTCCGAGTATCTTGATTATGTGAAGAAGATGACGGATCAGGAGAAGTAATATGCGTAAAGTTCTTGCTTTTATCATGTTAATGGTTTTTTCGGTTTTCTCTTTTGCCGGCTGCAGTAAACCTTCTCAGGAAATAGGTCCTGAGGCACCGGTTACGATGGAGCAGGTCAATACGGATGGCCAATACGTTGCCCGTGCTTATATCGAATCGTTGTTTACTGATAACAGGGCTATGTTTGAAAAGTGTTATCCGGAAGGATTTCTCGATAAGCTTGGCAGAGCTTCGAATTCCGACCTTTATGATCAATACAGAAGTGTTATGAATATAAACTCGACTGTTTTGGGAACTGCTTCAGCCGGGCACAAAGATTACACGATGGAAAACGGTTTTGACGAGGCAGGGATGAGAGCAAGCATCTGCATGATCACCGGACTTGATTATTCCGCAGTTGGTCTTATTCAGATACAAAAGGTAAAGGTGTTTTTCAGCAATGGTCAGGAGAGCATGGCTTCTGATTTTATCTATATTGTATTCGAGTCAAACGGATCCTGGTATATGCTTGAAAGCTATCAGTCTGATGCGGAGTTCTGATCATGAGATTTTGCATTCAGGTTGTTAAAGAAGCGACAGTTGATATAGAAGGCGTAAGAAAGTCTTCTATTGGCCCCGGTATGCTGGTTTTGTGCGGTATCGGTAAAGAAGATGATGAGACGGTGGCCGATAAGATGATCGCCAAGCTTCTCAAGATGCGCATTTTCTCTGACATTAACGGAAAGACCAATTTAAGCATTTCCGATATTGACGGTGAGATCTTACTGGTTTCCCAGTTTACTCTTTATGCTGACTGCAAACATGGCAACAGGCCTTCATTTACTGACAGCATGGGCCCTCAAAGAGCGGAAGAGATCTATAACTATATCGCTGATTCCATAAGGCCACAGGTAAAAGCTCTTGGTACAGGTGTTTTCGGTGCAGATATGCAGGTGAGCCTTATAAATGACGGGCCTTTTACCGTAATACTCGATTCTGCGGCCATTTAACGCTTTATTCTTATATTTGAGCCTAATTTATCACCATTTTGAAATATTTATATATATATTATTTGTTAAAATGGCAGGTAGTGATAAAATATCATGACTAAAAATATCGTTTTTTAGGAGATTGTTGATGGCTAATTCTAAGAATGGCAATTACGGCGGTGACTCAAGAGAGGTCTTGAGCTGTTCTTTCTGCGGTAAGTCCGAGTATGAAGTTCCAAGACTTTTCTCAGGTGTTAACTGCTATATCTGCATTGATTGTATCAGGACCGCATATGGCATCGTTGCCGAAGAAGAGAAAGTAAATAAAAAGCGCAAGATGCGTTCTATCAAGCCTAAGAAGCTTGTCACCCCTCATGAGATCAAGGAGAAGCTTGATTCTTATGTTATAGGTCAGGACGATGCTAAGATCGCACTTTCTGTTGCCGTCTATAATCATTACAAGAGAGTTTATTCGGATCTTCCGGCTGACGATACGGAGATCTCCAAGAGCAATATCCTTTTGCTTGGACCTACCGGTTCAGGTAAGACTCTTTTGGCTCAGACACTTGCAAGGATCCTCAATGTTCCTTTTGCAGTAGCTGATGCGACAAGCCTTACTCAGGCAGGTTACGTTGGCGAAGATGTCGAGAATATCCTTTTAAAGCTCATCATTGCTGCTGATTATGATATTGAGAGAGCTCAGACAGGTATCGTATATATCGATGAGATCGACAAGATCACAAAGAAGTCCGAGAATGTCTCTATCACACGTGATGTATCAGGTGAGGGTGTTCAGCAGGCATTGCTCAAGATCCTTGAGAGTACTGTTGCAAATGTTCCTCCTAAGGGCGGCAGAAAGCATCCTAACGAGGAGTGCATCAAGATCGATACGACTAATATCCTTTTCATCGTAGGCGGTGCTTTTGACGGCCTCGATGAGATAATCGCACAGAGAGTAGAGCAGAAGCAGTATGGTTTCGGTGCTGAAGTTCAGTCAAAGAAGGACAGAAACAGCGGTTTCTATTTCCACGATGTTAAGCCTGATGACCTTATGAAGTTCGGTCTTATCCCTGAATTTATCGGTCGTCTTCCGGTTACGGTAGCTCTTGATAAGCTTGATGCCGATGCTCTTGTAAGAGTTCTTACAGAACCCAGGAATGCAATCATCAAGCAGTACAAGAAGATGCTCAAGATGGACGATGTTGAACTTGTTTTTGAAGAAGATGCTATCAGAGCTATAGCTGACAGAGCTATCGAGCAGAATACAGGCGCAAGAGGATTAAGATCCATCATCGAAGAAGCAATGAGAGATGTTATGTACAACATTCCTTCCGAGAAAGATGTTAAGGAATGCATCATCAAGAAAGAGTGCATCGTCGAAGGAAAGCAGCCGGTTCTCATTTACAAGAACGGCACTTCCGAGAAGAACTATGGTGAAGCAAATGCTGCTAACGGTGCAGCTTTGGGCGTAAGCTGATCTAATTATACGAACAGATTGATAAAGGAGGGTAAAGGCTATGGCAGAATCTTATAACATTTGTCTGGATATCGGTGGAACCAAAGTTCTTGGTGTTGTTTTCAATTCCAAGAAAGAGATTGTTTTCAGACTCAAAAAGAAGACAAAGTCAGGCGGAGATTCATCTGATAACATCGAACAGCTCATTATTAACGTGGTCAAAGAGCTTATCGATGCTTCAGGAATCAAGGCTGATAAGATCCATGCCATCTCTGCAGGAGCTCCCGGAGTTATCAACCAGGAGACCGGAGTTGTTCTTTTCTCGCCCAACCTTCCCTGGAGAAATTACAACATAAAGAAACCTATCGAAAAGGAATTTGGATGTCCTTTTTATATCGGAAACGATGTTAATGTCGGCGTGCTTGGTGAATATAAGTACGGCGCTGCCAAGGGCTATAAGAATGTTGTCGGATTATTTGTCGGTACCGGTATGGGCGGCGGCCTCATACTTAATGGTGAACTTTTCACGGGCAATCAGTTCAAGGCTGCAGAATACGGTCACATGATCCTTGATCCTGAGGGCCCTTTGTGCAACTGCGGACAGAGAGGATGCCTTGAGGCATTTTCGAGCAAGCAGGGTATGTCTGCTTATATCAGACAGCAGGTCTCCAGAGGTAGAAAGACTTCTATGGCTGAAGCCGTGGAAGGCGGTGTGTTTAAGTCCAAGGCGCTTAAAAATGCTTTGGCTGAAGGTGACAGTGTTGCTATTGAAGCAGTTAATCGTGCCTGCCATTACCTGGCAATAGCATCCGGAAACCTTGTTAATACATTCAGCCCTGATGTTGTTGTATATGGCGGCGGTGTTATCGAGGCAGTAGGTGATATCTTCCTTGAGAAGATCCTGTCAGAAGTTGACAGATACTGCATGCCTTCGATCAGAGAAACAGTTGATTTCAAGAAAGCGGCTTTAGGAGATGATTCCATCCTCTACGGTGCGCTCTCAATGATAAAGAAGTAAGAGAGGATATCAGATTTAGTTATGGCAAGAATTGATTCGATCAGTAAAGCTTTTGATCCGAATGAAGCCGAGAGCAGGCTTTATGAGAAGTGGACAAACAGCGGCTATTTTAAGCCCAAGGCGGGCAAGAAGGGAAAGAAGTTCTCTATCGTGATGCCTCCGCCGAACATTACAGGCCAGCTTCACATGGGTCATGCTTTGGATAATACATTGCAGGATACCCTCACAAGATATAAGAGAATGTCAGGCTACGAGACTTTATGGGTACCCGGTACTGACCATGCTTCAATCGCTACAGAGGCCAGGATCGTTGCAACCATGCGTGAGGAAGGTCTCACAAAGGATGATCTCGGACGTGACAAGTTCCTTGAAAGAGCTTGGGCATGGAAGGAACAGTACGGCGGAAGGATCGTTGAGCAGCTTAAGAAGATAGGATCTTCCTGCGACTGGTCACACGAGCGCTTCACTATGGACGAAGGCTGCTCCGAAGCCGTAAAGGAAGTATTCGTTAAGTACTACAATCAGGGCCTGATCTACAGAGGTGAGAGAATCATCAACTGGTGCCCACATTGCCTTACATCTATCTCCAATGCGGAAGTTGACTATGCTGATCAGGCCGGTCATTTTTGGCATCTTAGATATCCTTTTGAAGACGGTTCAGGATATATCGATCTTGCTACTACAAGACCTGAGACTCTCCTTGGCGATACAGCTGTTGCAGTTAACCCTAAGGACGAGAGATATAAGGATGTTGTTGGCAAGATGCTTATTCTGCCTCTTGTCGGCCGTAAGATCCCTGTTATCGCGGATGATTATGTTGATATCGAATTCGGTACCGGTGCCGTAAAGATCACTCCTGCGCATGACCCTAACGACTTCGAAGTAGGTCAGCGTCACGGTCTTGAGGTAATCACAGTTCTTACAGAAGATGCAAAGATCACTGAAGATTATCCGAAGTATGCCGGCATGGACAGATACGAAGCCAGAGAAGCTATCGTTAAGGATCTCGAAGAGGGCGGATTCCTTACAGAGATCGAAGACTATTCTCATAATGTCGGTACATGCTACAGATGCGGTACTACTATTGAGCCCCGTGTATCTCTCCAGTGGTTCGTAAAGATGGAAGAGCTCGCAAAGCCCGCGATCGAGGCAGTCAGAAATGGCTCCATCAGATTCGTACCTGACAGATTTTCCAAGAACTATTTCAACTGGATGGAGGACATCAGAGACTGGTGTATTTCCAGACAGCTCTGGTGGGGTCACAGAATCCCAGCATTCTACTGTGATGACTGCGGCGAGTTAGTCGTTACAAAGGAATCTTCCTGCACTTGCCCTAAGTGCGGTAAGGAGATGCGTCAGGATCCTGATACTCTCGATACATGGTTCTCATCAGCACTCTGGCCATTCTCAACACTCGGCTGGCCTGAGAAGACTGAAGATCTTGCAAAATTCTATCCTACAGATACTCTTGTTACGGGTTATGACATCATCACATTCTGGGTTTCCAGAATGATCGTTGCAGGTCTTGCTCATATGGATGATGTTCCTTTCCGTGATGTTCTTATTCATGGCCTCGTAAGAGACTCTCAGGGCCGTAAGATGAGTAAGTCTCTGGGCAACGGAATCGATCCTCTTGAAGTTATTGAGCAGAACGGCTGTGATGCATTGAGATTTGCTCTTGTTACAGGTAATGCTCCGGGAAATGACCAGAGATTCCAGGAAGATAAGATCCTTATGGGACGTAATCTTTCCAACAAGATCTGGAATGCCATGCGATTCGTTGTCATGAATACGGATGATGACTTCACACCTGATATGGTCGATGAATCGCTCTTTACCACTGAGGATAAGTGGATCCTTACCGAACTTCATAATCTTATCAATGAAGCTACCACAAATCTTGATAACTATGAGTTTGGTGTTGCTTTGAGCAAGATCGTTGACTTCCTCTGGGATAACTTCTGTGACTGGTATATCGAGATCACAAAGAGCAGACTTTATGATAAGGAATGCAAGACAAGAAACAATGCAATCTATCTCCTCAACTATGTATTGAGTGAAGCTATGAAGCTCCTGCATCCTTTCATGCCTTTCATTACTGAAGAAGTTTATTCCAATCTAGTAATCTCTGATAAGGCTGAGTCGATTATGATCTCTGACTGGCCTGAAGCTGACAAAGTATTGGCAAGCAGTGAAGATGCCGAGATGATGAATACTATGATCGATGCGATCAGAGGTATACGCGCTGTCCGTAAGAATATGGATGTTGCTCCTTCACGCAAGGCTCACATCATTGTAGTTACAGCTTCAGATAAGATCGCAAAGATGTTTACTGACGGAGAGGGCTTCCTTGAAAGACTCGCATCTGTAAGCAGTCTTGAGACCAGACAGTCAAAGGAAGGAATTCCTTCTACTGCCGTTACTGCAGTATTCGGCGGAGGAGAGATCTATATTCCTTTGGAAGATCTTATCGATATAGCAAAAGAGCTTGAAAGACTTGATAAGGAAAAGACAAGACTTGACGGTGAGATCAAGCGTCTTAACGGCAAGCTTTCCAATGAATCGTTTGTTAGCAAGGCTCCTGCGGCTGTTGTTGAGCAGGAGAGAGCTAAGCTTGCAAAATATGAAGAAATGTATGCTAATCTTTCAGACAGGATAGAGGTTTTGAGCAAATAATGAAGGAGGGGTTATTATGCCTAATGAACTCGAGAACAAAGAACTAATTGAAAAGCTTCCTAAGGAAGGGGTACATTGTTATCCTGCAAATCCTTCGAAGATCACACGCAACAGAATCCTTTCTGTTATATTCTTCATTTTGGGCGTGTTCCTGATCTTTATCGGATTGCTCAAGGTTACGGATAATATGCTTAAGATTGCGTTGCTTGTAGTAGGCTGTCTGAGCAGTGTTATCAGTCTTCTTGTATTTGCTCAGTCTTTCCTTATCGCAAAGTTCCGTGTAGCTGTTGACTATAATGAGAAGAATGTTGTTCTCAGATACAGATACAGCAAGATTACAATTCCTTTCGAGAACTTTGACGGCAGAGACGGTGCGCCTGATCAGGCAGAAGCTCTTATTGACAAGAATTTCAAGAAAGATGCAACATTCTATCTTGTACTTGATGATGTATTTGAAGATGCCTGCTATCAGACATCTTCATCTGATCTTGAATCTGTAGATGATTTCAAGCAACTTCGCGAAGAGTGCTTTGCTATTGCTGAAGCTTATGGTGCCCGTAACAGCAAGGATAAGGTCAAGTTCTATTATGAGAAGGACGGCGAAGGCAAGGATACCGGTTCAACAGATCTTGATGCTCTCGTTGAAGAAGCAAAAGCTGAGAAGAAGGCTGACGAAGAGGCTGAAGCAGCTAAGAGAGCTGAAGAACAGGCTGCAAGAGAGGCAGAGGAAGCCGCTAAGTCTGAAGAAGCTTCTGAAGAAGATAAGTCTGACGAAGAATAATTCGGTTTTGGATTTTACTAAATTAATAAAGCCGGCAATAATGCCGGCTTTTTATATGTCTTTGAGTAATTCTTTCTTTTCAGAAGCTGTAAGATAACGCCACT
The DNA here is from genome assembly GCA_902788505.1 of Oscillospiraceae bacterium. Classification (GTDB taxonomy): domain Bacteria; phylum Bacillota; class Clostridia; order Saccharofermentanales; family Saccharofermentanaceae; genus Saccharofermentans. The sequence continues at coordinate 45,884 of CADAKH010000016.1, forward strand.
TACCGGATTCAAGATTACCGAGTCTTATATTCATAAAGCGGATCCTCTTAAGCTTAGTAACTTTATAACCGAGATACTCGCACATTCGTCTGATCTGACGGTTAAGCCCCTGGTGAAGTATTATAGTAAAGGTTTTACCGTTAACCTGTTTGAGTTTGCAGGGGAGTGTCAGCTGACCTAAGACAGGTACACCTGATTCCATCTGCGTTATGAAGTTATTGTCGAATGGTCTGTTTACCGTGACAACATATTCTTTCTCATGGGCATTCTCGGCACGGAGCAGTTTATTTACTATTGAACCGTCATTAGTAAGGAGGATCAGTCCTGAAGAGTTCTTGTCCAAACGTCCGACAGGGAAGATGCGTTCTTCGTATCCAATAAAATCGATTATATTGGAAGGATCACGCCTGTCGGTTGTGCATGTTACACCGAGAGGTTTGTTGAAGGCAATGTAGACCATATCGTCTTCAGGTGTAACTCTTGTTCCGTTTACTTCAACTATATCACCGAGCTTTACTTTGCTTCCCTGAATAGCAGCTTCACCATTGATCATGACCTTACCGTTTTCGATAAGGGTATCAGCTTCACGTCTTGAGCAATAACCGGATGAAGCAATGTACTTATTCAGTCTTATAAGTTCAGGTTCAGTCCCAGGCATCCGGAACCTCTGCTTTTGTCAGAGTAAATGTAAATGTTGAACCTTCTTCATACTTACTGTTAACAGTGATCGTTTCACCCATGTAAGTAAGAAGCTCTTTGGCAATTGAGAGACCAAGTCCGGAACCCTTTTTACCGCGTGCACGGTCAGCTTTAAAGAATCTGTCAAAGATGTGACCGATATCGTATTCGTGGATTCCCTGACCTGTATCGGCTACGGAAATATATACTTTCTTTTCTGTTTCAATGTAATCGGTAAGAATAGTAATGCTTTTTCCTGCCGGTGTATATTTCTTTGCATTATCCAGTAAGATAACAAGGATCTGCTCAACACGGTCAGGGTTACCCATAACTGTAGGGAGTTCACCATAGTTGTTCTGAACAGAGAACTTGATGCCGGCTTCCTTCATAATAGGCTTAAACCTGATCTCAATACTGGATATAAGCGTATTAAGATTGAAGGGGAATGTTTTGAATGCGAGTGTTCTTGACTGGAGCTTGGAGAGCTCTAACATGTCATCGATAAGACGTGAAAGTCTCATCGTCTCGTTCAGGATGATCTGATAGTAACGCTGACGGTCAGCTTCTTTCTTTACCATGCCGTCAGATAGAGGCTCGATGAGACCTCTGAGTGTCTGAAGCGGTGTGCGGAGTTCGTGGGATATATTGGCAACATAATCCTGACGGAATCTTTCGTTCTTCTGTTCCTCGAAGATATCACGGAAGAATCCGGTGGCGCCGATTACCTGTGTGCTGTCAGATGAATCGTATTTCGGAATAATCGTACACTGGTATGCGTAATCGCGGTTGTCGATCTGTCTGGTCTTTGTTTCGCCTGTAGCAATACAGTCTTCAAAGTCGTTCCATACATCATCGAAAGGAATGAGCTGAAGCCTTTCAGTGAACATGTTGTTCTTCTCGGCACGTTCGAAAAGTTTGTGTATGGCTTTGTTTGTAGTAACAGGAACGGAATTTTTGTCGACAACGACGATACCGTCAGAAATAACATCAAAGATATCCTGTAACTGGTTACGTTCGGCAGTAAGATCACTGATAGATTTGGAGAGTCTGTCTGCCAGAAAGTTAAATGACTGACCAAGTTCTCCGATCTCGCCCTTATGGGATTCATCAGCGCGGATACTGAAATTGCCTTTACCATACTCCATTGCGACTTCATTGATCTTTTGAAGAGGAAGTACCATTCGGCTTACAAAGGCATAAGCAGGTACGAGCATGGCGCAAGCAGCCATAAGAGTTGAAAGAAGGAGAATATTCAGATATTTGACGATAAGATCGTTATAGCCGCTCAAATATGACAGAGAATATAAATCGTAAGGCTTATCATTAATTGTCAATGGAATGCGTGAAATTATGATTACATTCTCAATGTTGAAGTTTTCGAAAATATAACAGCCGACACCGCCAATATCATCATATTCAAGTGCATTCAGAATAGGCACGATACTGGAAGTATCCTGAGCAGATATACTCCGGTGTTCAATGCTTGTGGAATTGATAATATAGCCTTCCTGATTTACAAGATAGTAGTCGTGGCCGGTTGCATAGCTCGAGTCAAAGAAGAACAGTCTGAAATCAACATCTTCGAAATATTCAGGATGAGAGGTGAAGATCTCTTTAAATCTGATGTCCTGGGTCATCGATTTTTCAATGCCGAGTGATAAGGTTGCACTTCTTCCGGCAACAATAAAGGCAATTGTCGCAAGCAGGGCAGATGCCAGAAGTGACAAAACGACAAGGGTCATTGTTCGCTTAAGAAGCGTACTTTGGAACATTTATAAGACCTCGAATTTGTATCCGATACCGTATATGGTTTGAATGGACCAGGGTGCATTGTCGTAAGTGATCTTCTGTCTGATCCTCTTAATGTGTGTATCTACAGTTCTGGAATCACCGTTATAATCGACTCCCCAAACGGATTCCAATATCTGATCACGGCCGAATACCTGACCAGGATGAGATGCAAGAAGATAAAGAATCTCAACTTCCTTAGGCGTGCAGGGAACACCTTCGCCATTTGATTTTACAGAATAATTGTTAAGATTGATCTCAAGACCGTCAAATGAAAGAACAGAAGAAGGCTTGGGAGTGTCACCAAAGCGGCGCAGAACCGCCTTAACACGGGCAATTACTTCACGGGGAGAAAAAGGTTTAACGATATAGTCGTCAGCACCAAGCTCAAGACCTACGATCTTATCGATCTCTTCACCTTTTGCAGTAAGCATGATGATAGGAGTTGCCATGGTCTTTCTGATCTCACGGCATACATCAAGTCCGCTCATTTCAGGCATCATGACATCAAGAAGAATAAGATCAGGTTTAGTAGCCTGAGCCATTTCAAGAGACTCCTTGCCGTCATAAGCATCGGAATGAGTAAAGTTATCGTTATCAAGGTATAAGCCTAAGGATTCGTGTACGACCGGGTCGTCATCACAGATAAGAATATTAGGTGCTACTGCCATTTTTGCTACCCCCACTAATATGTATTTATTATATTATTCTTTATGTTGATTGTACAATCTGATTTGCAAAATCAAATTAAATTATCAAATTTGTTGTGTTTTTATAAGTTTAAATATAAAATTATTTAAATACCTAGATGAGGGAGGGTAGATTTAATGTTTAGAAATTCATTTAAAAAGGTCGTTTCTGTTGCTATGACAGGAGCTATCCTGCTCGGATTTACCGGATGTCTTGATTTTGGCGGCGGTAAAAAAGCTGTTATTGAAGCTGCAGATACTTTAGCTTCTGATATGGCTTCTGCAGATGCTTCTAATCTCATTAAGAATTCAACACTTGATAAGAAGAGCGATGAAGCTACGGCTTTAACTGCACTTTTGTCCGGTGAAGGCTGTACTGATGATGAACTTGCTTTCTATAAGGCAGTCGAAAGCACTATTGAATATGAGATCGACGAAGAGTCAGTTTCCGTTAATAAGGGTGAGGCTTCTGTAGATATCACATTTACTATTGCTGATTATGATAAGGTTTTGCAGGACGATTATACAAATATAGATGATCTTGTATCTGCAGTTAAGAAGGCAAAGACAACAGAAGTTAAGTTTACTGCTGAATTTGTTAAGGAAGACAAAGAGTGGATTCCTGATAATGTCGGAAGCAAGAAGTTCAATAAGCTTTATGATTACAGATTTAAGGAAATCGTTCTTTCGTTAAATGCTGACATGATCAGAGATATGATCGACCGTGATATCAGCCAGTTCTGGCTCACAGCAAATGATGCTTATATCGATACATCGATCATCGAGTATGATTATTTCTTCGATTCTGCTGTATTTGACTATACTGATCGTGGTGAGTATGTATATTTCGTTCTTTCAAAGGATGGAAATGCAATCTACTACAGCCCTGATATTGATTTCGGTTCTTCTACAAATATCGAATGCCGTGTTGAGGTATCAGATGTAGGTTATACAGATGCATTTGAGAGTGGCAGCTATACAATCGAGCTTTATTATAAAGGACCTAACGGAGACGAGTTGGTTGACAGCCAGACTGTATCTGTTGAAAAGACCGTTATTACTCCTCCGACAACAGGCAGTGGCAGAACCGGTGATACATTACCCGGTGAAGACGAGTATTATGCATTTAACGATTTAACCTTCAGAAGTTATGTAATCAACGCAAAATGGTTCGACTATGATGGTTACAGAACCGGTGATGCAACATACTCAACCGATGTTCAGACTATTGCTTTCTCTTTGGAAGTAACATCTGACTGTACTATGTCTGTAGATTACAGCTTCTACTACACAGATAAGGAAGACAGAGATTCTATCGGTGAAGCACTTAATAATCCTGTTTATTCAACAACGATTTCTCCTACTACATATTCTAACGGTACATTCTATGATATCGACTATTATGTAGGCGGAAATGCTGCTCCCGGATTCTATATGTTCGTTATCTATCAGGCTGGAACAACCAATGTTCTTATGTACGGTTTCTGCAATGTTGCCTAATTGTGCTGAAACAGTTCTGATATAATAAGTCAAAATAAGGTGGCGCCTTCATCAAGAGGGCGCCACTTAAATGTAGGATATGGTATTTTGATGAAAAGACTTACAAGAGCTTTTATTACGTCATTGCTTGTGCTGTCTGTACTATTCTCACTTTGCGGATGCAATGCCAGGCAGACAGATGCTGCAAGAGCGATCTGTGATGAGTTCTGCAATGATGTGAAAAATGGTGATGCAGAGAGACTTATTACATATTTTGATGGTTCTGAAACAGGTTTGGATGAACTTAAGGAGATAATTAGCCCGTCCGGGTTTAATTCCGAAGAAACCGCATTTTCTGAGGCGGTAAAAGCTACAACCAGATATAATGTCCAGGATCCGGTCTACGATTATAAGGCTAAGACCGCTACTGTTTTTTTATCCTGGGGCCAGGCTGATTATACTTCCGAAGCTGTTAAGTCAGCTGTTACTGTTCCTGAATTTAAGACAGCAATTGCATCTGCTCCCGAGAATATCATTACTGTAAGTGTTACGGTCGATCTTAACGGGGAAACGCCCAGGATCGTAAATCCTAAAGACGTTATAGATGCTGTATATGCTTTTAATACCGTTGACCATGGAATAATGCCGGGAATGCTGTCGGATTATTATTTGGACGGTAGTTTTGTTTTAGCTCCCAAAGGAATATATACCAACACAAAAGAGATAGGCATCAGGCTTAACTTTGACGAGTCGCTTTTCTCTTATATCGGAGTACCAGGGATTGTTTATACGGTTGCCATGGAAAAAGACGTTCTTTTTACCTCAGATGTCATAACGCTGGAGGAAAACAGCATAAGACTCGATTTTAATTCCGAGATGGCAGGAGAAAAAGGATTAAGTGAAGACGGATTCCTTTTGGCCGGTGAATATACTTTCATGGTTTTCGATGAACATTCGAAAGATCTTGCTTCATTTACTTGTACGGTCGTGAATGAGGATGTCGAGAAAGAGACTTTTGAATTTGATGATCATAAGGAGGATTATTATCTTTCAAACCTTGTATATGAGTTTAAAGACAGTGATCTTATGGGTGATACCTTTGTATATAATTCAGGCTGGTGGGATTATGACGGAACATCAGTAGGTAAGAGCGCTTTTGCCTCAAATACTAAGGTCTTGGGATTCTCCCTTGCTGTAAGTAGCGATAATGATTCCGAACTTTATTATGAGTATTACTATAGTGAAGAATCTGATTTTGAAGGGATAAATGAGAGCGGACCGGTATATCAGGGCTCATGTAAGCCGTCACTTTATGATGACCAGTCCTGCTATGATCTGGATTACTCAGCTGAAGAATTCAAACCGGGTTTTTACGGACTAGTCGTATATGGCGATAAGGCAAAGAAGCATATAGTCTTTACTGCAGCATGCATCGTTGTAGAAGAGTCCAGTGAAGATGTCCTGGAGTAATAAGCCTGATATAATTAATCAGTTCAATTGTTAAGAGGTATATAGTGGTTCAAAGAGTGTCAGACTGTATAAGGAGATTTACGGCAGTGATCTTGTCGCTGTCGATCCTTTTATTGCTGCCGTCATGCAATATGACTCCGGGGTCAGGAGCTCATGACGATTCAGGAAGAACCTATAACTCTGACAGTAAAAAGCAGGAAGGTGGGTCAACAGAGCCTTCTGCTTCCTGGACAACAAATGAGACAATTGTTCCCACGGGAACGTATCATGAGCCTGACGATACTCAGGATATTGATATTAACTATGTCCTGAATGCTTATATCTATTCAGTCTGGTATGATGCTGTGGATGATAATCCGGTTGATTATTCGGATATTTCATCCGAAGATGCATTTGCACTTAAAGGAGTCTTCTATTTCAACACGCCGTTAACATGCAGTTTTGTAGCCAATCTTTGTAAAGATAATGAGATCCTGTTTACAAAGACAGTCACCCTGAAGAATAATGTAACTGCTGAAGCTGATTTCAGTGCCGGACTTGAAGGCTTGGGAACCTTTGAACCGGGCGATTATTATGTTGAGTTGTTTTTTGAAGGCGAATTTGTAAGTTCAACAAGTATAATGACGGTCAGGTAATATGTTTATATCTAATAACTGGAAAGATTATGAGCTGCTTTATTGCGGCGGCGGAGAAAAATACGAGCGTTGGGGAGATGTAGTCTTAAGACGTCCTGATCCCCAGGCTGTCTGGCCGGTCATAAAAGACGGTCATGAGGTCTCAATGGATGATCTGGATAAGCCGCATGCTTATTACACCAGAAGTGATAAAGGCGGCGGTGCCTGGACAAAGCTTAAGAGTTTTCCTTCAACCTGGAAGATTGATTATGATTCTCTGGGCAAAAAGCTCACTTTCATCATTGAACCTACATCTTTTAAACATACCGGACTTTTCCCCGAACAGGCATCCAATTGGGATTTTTGCGGTGATCTTATCGAAAAGGCAAAGTCATCAGGCAAAAAAGATGTCAGGATACTGAATCTTTTCGCTTATACGGGAGCACAGACATTGGCAAGTGCTGCTCACGGTGCTGATGAAGTTGTCCATGTTGATGCGTCAAAGGGAATGATCGCCCGTGCCAAGGAGAATATCAAAGAATCAGGTCTTGAAGACCGCTATGTCAGGTTTATTGCCGAAGACTGCAAGAAGTTTGTTGAGCGTGAGATTCGACGCGGCCGCAAATATGACGGAATTATCATGGATCCTCCGTCATATGGAAGAGGACCTTCAGGCGAGCTTTGGAAGTTAGAGGATTCTTTTTATGACCTTGTTAAGTTGTGCGCAAACTTGATTTCAGATGATCCGCTGTTCTTTATTGCAAGTTCATATGCCACAGGAATAACTGCCCAGGCATCAGGTCAGATACTGAATCTGGCAATTCCGGGCGGCAGGGTGGATGCAGAAGAACTTATGCTTCCTGTATCTAAAATGGATGCATATCTTCCTTGCGGCCAGACTGCCAGATGGACTGCAAAGTGAAAGAGATCGTAAACGGAGTAAAAGTCCTTTATGAGGACAATCATATAATTGTTGCGATCAAGCCTTCGGGTGTACTGTCCCAAAGTGACGGCAGCAACAGTCCTGATATGCTGACAATCCTCAAGGCTTATATCAAGGAAGAGTATTCAAAGCCCGGTGAAGTGTATCTTGGCCTTGTCCACAGACTAGACAGGCCGGTATCCGGTGTAATGGTTTTCGCACGCACGAGCAAAGCCGCATCAAGATTATCCGAGCAGATCAGATCCAGAAAAGTAGAGAAGATATACCGTTGTGTTGTAAACGGCGTTATTGAGGGTTCGGGAAGACTCGTGAACTATATATGTAAGGATGAAGAACGGAATATCGTCACAGTGACAGGTGATCCTAAGCCCGGATACAAGGAAGCCTACCTGGATTATCGCGCTATTGTTTCAAAAGAAGGCGTAACTCTGGTCGAAGTCAGGCTCGGAACCGGAAGGTCTCATCAGATAAGAGCCCAGATGGCATATAACGGATATCCGCTTGTAGGTGACCGCAAATACGGAGATGCGGACAGAAAATGTAAAGATATAGCACTTGAAGCGTATAAACTGTCTTTCGAACACCCGGTAAAACGTGAATCTGTAACTTTTGAAGCGCCTGTTCCGTCAGGTTATCCGTGGAGTCTGTTTGCTTGACTTTGAAGCCCCTTAATATATATAATTTTAACTTGCAAAATTATATATAAAGGTGAAGCGGTTATGTACAACAAAGTTTCAAAAGACCTTAATTTCGTAGACAGAGAAAAACAGGTTCTCGATTTCTGGAAGAAGAATGACATTTACAGGAAGAGCATAGCGCCTAAAGCGGACGGTGCTCCGACTTTTACTCTCTATGACGGCCCTCCGACAGCAAACGGCAAGCCTCATATCGGTCATATTAAGACAAGAGTCATTAAGGATGTTATCCCGAGATATCATGCAATGAAAGGCGAGACTATCGTCTTTAAGGCAGGCTGGGATACACACGGACTTCCTGTAGAGCTTGAGGTCGAGAAGGCTTTGGGTATTAACGGCAAGCCTCAGATCGAAAGTTACGGCGTAGAGCCCTTCATCAAGAAGTGTAAGGAATCTGTCTGGACATATAAGGATCAGTGGGAACACATGAGTGACCGTGTCGGCTTCTGGGCTGATATGGATAATCCGTATGTCACATACGACAATAACTACATCGAGTCTGAGTGGTGGGCATTGAAGCAGATGTGGGATCAGGGTCTCATCTATAAGGGACACAAGATCGTCCCTTACTGCCCGAGATGCGGTACAGCCCTTTCTTCACACGAAGTTGCACAGGGATATAAGACAGTAAAGGAGAGATCCGCTGTCGTAAGATTCAAGTGTGTTGATGAGGATGCTTACTTCCTTGCATGGACAACAACACCTTGGACACTCCCTTCAAACGTTGCTTTGTGCCTTAACCCTAACGATGAGTATTCCAAGGTAAAGGCCTGCGACGGTTATACCTATTACATGGCAACTGCTTTGCTCGATTCCGTTCTTGGCTCACTTGCAAAAGACGGTGAGAAGGCTTATGAGATCCTCGAATCCTATAAGGGCTCCGATCTTGCAGGCAGATCTTATGTTGCTCTTTATCAGGGCGCTGCAGATGAAGCTGCTAAGCAGAAGAAAAAGGCTCACTACACAGTATGCGATGAATATGTAACGATGGAAGATGGTACAGGTATCGTTCATATCGCCCCTGCTTTCGGTGAAGACGACGCAAGAGTAGGAAGAGATAATGATCTTCCTATGGTTCAGTTTGTTGATACAAGGGGTAATCTCACAGAAGAGACACCTTTCGCAGGCAAGTTCGTTAAGGATGCTGATCCTGAGGTTTTGAAGGATCTCGATTCAAGATCACTCCTTTTCTCAGCCCCCAAGTTCGAGCACGAGTATCCGTTCTGCTGGAGATGCGACACACCTTTGATCTATTTCGCAAGATCAACATGGTTCATCGCAATGAGCAAGAAGAGAGACGAGCTTCTGAAGTCCAACAATATGGTCAACTGGATGCCTGAGACTATCAGAGACGGCCGTATGGGTGACTTCTTAAGAAATGTAATCGACTGGGGTATCTCGCGTGAGCGTTACTGGGGTACACCTCTTCCGGTATGGGAGTGTGAGTGTGGTGAAAGACACTGCATCGGTTCAATCGAAGAACTCAAGTCTATGAGTGATGACTGTCCGGAGAATATCGAACTTCACAAGCCTTATGTTGATAACGTCCACATCAAGTGCCCCAAGTGCGGCGGAAAGATGAAGAGAGTTACTGAGGTTATCGACTGCTGGTTTGACTCAGGTTCAATGCCTTTTGCACAGTATCACTATCCTTTCGAGAATAAGGAATTCTTTGATTCCCATTATCCCTGCCAGTTCATCTCCGAGGGTATCGACCAGACAAGAGGATGGTTCTATTCACTTATCGCAATATCAACAGTTCTTTTCGGAAGGGCACCTTTCGAGAACTGTATCGTTATGGGTATCGTTCAGGATAAGGACGGTATCAAGATGAGTAAGCACTTAGGTAATGTTGTTGATCCCTGGGATGTCCTTGATTCTCAGGGTGCTGATGCTGCAAGATGGTATTTCTATACTGCAAATCAGCCCTGGCTTCCTTCCAGATTCTCCAAGGAAGCTGTTAATGACGGTATAAAGAAGTTTATCGGTACATTCTGGAATACATATGCGTTCTATGTTATGTACGCTGATATTGATAACTTCGATCCTACAAAGCATACACTTGATAAGGCTACTCTTGGTGCTATGGACAGATGGGTCCTCTCAAGACTTAACACTCTTATCAAGACCGTCAACGAGAAGATGGATAATTACGATATCTCCCAGTCTGCAAGACTCATTCAGGACTTCACTGAAGAGCTTTCCAACTGGTATGTAAGACGCTGCCGTGACAGATACTGGGGTGCTGAAGAGACTCAGGATAAGGTCAATGCTTATATGACCCTTTTCACAGTCCTTGATAATCTCACAAGACTCTGCGCACCTTTCGTTCCTTTCATGACAGAAGAGATCTATCAGAATATCGTATGTTCAGTTGATAAGAATGCTCCTATATCAGTTCACCTTGCAAAGTATCCGGTAGCTGATGAGAGCCTTATCGATTCCAAGCTTGAAGAAGAGATGGAACTCGTTCAGCAGATCGTTACTCTGGGTCATAGCTGCCGTGAATCCGCTTCTATCAAGAACCGTCAGCCTTTGTCTGAGATCTATGTAGTATCTGAACTTGGTCTTGACGATGAGTATAAGCCGATCGTTTTGGATGAGCTTAATATCCGCAAGATGGAAGTATTAACTGATGCTTCAACTCTGGTTGATTATTCTTTCAAGCCTCAGCTCAGAACCTGCGGTAAGAAGTTCGGAAAGAACTTAAATGATGCAAAGGAAGTAATCGCCAATCTCCCCGGTAAGGAGACATATGCAGCTTTGAAGGCCGGTTCTGTTAAGATCACAGTTAACGGTGAAGAGTATGAGATGACGGAAGAAGACTTCCTCATCGAGACAACGCAGCCTGAAGGTTTCTCAACACAGACTTCCGGAAATCTTACTGTTTCCATCTCTACGGTACTTACCGATGAACTTATTGAAGACGGTCTTGTAAGAGAGATGATCTCCAAGATCCAGACTCACCGTAAGGAGACTGAGGGACTTACAGTAACAGACCGTATTGTTCTTAAGTATTCCGGCAACGATAAGCTCGCTGAAGTAATCGAAAAGAAGAAGGATTATCTTGCTTCAGAAGTACTTGCAGTCGAGATATCTAATGGTACTGGCGACAATTCCAAGGAGTGGAATGTCAACGGCGAGAAGATCACATTCTCTGTTGTAAAGGCTTGAGGTAATTTATGATTGTAGATCTGTTCAGACAGGGATTATCGGCGCAGGAGATTTTTTATTACATAATCATCTTCCTGTTTGCAATGACGCTTGCATTCTCTATCCATGAGTTCATGCATGCTGCCGTTGCAGTATGGCTTGGTGACCCTACACCGAGAAATATGGGAAGACTTACGTTAAACCCTATTGCGCACGTTGATCCTGTCGGAACGATCCTTATTCTGATCGCCGGCTTCGGATGGGGTAAACCTGTTATGTATAACCCCAGGAATCTTCACAGATTCAAGAGTCAGCGCGGAATGAATATCATGGTCCATCTTGCAGGTGTCACAGGCAATTTTGTACTGGCACTGCTTTCATCTATCATTAGCATTCTTTTCGGTTCCCTTACCATTAAGTTCTCGGGAACCGGCGGAGAGATGGTATTCAAAGCTCTTGCCGATGCTTTCAACTATACTTATGCATTCTCGATGATGCTTCTGGCGTTCAATCTGTTGCCGATTCCGCCATTGGACGGATTCCATGTTTTGGAAGAGCTTTTGCCTTACAGGGTCAGACAGACCAACGGATACAGAAAATTTCAGCAGTTTTCACCTTATATCATCTGGGTTGTATTCCTGCTCGGAATGGTTACAAGAGTATCAGTCCTTAGTTATGTTATCGGGATAATACAGATTCCTTTCGAGTGGTTAATAAGTATTATTTCTATGCCTTTTTATATGCTTCTTCAAATGATGGGGCTCTGATCCTATGCTCGAGCAAGCGGTAAAGCCGGAGATCAAATTAAGACAATTTGAAGGTCCGTTGGATCTGCTCCTGCATCTTATCGAAAAGAATGATGTGGATATCTACGATATTCCGATCAGTACGATTACAGCCCAGTATATGGACTATATCGAATCAATGAAGGAATTTGACATGGAACTGGCATCAGACTTTCTTGTTATGGGTGCGACACTCGTATCTATAAAATCCAGAATGATGCTTCCCGGTATGCAAGCGGCTCTGGGTTCCGGCGATGATGCCGCAGATCCAAGAGAAGAACTTGTTATCTCGCTTATGAGATATAAAAGATGCCGTGTTTTTGCAACTGATCTTAAGGAAAGAAGAGAGAAGTATGACGGTGCCAGATTCCGCTATGCTTCTACGGCCAAATCGTTGGGTATCACCATTGCGCCCGCCGAGCAGGCTTTCTCGATAGAAGAGTTCAATGATGCCGTTGCCACGATCAACGAGCGTAATGAAAGCCGTTTTACGGACATTTCAGCTAAGATCAAGCACATCCTGAGAAAAGACAAGATGTCAGTTAAAGAGAGGATCAAGACGATCTGGCGCAGCATAACAGGCAAGGGTAAGATCCTTTTGAGCAGTCTTTTCGGCAAGAAAGCCGAGAAAATGGACAAGGTAGTAAGCTTTCTGGCCGTTCTTGAACTCGTAAGAGATAATAAGATAAATGTTGAGCAGGACAGAAACTTCGGAGAGATATCAATAGAGGAGAAGAAGGTCTGATATGGAAGATGATTTTAAAGTAACTGCGCAGGAATTGCCGGCCGCAATAGAATCTATATTGTTTATATCAGGAGACCCTGTCTCTATTGATAAACTGGCAGATATCCTGAATTGCTCCAAGAATGCAGTCAGCGAGGCAATGAAGTCTTTGGTTGACAGATATTCTTCAAATCCATGGAGCGGACTTGAGATCAGAAGGACAGAAGATTCCTATGCGATCATGACAAGACCTTCCCAAAAGAAGATACTTGACAGAATGTTCGGTCCGAGACAGACTCCGCCTCTTTCACAGGCCTCTTATGAGACACTGGCAGTTATCGCTTATAACCAGCCATGCACAAGAGCTCAGGTTGAGCTAGTACGCGGTGTTTCGTCGGACTCCATCATTTCCAGACTTTTGGACAGGGGCTGGATCGAGGAAGCAGGTAATCTTGATGCTCCGGGAAGACCGTCTTTGTTTAGGACTTCTAAGAAGTTCCTTACGGAATTCGGTATCGAGTCAGTAAGGGATCTACCTCCGCTCGAACTCATGAGCTATCAGACTATCAGGGATATGGAAGATTCTCTTAAGGAAGCTGCCGGCGGTGAGGATAAGCAGATCTCAATAGAGAGTCTTATGAGCCCCAAAAAGGAAGACGAAGGGGAAGAGAATGAGTCAGATGACAGGAACGCTTGAGTTAATAGAGAATGCTGTTTCTAACATGAGCAAAGGTCACAGGGCCATTGCAAATTTTATCCTTGAGTCCTATGACAAAGCAGCTTACATGACTGCCGCAAAGCTTGGCGAGGAAGTAGGCGTATCCGAATCCACGGTTGTAAGATTTACGACTGAACTAGGGTTTGAAGGTTACCCCGAGTTTCAAAAAGCTTTGCAGGAAGATCTTAAATCCAAGCTTACCTCCGTACAGAGACTCGGTCTTACCGAGAAATTCGAAAGTGACAGTGAAGCATTGAAATCAGTGGTTGCGCAGGATATTTCTAATCTCCGCGAATCACTTAACTCCATTGATGAGAAAGAATTCGAAAGTGCTGTCAATTCCATTCTCGGTGCACGTAAGATATATATCATGGGAATCAGGGCATCAGCGCCTTTATCAGAGTTCATGCACTTTTATATGACTTTGCTGTTTGACGATGTTGTATTGGTCAGAAGTACATGTACTAATGAGCTTTTCGAGCAGATCATGCCTATAGGCAAAGGAGATGTCATGATCGGCATTTCATTCCCCCGATACTCTGCAAGAACTATCAACTCCATGGGATATGCAAAGAAAAAGGGCGCGACCATTATTGCCATTACGGATAAGGATGATACGGCTATGACGGAATATGCTGATATAAAGCTTTTCGCAAAGTCTTCTATGGCATCTTTTGTCGATTCGCTCACTGCACCGTTATCCCTGATCAATGCATTGCTCGTATCTTTGGGAATGCATAGAAAAGAACATATACAGTCATCACTTGAATCACTTGAAACGTTATGGTCACAGTACCGTGTGTATGAGACCGGAAGAGACAGAAACACCGAAGACGGTGACATTTTATAAAGGAGAATCACTATGGGAATTTATCAGATTGCTATTGACGGACCTTCAGGCTCAGGCAAGAGCACACTTGCAAAAGGAGTCGCAAAAGAACTCGGTATTATGTATCTTGATACAGGTGCAATGTACAGGACCTGCGCTGTAGCTTCGATCAAGAAAGGTATTGATCCCAAGGATTCAGATGCTGTTAAGAAGATGATGGACGAAGTTAAGATCGAAGTGAAGTTCATTGACGGTGTCCAGCACATGATACTTGACGGCGAGGATGTAACGGGAGAACTCAGAACACCTCAGACATCTATTGCCGCGTCTGATATCTCAGCTCTTCCTTTTGTAAGAACAGCAATGGTTTCTCTCCAGCGTGAGATAGCCAAGAATCAGACATTTGTCCTTGACGGCAGAGATATAGCATCTGTCGTTCTTCCTGATGCTAAATATAAATTCTTCGTTTTATGTGCTCCTGAAGTAAGAGCCGAAAGAAGACTTGCCGAACTCGAAGCGGCCGGTGATCATTCACAGACATATGAAGAAGTGTTGAGAGATATTAAGTATAGAGATGAGCAGGACTCCACCAGAGCCGCATCACCTTTGATCCGGGTTCCGGAAGCTGTTGTTATAGATACAGGCAAATTTGATATCGACGGAACCAGAGAGTTCCTTATCAGCCAACTGGACGAAGAAGATAAATAATGAATATCACTATAGCCAAGTCATCAGGTTTCTGCTTCGGAGTCAAGAATGCCGTAACGGCAGCTCTAAATGCCGTAACTGAGCGTTCTGACGGAAGAAGACTGGTTATGCTTGGCGAGATAGTACATAACAGGTATGTCGTTGACAGACTTATTGAAGGCGGCTTTGAGATAATCGAAAAAGCTGAAGAATGCCCTGAAGGTTCGATCGTAATAGTAAGAGCCCACGGCGTTACTCCGGATGAATTGGAGATCCTGAAGTCTAAGGACTGTGAGATAAGAGATATGACATGTCCTTTTGTTTCCAAGATCCATAAGATCGTAAGAGAGAATGCCAAAAAGGGAATGAATATTATCATTGCAGGAACCAAGGGGCATCCTGAGGTAACAGGAATTCTAGGAGAAGCTGAGGGGACCGGAGTAAAATGTGCAGTTATCAAGGCTCCGGAGGATCTTGAAAGCCTTGATTTTCCCGTTGAAAGCGCAATTTTGATTTCGCAAACAACATTTTCGAGTGAAACATTTAAAAAAATCTGTCAAACAGTTAAAAATAAAATTGAAAAATATAATGTTTTTGATACAATATGTATTACGACTGAAAGTAGGCAAAAGGAAGCCGCTTCGCTCTCTGAGAAATCAGATTCGATGATAGTCATCGGTTCTGCTCACAGTTCGAACACCACTAAGCTTTTGGACATCTGCAAAGGTCGTTGTGCAAGAACATTCCTTGTGAAT
>CADAKH010000017.1 GCA_902788505.1 Oscillospiraceae bacterium
TAATTGATAGCCTCTTTTTGTTCAACTTTCTTCTTAAATCCGTCAAATATCCCCATATTCCTCTCCTCATAAGCGCTTTTCTAATATTCCAATATACTGTTGATTTAATGTTCTAGCGTTTTCTATCTTATAACCTAACGCTCTTTACAGCAAATGTTATATCTTTTGTTTTTATGTCGAATATCAGACTTCTTTCGGTTTTACCCCATCGTTTTGCCTTTCCCATTCCTTAATAGTAGAGAAACATTTATTTACGCAGGCTTTTGTCAGATTTAAGACTATCTGTATTTCATATCTGACTATTTTTGATAAGGTGTTCTGATTTTGCTCATTTTCCCTACGTATATATAGAAGGCCTTTTATTTCAAACAGCTGTTATCAGATTCATTTCAGCTACCAATTAACTCTTTCAAATTACATGTCCCGTGCTCTAGCAAGCATCGCGTTTGTGTACCACAATCGCAGAGCATGCCAGGGAGAACCCTGGTACCCCTGGTTCGTCTTTGACGAAAAAACGCTTCCAAAGATGGAAGCGTAAAAAGGGTTTCAGGGCATCCCCTGACAAGTCGTTTTTGTATTTGTGGTACACAAATACGATGCTTGCTACTGCATGAGACACAATTCCGTCTCGTCTATAAGACAAACCTAATATCAGGTGTCACTACCCTCCTAGTGACGAAATTACATACCCTCACAAGGTAAATCTTTTTAGGAGGCTTCAATATGAAGAACACATTATCTATCGCAGAGAAATCTCTGCTCACACTTGAGGAGGCTGCCGAATACTTCAACATCGGCATCAACAGGTTAAGGACAATGACCAACGAGCAGAACTGTCCATACGTCTTATGGATAGGAAGTAAACGCCTGATCAAGCGAAAACCATTTGAAGAATTTCTTTATACGCAGTATTCAATCTGACCTATTAATCGAATTGTTCGACCGGGGAACTGACTTTATAATGAAGTTGGTTCCCCTTTTTCATGGAGGTACAACATGTTAAAGACAAGATATGCAAAAGGGAGAATAAGACTTAAGAAAGGAGAACAACAAAGACCTAACGGCACATTTGCGTATAGATGGACGGACAGATACGGTTCAAGACACGCAGTATACGCCAAAACAATGAAAGAGTTGCGGGTCAAAGAAGAGGTTATTCTAAGAGATACGCTGGACGGTATCATGAGCTTAGGCTCAAATGCCACGATCAATTCTTACTTTGAGATCTGGAAAAAAATCAAGAGCGGAATCAGACAGACCTCTTTCATAACCTACCACAGACTATATCAGCGTTATATAGAACCCACGTTCGGAAAAACTATGCTCAAAGACCTGAGTTACAGCAAGGTCGTACTGTTTTACAAGGATCTTCTTGAGAATCACGGGTTAGGGATTTCAAGTGTGAATAACATAAACGTAGTCCTCTCGATGATTCTTAACGTAGCAATCCGAGACGGTGTATTAAGGACTAATCCTTGTACAGGAGCGTTGAAAGAGTTAAAGCGCAAATACGCCGGAACCAAAAAGGAAGTCAAGGCACTAACGCAGGCAGAACAGGAAGTATTCGAAGACTTTCTCAAAAGACCGGGAATATTTCACTGTTTATATCCTTTAATTACGGTAATGTTATACACAGGGATACGAGTCGGCGAACTTGGCGGCATGAGATGGGCAGACGTAGATTTTGAGAAAAACCAGATAGAAATATCTCACACTCTCGTATTTGAAGAAAAGCCCGGTCAAAAAGGAAGCGTTTTTAGCTTGAATCCGCCAAAGACAAAGACAAGTGAACGTAAGATTCCCATGAACCCCAAAGTCAGGGATGCTCTGCTAAGGGAGAAAAACCGACAAACGGCAAACGGGATCAAATGCAACGTTACGATCGATGGATACTCGGATTTTGTGTTCCTTGATGATAACGGCAGCTTATTTCATTATAAGAAGCTCAATCACCGCTTAGCCAGGATTTCCACTGCGATAGACAACGAGATCAAGAGCAACGGCACGGTAAACGGCCTAACCTCCTTCCCTCACGTCCACAGCCATATGCTGAGGCATACGTTTGCGACAAGAATGAGAGAGGCCGGAGCAGACATTAAGGCTACAGCCGACATTATGGGCCATACAGAAGTCGAATTAACACTGAACACCTATACTGATGCCAGTGAAGATTTCAAGAGACAAGAAATTGCTCTGCTCGATGTCCTCGACTCAACTAAAGTAGGTTGACTCAAAGCTTAAACCTAAATTTAAACCAATTTATCCCTACAGATATGGATATTTTTAAAGAGTTATAAAGTTTTATTGATTTATTGGCCAAAAGGGAAAATCGCTCAACCACAAGGGGTTTAGGGCAAAAACAAAGGAGTTACCGTTACCAATAACTCCTCTATGGTGGGAAGAGGTGGATTCGAACCACCGAAGTCGATGACGACAGATTTACAGTCTGTTCCCTTTGGCCGCTCGGGAATCTTCCCATATATATAAATGTTGTGTAATGGTGGGCCTTCGGGGACTCGAACCCAGGACCAACCGGTTATGAGCCGGGAGCTCTGACCAACTGAGCTAAAGGCCCACATCCACACTATAATTAAGTCAAGAGATAATTTTCCGGCACGGGCCAAATATTTGTCCGTGCCGGAAATTTTATACATTATCTGGCCTGAATATATCCCTTAGCTACAAGGAGTTCAGCTGTGAGTACACCGCCGCCGGCAGCACCTCTCAGAGTATTGTGAGAGAGGCATGCGAACTTGTAGTCAAAAAGATTATCTTCTCTGAGTCTTGCAACAGATACACCCATACCGCCTTCGAATTCTGCATCGAGCTTAGGCTGAGGACGGTTATCCTCAGGGATGTACTGAAGGAAATGCTTGGGAGCTGAAGGAAGACCGAGCTTAACTGCTTCACTCTCATAGTTATTCCAAACAGAGATCATCTCATCGATAGAAGGCTTGTTCTCAAAAGATACGCTTACTGCAGCCGTATGACCTTCCTGTACTGCTACACGATAGCACTGAGCCGAAATAACGGGATTTTCAGCAAGTTCGATATGGTCACCTGCGAATTCACCCCAAACCTTAAGAGGCTCTTTCTCGGACTTCTCTTCTTCACCGCCGATATAAGGAATTACATTTCCAACCATCTCAGGCCAGTCTTTGAATGTCTTGCCGGCACCGGAAATAGCCTGATATGTGCAGACTGAGATAGCCTTAATACCGTTCTTAAGGAAAGGTGTAAGAGCAGGAACATAGCTCTGGATTGAGCAGTTAGGCTTAACAGCTATGAAGCCTCTCTTTGTTCCGAGTCTCTTTCTCTGTGCTTCGATGAGCTGAGCGTGATCAGCGTTGATCTCAGGGATGATCATAGGAACATCTTCTGTCCATCTGTTTGCAGAGTTGTTGGAAACAACAGGACACTCGAGCTTTGCGATCTTCTCTTCCAATGCTCTGATCTCATCTTTCTTCATATCTACAGCACAGAAAGTAAAGTCGATCTTGCTGCAGTATTCTTCGATATTATCTGTACCGAATACTACCATCTTCTTAACAGATTCAGGACAAGGTATATCAAGCTTCCATCTTCCCTCAACTGCCTCTTCATAAGTCTTACCGGCAGATCTCGGTGATGCGCATAAAGCTGCGATCTCGAACCAGGGGTGGTTTGCGAGAAGTGTGATAAATCTTTGTCCGACATAACCCGTTGCTCCGATGATGCCGACTTTTAATTTCTGTTCCATTTTCAATTACTCCATGTCTCTTCACGGATTTATCCGTGGTTTTTTTTGAACAATTTGTCCGCGTACCGCGTACATTTGTCTTTCAATGAAACACATATTAGCACAACGCTTTTTTAATAACAAGTATGACAAATCAACCAAATGCCCTGTTTGATTACATTAGAAATAAGGCAATAAAGCAAAAATCAATAAACCAATCAATTCAAATAGAGTTGATTGATTGATATAAAAAATAATATAATTAATACAATTTAATTGCAGTGTTCTTCACGGCATATGGGGTTTTATGGGGAAAGTCAGATCACTTGAGAGGCATTATTCTAAATGGGGATACATTTTTGTAATCCCTTTCGTAGTTGTATTTCTTATTTTTCATTTCTGGCCTTTAGGAAGCACTATCTATTATGCTTTTTGCTATTTAAAACATGCCGGGAACACTAATCCCGAATTTCTTCCTTCGATCGGGCAGCCTTGGTATAAGAATTTTGCCGAGATATTCAAATCCAAATCTTTTTGGGACGCTTTAAAAAATACCTTATTCTTCTGGATTGCCCAGCTTATTCCTGAATGGATAATCGCATTCTGGCTCGCTGCTGTTATGACTGACAGAAGAGCTAAGATCAAAGGAAGAGCGATATTTAAGTTTGCTTTCTTCTTCCCTAAACTTGTAGCAGGTACCGCTTTGGGCGGCAGCCTTTTGGTCTTCATGATCTCATTTTTCGCAAGTTCTGTCGGAATCACTCTGGCAATCTCTGAGATCGACGGATTCGGATTAACACCCGAGAATATGGAATTCTTCACATCCGTAAGATTCTTCATCATTATCGTAAGCATTTTCCTTCATTTCGGCATAACATTCATTTATGCCATTGCAGGAATAACCGGGATTCCTGTCGAGAGCTTTGAAGCCGCCGAGATCGATGGTGCAACAAGGACCCAGACTTTTTTCCGTGTTACCCTTCCATCTATGAAGCCTATGCTGTTCTTCATAACCGTTATCACTGTTGTTGACGGACTCGGCATGATCGAAATTCCCAGTTATTTCGGCTCTTTCGACACTTTAAGAAGGAATCTCACTCTTATGATGTATCTTGAGAATCAGGCATTCATGGGTTCTTATGCATACGACAGAGCGGCTGCAGCAAGCCTTGTGCTTTTGTTTGTTTATATTGTTATTTCCGGATTCGTATATTACTTTCTGTTGTATGACAAAGATGAATCCAAAGCTAAAAAACTTCAAAAAGAAGCAAGAAGAGCTTCTGCGGAATAAAGAAAGGAATATATAAATCTATGTCAACTAATATTCCTTCTTTATCGGAAACAAAGAAAAAGGATCTGATCTTAAAGATCGTTACCTATATTCTTTCAATCGGCCTTTCTATTCTTATTCTAATGCCGTTTATCTTTTTGATGAGGGAAATCTTCGGTGATGAGACGTATATCCAGCCCGGTCCCGGTGGTACATTCGAGATCGTCAGAGTTCCAAGAAAAACCCTTATGACTTTTAAAGAGTTTTTGGGGTTATTTAACAGCTGGTCATTTATCCCTTTGAAGAATTCGCTGATCGTCTCTGTAACCAGCACTTTCCTGAATATTTATTTCTCTGCTCTTACAGCATATGCGCTTACCGCATATAAGTGGAAACTCAGAGAAGCATTTGAAAAAGGAATCATTATCGCCATGATGATCCCTACCACAGTTGCTTCACTCGGCTTCATCCAGTTAACATACAAATTCGGTTTGATAAATAAACTGTTTATACTGATCATTCCTGCTCTTGCAACTCCTTTGACTGTTTTCTTCATGCGCATGTATCTCAAAGCAACTTTCTCACAGGAGATACTGGAAGCAGCCAGGATCGACGGAGCAGGAGAATTCAGGATCTTCAATCAGATAATGCTCCCTATTATGAAGCCTGCAATAGCAACTCAGACTATATTCTGTTTTGTATCAAGCTGGAGCGAAGTCTGGGTCCCTTCTATCATCCTGCTCGACGATAACAAAAAGACTCTTTCTATCTTCAATTCCGCCAAAGTATTGGCGCCTCCGGGAGGTCTCGAACTCATGATGGTTATCCCGCCGATCCTTGTGTATGTTTTCTGTTCGAAGCACATCGTAGAAGGCGTTGCATTGGGAAGTGTCAAGAATTAACTTTTGCGGACAATTGTTATCAGACTTTAAAAGAGCAGACTGATGTTTGTATTATAATTATATCATCTTACTGAAATGAGGTCTGAATAACATGTCACCTACTTTTCCGCTTCTCGAGAATTACTGCAGTTACATGCAGGCTGCTCTCGGCCGGTCGGAACTGACTGTTAAGGAATACAGATATGACCTCATCCTTTTCGCCAGGTTCTTAAAGCTCGACAGAGGTATGGTGCCCGAAGGCACTCCGCTTGAAGAGATCGATATATCAGATATTGATGTTAAGCTTCTGAACAAGGTCACCACAGACGATCTTCTGGCATTTGTCATCTGGCTTTCAAGATCCAGAAAACAGTCAAACAGTGCGAGAGCAAGGCACATTGCCTCTCTCAAGAGTTTCTTCAAATATCTTCATTCCAAAAGAAGAGTTCTTGATCACAACCCTGCTTATGATATTGAGACCCCTAAGATCGGCAAGCGCGTTCCGAAGTATCTGACACTTGAACAGAGCCAGGAACTTCTGAAGACAGCATACGATTCACCTAAAGACTCCAATGAACGTGATTACTGCATGCTTACCCTGTTCCTTAACTGCGGAATGCGTTTATCAGAACTCCGCGGAATCAATACAAACGATATTCACGGCACCACCCTAACTGTTATAGGTAAGGGCAACAAGGAACGTACGATCTATCTCAACGATGCCTGTCTCGAAGCTTTGGATGACTGGATGAACAAAAGAGCCACTCTAAAGATCAAGCCTGAAGCCGAAAAAGCATTATTCGTTTCCAAGCGCGGAACGAGGATCTCCGATGACATGATCCAGATTACGATAAAACGCCTTCTTGAAGAATCCGGCATTGATACAAGAGTATACTCAGTGCACAAGCTCAGACACACAGCAGCTACGCTCATGTACAAATACGGCAAGGTCGATATAAGGAATCTTCAGATGATCTTAGGACATCAGAGCGTATCCACTACCCAGATCTACACTCATGTTGACGATGAAGCTCTGCAGCGTGCAATTGAGAGCAACCCTCTGGCAAACTTCGATCCTGATAAGAAAAAATAGATTATAGTTTTTTCATCGGCTCACCCCATGAACCGAGATCTTTTCCACCGTAACTGAAATAATGCTTGCATGTAGTCTTTACGGGAGCTATACGTCTAAGCTTCTGCTCAGCTGTCTCATCCGATGACAAAGACTCATCCTGAAGGACATTCCTGATCTTGCAGAGCATGACTGTGCCGTCGTGCTTTTCGATAAAGTCGGTTACTTCGAGTTCGAAATTGACCGGAGAATTATTAAGCACGGGAACGTCCAGCACTTCGCCCTTCCCTATATCAAGATCTATCTTCATCTTGTCAGGATTCTTACCGCTTACACAGCCCATGTAATCAGCAACGCTAAGGAGTTCCTCTGTAACAATATTTGAAGAAAATATCTTATTGCGCCTGATATTTTCCAATGTGGTCTTGTTGCCGCCAATACAGCACATTACACCCATCTCGCCGTCCCAGATATAACTGAACCAGCAGAACAGTCCGAAATCAGGATTGCCCTCTTCATCGTATGTTCCATAAAGGAATAGGGTTTGCGGACAATAATCGTTATATGGTTTTAAACTTCTCTTTCCCATCAGTAATTCCCCCAAAACATAAAACGGTATCAACATTATACTTGATACCGTTTTTCTTTTGTTTATTTAAGTTAATTAAATACTGTAAACGTAATTGTCCTTGCGGGGAGCCGGATCCCTGGCAGGCTCAGCAGCATAACCAAGTGCACAGTGTCCGATGCCTTCATAATCACCTTCGATCCCGAGCTTTTTCAAGAGTTCCTTACCGAAGTCAGATTCAAACTCTTCTTTAGCCCTGTGGATCCAGATGCTGGCAACACCAAGGCTTTCTGCGGCATTCATTAGATTGCCCATAACGAGTGACCCGTCGTATACATGTGTAACGATATCTTTGTTTGCAAGAACGATCAGGATAACGGGAGCACCGTAGAATGGATCGAATCCTTCATCCCAGCCGCCGATCTTTCTGTTCTCCTCAGAGATCTTATCCCTTAACTCTTTATCTGTAACTGCGATTATTATGGGACTCTGCTTACCCATTCCCGTAGCTGCATATGTACCTGCTCTGAGGATAGCTTTAAGATCCTCTTCTTTTACCATGTCAGGCTTGAAATTCCTGCAGCTTCTTCTCGTCTCCAAAACCTTTAAAGTCTCATTCATATTAACTGTTCTCCTGAATAATCAATATCCTATCTGCTTTAATACCATATCGAGTACTTCAGCATTCTTTACTGTGAAATCTTCTGTGATATGCGGCTGCTCACCTTTTTCGATACATCTGCCAAGCTGTTCAATCTCAAGCATATAGTTATTGTAAACATTGATTGAAGGATGATACTCAGCGGTACCGGACTTGATCGTATAAGATACTTTGCCGGACTGGTTATATTCAACATCAGAGATTAAGATGCCTTTCGATCCGTGTATATAGAGCCTGTCATATCGTCCGTTGTTCGAAGGGTCAAATATCATTCCGACATCAAAAGCAGCTCTCGCGCCATTTTTGAACTTCATAAGGCACGATGCGAAAACATCAGCGCCCTTGTCGTTAAACTCGGCATCGGCCTTAACATAGTCAACATCAGAATCGATCAAAGAAAGGATCATAGTCGTGCAATAGCAGCCAAGATCGTAAACCGCACCGCCGCCAAGCTCCTTATAAAGTCTTATATCTTCCTCATATCCTTGCGTATAGAATGCTGTCTCAATAAAATCGATGTCGCCAATAACACCGCTCTTGATATCAGCCTTAAGAGATTCGATATACTGACCGTGCAGATAAGCGTAAGCTTCCATTAAGATCACATTGTTCTCTTTGGCAACAGCAAACATCTCTCTTGCATCATCAGCGTTTAAAGCCATAGGCTTTTCGCAGAGAACATGCTTGCCTGCCTTCAGAGCTTTTATGACCCACTCTTTATGAAGGCTGTTGGGAAGCGGGACATAAACAGCCTGAACATCAGGATCTTCCAGAAGACTATCGTACCCGACATAACCCTTCTCAAATCCGAAACGCTCTTTATAATCATTGACCTTTGCTTCATTCCTGCCTGCAATAGCATAAAGCTCACAGTTGGATGCATCCTTCATTCCAGGGATAGTGCATCCCTGAGCGATATTTGCTGTACCCAAAACGCCCCATTTTACTGACATAAATGAATCCTCCTTTCAGAAAACTGATCAATTACATGCTTGCTTTATAGATCTCGTACATAGCCTGCTCGTTAAGGACTTTGGCAGAGCCCATCTCTCCGCCTACACCTACTGCACACTTATGAGCCATGAGGGCCAGTTCTTCTTCAGTGGGATTTACGCCGAGCTCACGGAGATTTGTAGGCATGTTGATGCTTCTGTAGAAGTCCTCCATAGCTTCGATACCACGGAGAGCTATCTCTTCATCAGTGCCTGAATCTTCAACATCCATGACATTGATCGCGAACTTCTTGAAGCGGTTAAGACAATTCTTATAAACATATCTTGCCCATGTACCCCAGATGGCTGCAAGGCCTGCGCCGTGTGCGACATCGTAGAGACCGCCCAATTCATGCTCAAGCTTATGGGTCATCCAGTCTCCGCCGTCGTTACCGCAGCCTGTGAGGCCGTTATGAGCAAGGCTTCCTGCCCACATTACTTCTGCCCTTGCATCGTAGTTCTGAGGATCATCTCTAAGAATAATTGCATTCTTCTTAACAGTGCGGAGAAGTCCTTCAGCAAGTGCATCCGTAAGCTCCATATTGCCGCCGTTGGTGAAATATCTTTCCATGGTATGCATCATGATGTCAGTGCATCCGCATGCAGTCTGATAATCAGGAAGCGTCATCGTAAGTTCAGGATTCATGATCGCAAACTTAGCACGTGAGTAATCGCTGCTGTAACCGCGCTTAACAAGTCCTTCTTCCTTCGTGATAACTGAAGAATCGCTCATCTCACTTCCCGTAGCTGCAATAGTAAGGATTACGCCCAAAGGAAGACATCCTTCTGCTTGGCGCTTGTAATCGTAAAAATCCCATACATCTCCGCCATTTGCGACACCGTATCCGATAGCCTTGGCAGAATCGATCGCACTTCCTCCGCCTACTGCAAGAAGGAAATCAACATTCTCCTTTTTGCAGAGTTCAATACCTTCATATACAAGTCCAAGGTGAGGATTCGGAACAGCACCGCCTAATGTAACGTAGCTGATCCCGGCCTCATCCAAAGTGTCTGTTACACGCTTGAGAAGTCCTGATCTTACAACACTTCCTCCACCGTAATGGATAAGGATCTTACTACCACCAAACTCTTTGATGAGCTCTGCGACTTTGGATTCCGTGTTCTTTCCGAAAACAACTTTCGTAGGGGTGTAATACTTAAAATCAAACATGGGGACAATTCTCCTTTCGCTTAGTAGAGTCACTTTGGATTTACTTTTTTCAGATACTAATATCATACACAAGAAAAAGAACCGAAAATACAAATTTCGGTTCTTTATATCTGATATTAATTACTATCTTTTATCGGGTTATCAGCCGCTCGTAGCAGAAAGTTCGGTTGACGATTCTGCAAGCTGCGGACCGAGTACCGTAGTCTCTGTCGGCTCCTCCTGACCGGCAGTAGGATCAGCCGGCTGTCCTTCAGTAGGAACAGGAAGGAATCCTTCTTCTGTTGACTTGTTAGTCTGTATCCTGAACGGATAGAACGGCAATGCATTAATATACTGTTCCTGAATCGAAGCAGTCTCAAAAATACTCTTCTCGTTTATAAGTTCAGAGTGTCTGTAAGGAAGTGTGATGGCAACATAACTTACAGCCCAAATGATAATTGCCAGAACAATGATCTCCAGGATCAGAAGAGGAGTGATCTGGAACAGATCGTTAAGCTTGCGCATCTGCTTCGGACGTCTTCCCTTTTTAACATCCGTATTGATGAATTCCATTGCCTTAAAGCTTCTTGAATCGATCTTTGAAAGGATCTTTTCGAGCATGGAATTGCGCGTATATTCGTCAAGAAGTCTCTCCTCGAATTTGAGATCAGCCGGAAGCGGATACTGTGCAACTATATTCTTTGAATTTGCGAGAAGTATATCTCCGAATTCATAGATTACCTTGTCTGCAGGGATGTTATTGCGCTTAGCATAGATATCAAGATAAGACTTTACGATAGCATTCTCACATCTGGTCGCTTCCTTGGTGATTCCGTAACAGGAAGAATATACCATAACAACCGTTGACATATAGAATTCGCGGATATTCTCGCGAGTCAGTTTCTGATTCCAGAGTTCATCAGACATTTTGATTACCTCCTTCATTTTCATCGCCGTTCAGGAAAGCAAGCGGATCGTAAGGTGCCTGCTGAGGCTGATAGTTATCAGGTGCCGGGGCACTTCCCATATAAGGATCGGCCGGATCCGCATATTGCTGCGCCGGTGCAGCATACTGCTGAGATGCCGCGTACTGATCAGGATCCTGATACTGCTGTTCTGCAGGCTGCTGATATTGCTGATACGGCTCTGCAGGCTGCTGATACTGTTGTTCATTAGGAACACTCTGAACCGGTTCTGAATACTGCTGTGCAGGTGCAGCATACTGCTGAACCGGGGCCTGATACTGCTGTGAATAGTACTGCTGTTCAGGAACCGCGGTATTGCTCTGAGGAGCAGGTGCTGCTTCCTGATAACCTGAAGGAAGCTGAGAATCAGCCTGAACCGGTGCAGCATTCTGGAGCTGAGGGGCGCGTGTTGCAGAAGGAGCAGAAGGCTTCTGTTTTTTCTCGGGCTTCAAAGAGATATCACGCTCGTCGATCTTACCTGAGAATGAAGAGAGCGGATATACAAATGCAAGGATTGCCACGATAACGGTAAGGATAAGGAACGTAATCCTGACATTCTTTACCATGAAAGCAGCCATGATGATCGGGAGCATTATTCCGACACCAAGATAAACTGTATATTCAGCAAGCTTTCTGAGATTAGCCTTTACCTTTCCGTTACATATAAGGTAAAGAACATAGATGTAATAGTAATCGTGGATTCCGAGTGCGATTCCGAGGAATGCACATGTAACAACAAGCATCTTTGCTGAAGGCATCAGCGCGAAAATAAAGAGACCTAAAACTGTTGACGCAGCCTGGATCAACACCCTCGTTCTTGATGTAAGGAGGTGTGCAAATCTGTTCTTTACAAATCCGCAAACGAAGCATGCAGTAAAACCGCATACGAGGAAATAGAACGATGTGGTAGGAAGCGAGATGCCGACATTCTCCAGGTAGTTAGGAATAAACATAAGCATGAATGCAAGGGCCACACCGAGCATAAGGAATGATGAATTAAGAAATCTTGCAATCCTTGAATCAGCAAATACAGAGAAGAAACCGCTGACAGAAAGAGGTGCTTCCCTGACCTGTGTATTGTTCTGCATGAAGTAGATCATACCGATAGATGCAAGTACAAGAGCTGCACCGCTTATGATCGTAACAACGAACAGTCCGTATCTTTCGTAACAGATTCCGGCAATGACCGCACCAACTGCTACACCAAGGAAATATGATGAAGCTTGAACATTATGAATAACTCTGTCATTGTAATCCTTGTAACCGAGTCTTCCGGCATTGATCCTGTAGTCTCTCAAATAGTCAAATGTCATTCCGAAACAGAAACCCAAAGGAAGCGCAAGTACCGCTGTAAGATAAGGGAAATTGATTACTCCCGCGATAAGAGCAAAGAAGTATCCGGCACATGTTACAGCAAGAAGCGCGATCCTGCTCGTAAGCTTGGTCTTAAGACTGTTCCTGATACCCGAGAAGCCAAGGAAACCCCAGATAAACAACAGAAGCGTTACGCATATGATTCCCTGAACCGCAGGCATCGGCAGATAATTAAGCTGTTCTTTGAAATAATCCGCAAACGCAACCGGCATCATGATAGAACCGAATGCCGTAAAGAATGAAAGGAATCTGTTGGCATTCTCGCCATACATAACAAGTACCGGTGCATTGCCGGAAATACCCTTGGATATGGTGGAAATAAGAAGATTCAATTCGAAGATCATGATACCCATTGAGATAGCGATCGAAATGATAGTGAATATCCATGAAAGGCTCATTCCGTTAACAGAGCTCTCAAAATCATCTCTCGGCATCATGACCTCAAGTACACCTGATACCGTATTCTCTGATGAGATGATCGGAGCGATAGCACAAACATATGAAACACCGCTGTCATTACGTGAAGTGAATGCAGCCTGCTGGAGTCCGAAGCAGTCAATATACTGATTGCCCGCGCCTGTGAGGTAATACTGCTGAACGTTACCTGTAGCAGTTGAAGAATAAAGTCTGAGAAAGGAATCTCCTGCCATCGTATAGATATTAACTGTGTAAGGCTTGTCATTACCGTATTTATAGATCGGAAGCATATAAGACATATTCTCTCTTACATCCGTATACGTAAGAGCTGTAGCACAAGATACGGCACACTTCTCCATCATGTCTGCACGCTCGCTCTCCAAAGCCTTAATGTAAGTCTTTGAAAGCTGTGTGGCCATAACGAGAAGTACGACAAGGATTATCGTAAAGCAGTAGCCGATCGTTGAAGAGATAAGTCTTCTGTCACGTGTCTGGGGAGTCTCAGGACTCTTCTTTCCGGAAGAACCTGTCTGTCTTCCTCTGATCACACGGATGAGAACTTCCTGTACAGCGAAAAGGAATACACCGCAAAGAACGGCAATAACAACTGCCGTTAGGATCCTGGATTCAAGCTTGTCACCCAAAGCATAAAGTTCACCGAATGTGCACTTGTACTCAAATACGCCGACGCACATACCTGTGCTGTCATTAATAGGAACGATAATACTTTCGTAATTTTTACCGACTATAACTGTCTCTTCCGAAGTGGCACTGAGCCATTCTGAGATATCTCTGCTTGCAACGGCAAATTCCGAAGGATCATTGACTCCCCTGCTCAAAAGAAGTGATAACTGACCCTGGTTATATCCGAAAAGTCCATATCCTTCTGCCGAAAGATTCTCCGAAGAAGTATCTGCGAGCATGAGATCCAAAAGCGCACTGTATCTTGCAGGAGCATTAACGGTATTGGATACAAGATCATCACCATCAACACTCATTCTGACAACATCTGTAACCTGCTGCATCTTCGTGTCGGAAATCTTTTTGAATTCCTCCTCGAACTGAAGTCTCATATGGTGAACGGCAAAAGATACCGCAGCGATCGCCACTACAAAAGATACGATTATCAATATACAGATACGAACTATTCTGCCGGCAACATCATTGCGTTCAGCCGTATGTTCATTCTGAAGATTAGCCATTTAAAAAGCCTCCTGCTTGTGCTTATAAACCGCATACATTATACACAAATAATATAAAAATAAGAAATAAAGAAAATAGGCAGGCATAAGGTATTTTGAAGGGCAACAAAAAAGAGCCGGATCATATCCGACTCTTTAATACTGGTTGCGGAGGCGGGACTCGAACCACACGACCTCCGGGTTATGAGCCCGGCAAGCTACCAACTGCTCCACTCCGCGATGTCAATCGCCGCACTTATAAGGAATAAATGGTGCTCGTGACCGGACTTGAACCGGTACGGATTTTACTCCGACGGATTTTAAGTCCGTTGCGTCTGCCAATTCCGCCACACGAGCCTTATTAACATCATGAATGACCAAAGTCAAGGCACACTATCAACCTTTAATCGTCCCGAAAAGAAAAGAAATCGTAACATAAACGTATTGATTGAAAAATCAATATCGTTAAAATTATACTAATAAATTAATATAAAGGAGATTAGACTTATGCCTAACGATCCTGATAAGTTTAATAACTTTAACGGGATGAACACACCTGACGGCAAAGACGATTTTATCGATTCCTCTTTCGCAGTTCAGTTCAAACCCGGTGACAAGACCGAATCTGTCGCAGAAAAGCTCAAAGAGAGCAAAAACAATATTGAGAACAAATCTAATTCTTATAACGACGGATTCAAGGATGAATTCGATGATTTCGAGTTCGATTCCTCTATTTCAGCTTTCAAGCCTTTCAAAGCTCCGGAAGAACCTGCTCCCGTAAAGGAAGAGCCTAAGGCAGAAGCACCCAAGGTTGAAACACCTGTAGCTGATGCGCCTAAAGCTGCACCTGTATCCACAGATCCTGTCTTCCCCAAGAACGGCGGCACTTTCGACAAGCCCGCTTTCACTGTCAAAGCACCTGAACCTGCAAAAGAAGCTATTCCGAAATTCGATGACCTTGAAGACGAACTTAACAGATATGAAGCTAAGCAGGCTGCCAATGATAAGATCTTCAAATCAGGCAACGGACTTGATTTTGCCACATCAGAACATGACAAAAAAACAAGTCCTTTCCTCAATGCAGAAAAGCCTGATATCCCTGCTCCCAACGGAGTTGATATTCCCAGAGCTGAAGAAAAACCTGCTTTCAAGCCTTCTGAGACTCCTGCCAAGGCTGCACCTGCCGCACCTGCCGCACAGTCAACAGGCTATAGACCTTATCCTTCTGCAAATAAAACCGAATTATTCTCTACTCCTACCCAGACAGCTCAGGCTATGCAGGAGGCAGAGAAAGCAGCATCTCAGGAAAAGCCCGTAGCGCCCGATAAGCCCGCTTCTTCTCCTTTTGTTGCAACTGCTAAGCCCACTGATCCGGCTAAGCCTGCTGCTTCTCCGTTTGTAGCTTCAGCAAAGCCCGCTGAACCGGCTAAGCCTGTAAACCCTGCAGCAAATGTAATCCCCGAAAAACGTGCTGACATGGAAAAGCGTGTCGCTCCTGCTATGGCAGCAAGATCTGCCGAGTCAGCAAAACCTGCTGAGCCGGCTAAGCCTGCAGCACCCGCAAAGCCGGTTGAGACAGCAAAGTCTGCAGAACCTTCTAAGTCCAATACATCTGCAGAAGCTGCATCCGCAGCGGCTTCAATAACAGCTGCAGCAGCAATTGCAGC
The DNA here is from genome assembly GCA_902788505.1 of Oscillospiraceae bacterium. Lineage (GTDB taxonomy): Bacteria > Bacillota > Clostridia > Saccharofermentanales > Saccharofermentanaceae > Saccharofermentans. The sequence goes on from CADAKH010000017.1 coordinate 15,917, forward strand.
CGCAAAGAATAATGCATCGGCTAACAAGCCTTCAGAGCCTGTTAAAACAGAAGCTAGGAAAGTTGAGGCTGTAAAAGCTCCTGCTGAGACTGAGACCCCTCACAGACCTGCAGCATCAGCTCATAAAGAAGCGCCTAAAGTAGCTCCCGCTCCGGTTAAGTCTCAGCCTGCAGCTCCTGCACAAGCCGCTGCAAAGCCGGCACCTGCTCCGGCTCCTGCCCCCGCCAAACCTGCTTCGGCAGCTGCCGAGACAGCTCACAGACCCGGTACTTCAAGCAAACCGGCTGCTTCTGCTAATGCAGCTTCCGGCTCGCCTTTCGAGCCCAAAGGCAAACAGCCTGTTGTAGCAACACGAGGTGTTTCAACTGCTAATACAGATACAGTCTCCGGTGCAGCCAACCATAATAATAAGACTATCTCGCCTGTTACTACAGTTAAGAAGTCAAGAAAGAAGAAAGTACCTAAGGCTCAGAAGGATCCCGGTCTTGCCGGTCTTATCACGTTCCTTGCAATTATCTTCGTTGCCATCGGCGTGCTCTGGATCCTTGACAGGACCTCAGGTCTTATGAATCTTTTCGGTAAGAAACCTATAGAGACAATTCCCACCGTATCTTCAACTCAGGTGGTTGAATCTTCAAAGGAGCAAGAAGAAACAACTGTAACCGAGACAACTGTCGAGACAACTACAGAAGCAACAACAACTGCTACTGAAGCTACTACTTCAGAGACAACAACTGAAGCTACAACGACTACAACTACAGAAGAGACAACAACCGAAGAGACAACTACAACTGAAGAAACAACAACAGAAGAAACAACAGCTGAAGAAACTACTGCATCTGCTAAGAGCACAAAATCCAACAGCTCTACAGCAGCAGGTTCAAGCATTAATGACTTCAGCACAAGGATCACAAACTTCTGCACTAATTCAGACGGCTTCCAGTTTGATATAGAACTTAAGAACAAGAGCCGTTGCACAGCAAGTCTTCCTAAATCTCTATACGGACTCGATATCACATTCTTCTGCGACCAGTCAATTACAGAGATCACATCAGAAGGCATGACATTCACAGGTGACGGCATGTCTTACAGAGGAACACCTAATGAGATTTCTGTTGAAGGCGGAGATACATACTGCTTCACTGTCTATGTAACAACAAGCGGAGATGTAAGCATGTATGGTTATAACTACGCATTCTTCGACTGGGTCAAGTAATATCCCGTAAAACCGAAACTTAAAAGGGGTTGTATCAGATGATGCAACCCCTTATCTTTTGTTTATCAAACGGACTTAAACCTAATCTGTCATTCGCTCTTTTTGATGGTGTCGAATACGAATTTGCCTCTTCTGAAATCGATCTTAAGGCTTACAACATCTTTAAGAGCTCCTGTAAGGAACATATCGGAGAGCGGATCTTCGACATTGGTCCTGATTGCTTTACGGAGCGGTCTTGCACCGTACTTCTCATCGTAGCCGAGCTCAGCAAGTCTGTCGCCTGCCGCCTTAGACATAGTTCCCTTGATATGTTTGTCTTCAAGAGACTGGAATACATCCTTGATCATGATATTAACGATCTGACGGATCTCCTCAGGCTTCAGTGACTTGAATATGATAGTCTCGTCAACACGGTTCAGGAACTCAGGACGGAATGTCTCCTTCAGAGCACTCTGGACATGCTGCTCAAGAGCTTCATGAGTCTCATTGAAGAAACCGATCGTAGCAGCCTTCGCAGAGCTTCCCGCGTTAGATGTCATGATGATAATGCAGTTCTCGAAATTAACATGCAGTCCGTGGCTGTCTGTCAGGACACCGTCATCCAGCATCTGCAAAAGAAGGTTAAATACATCCGGATGCGCCTTCTCGATCTCGTCGAAAAGGATTACCGAATAAGGCTTCCTTCTTACCTGCTCAGTAAGCTGGCCCGCATCATCAAATCCAACATATCCCGGAGGTGATCCGATGAGCTTGGATACTGAATGAGGTTCCATATATTCGGACATATCGATCCTTATCAGTGCCTCTTCGGTATCAAACATTACCTCGGCCAATGCCTTAACGAGCTCTGTCTTACCTACACCTGTAGGTCCTACGAATATGAATGATGTCGGCTTATGCTTCTTTGTAAAGCCGGCTCTTGTACGTCTTACAGCACTTGCAACGGCATGTACGGCCTCTTCCTGACCGATAACACGCTTATGAAGTCTTTCTTCGAGATTGTTGAGTTTCTCTGTCTCAGTCTCTGAAATGGACTTGAGCGGAATACCAGTCCACATCTCGACAACACGGGCAATATCTTCAACCTGGATAGGATCAGGTGCGATATCGTTCTCGAGTTGGTCGAGTTCGTTCTGAAGCTTATCTGCTTTTGCCTTGAGTTCGGCTAGCTTTTCATAATCTGCTTCACGTTCTTCCGGAGATGAATTCTCCATAGAATCCAACTGGAGCTGATGTTCACGCTTAGCTTTTTCAAGCGCCTTTCTGGTATTTGCAAGCTTTACAAGCTTAACATTCTTGAGATTAGCTGCTGAACCTGCTTCATCGATAAGGTCGATAGCCTTATCAGGAAGATATCTGTCAGTGATGTATCTCTTGGATGCCTTGACGGCAAACTCGATAACCTCATCAGAATATGTGACGTTATGGTGCTTTTCGTAGTAATCCTTGATACCCTTTAAGATCTCAATGGACATCTCTACGGAAGGCTCGTCCAGCATTACCTTCTGGAAACGTCTTTCAAGGGCGGAATCCTTCTCGATCCTCTTGTATTCAGCCGTTGTGGTTGAACCTAAGATGCGCAGTTCGCCTCTTGCGAGTGCCGGCTTCAGGATATTTGCTGCGTTGGTTGAACCTTCGGCATCACCGGCACCGATAATTGTATGGAGCTCATCTATTACAAGAATGATGTTCTCAGCTTTGATGGCTTCGTTGATAACACCCTTGATACGGCTCTCAAACTGTCCTCTGAACTGTGTGCCCGCAACCATGGCAGGAAGATCAAGCTGCCATACCTGCATATTGAGCAGTTTTTCAGGAACGCTTCCTTCAACGATCTTAACGGCAAGACCCTGTGCGACAGCCGTCTTACCTACACCAGGCGCACCGATAAGAACAGGATTGTTCTTGGAACGCCTGTTAAGGATCTGGATACAACGCTCGATCTCCTTGTCACGGCCGATGATACGGTCGATCTTGCCTTCGGCAGCGCGCTCGGTAAGGTTTGTACCGAATTCATTCAGATACTTGAAGCGCGGCTTCCTGGCCTTCTTGGGATCTCTGCTGTTCTTATCGCCCTTGGAATCTTCATCTGCCTCACTTCCCGGTCTTCTTCCGAAAAGCGAACCGAAGATATTATTCTTCTCTTCACCTTCCTCGGACTTACCGTCTTTGGCATCTTCAGGATCAGCAATATTCACGGGTGTTGAATCCTCATCGAACTCATAAGGCTCGTCATCGTCGTCTTCGAAAGGCATTCCGGAGAAATCATCTCCTGCCGCAAGCGACTTAAGGAAATCCGTGGGATCAGCAGAGAAACCGTTCTGTGAAACGAGTTCCTCAAGTCTGTCGCTCATCTCATCGATGTTGTCAGCTGTAATTCCGGTTGCCTTGAACATATCGGTAACTCCGGATATGCCTGATTCATAGGCACATTTAAGGCAGAAACCCTCGTCTATCCTGTTACCGTTCTCATAGCGGCTCGTAAAAACGATCGCATGTCTCTTCTTACAAATACTACAAATAGCCATTATTCTTCTCCGTTATTCTCTATCTCTTCCCTTATCCTGCGTCTTACCCTGGGACCGGTAAGAATGTCGTATTGTTCTTCCTCGAGCCTTGCAGTGTCGATAAAAGCAGAAATATCCTTATACTGACCGTTCTTCTTAGCCTTATCGAGAACAGGCTTCAGGAACTGTCCTGTGTAGGACTTTTTGCATTTTGCGACCTCTTCGGGCGTGCCGCAGACAACTACTTCGCCGCCTCCGTCACCGCTCTCAGGACCCAGATCGATGATGTAATCCGCTGTCTTTATGACATCCAGATTATGCTCTATTACGACAACAGTGTTCTTATTTTCTGTTAGGCGTTCTAAAATGTCAACCAATTTATGGACGTCTGCAACGTGGAGTCCTGTTGTCGGCTCATCTAATACATATATCGTTTTTCCGGTCGATCTTCTCGACAATTCAGCGGCAAGTTTGATCCTCTGCGCCTCACCTCCGGACAGCGTCGTGGAGGGCTGGCCGAGCTTGATATAACCCAGGCCCACATCCTGAAGGGTTCTGACCTTCTTATAGATCGTAGGGTGGTTCTTGAAGAACTCGCAGGCCTCGTCAACGGACATGTCGAGTACATCGGAGATGTTCTTGCCGTTATATCTGACTTCAAGAGTCTCCCTGTTATATCTCTTACCCTTACAAACATCACAGGTAACGTATATATCAGGAAGGAAATGCATCTCGATCTTGTTCACACCGTCTCCGGCACAGGCTTCGCATCTGCCGCCCTTGGTATTGAACGAGAATCTTCCCGCCTTATAGCCTCTCTGCTTGGCATCTGGTGTCTCGGCATAAAGCTTGCGGATAAGATCGAAAAGTCCGATATAGGTTGCGGGATTGCTTCTCGGAGTCCTTCCGATCGGGCTCTGATCGATGCAGATGATCTTATCAAGGTTGGAATAGCCCGTGATCCTCTCGCACTTTACCCTGGCCTTTCTGGAACCGTTAAGCTCGTGTGAAAGATAAGGCACAAGAGTCGAATTGATAAGCGATGACTTACCTGAACCTGATACACCCGTTACGACAGTGAAAAGGCCTAAGGGGATCGACACATCGATATTCTTAAGGTTATTGATGCTGGCACCGCTTATCTTCAGCTGCTTTTTGGGATCAGCCTTTCTTCTGTTCATAGGAACAGGGATGAACTTATTGCCTGAAAGATACTGTCCGGTAACGGAATTCTTCTCGGCGATTATGTCATCCACCGTACCCTGTGCGACAACCTGACCTCCGAAAGATCCGGCTCCTGGACCGATATCGACAATGTGGTCTGCTGCGCGCATTGTATCTTCATCGTGCTCTACGACGAGGATCGAATTGCCGAGATCCCTGAGCTTGAACAAAGTCTTAATAAGCTTGTCGTTATCTCTCTGGTGAAGTCCTATCGAAGGCTCGTCAAGTACATAAAGAACTCCCTGAAGTCCTGCACCGATCTGTGTGGCAAGCCTGATCCTCTGTGCCTCACCGCCTGAAAGCGTCGCAGATGATCTGGACAAAGTCATGTAATCCAAGCCGACATCATATAAGAATTCAAGTCTTGCTCTGACTTCGCGAAGGATCGGGGCCGCTATCTCGGAATTCTTGCCGCTGAGCCTGATATCAGAAAAGAACTGTCTCATGTTCTTTACGGACATATCGGTAAGCTCACTTATGTTAAGGCCGCCTACCTTAACGGAGAGACTGTTCTTGTTGAGTCTCGCACCGTTGCAGACAGGACAGACATCTATGCTCATGTATCTCTCATAAGCAGCCTTAGCCTCTTCACTTCCGGACTCTCTCCAGCGTCTCATAACGCTCGGAACAATACCTTCCCAATCGGAATAGTAGTCTCCGCTTCTGGGATAAAGAGAATTCCTTGTATCGACCTTCATCTTCTCTCCGCCGTTACCGTAGAGAATGATGTTCTTAATGCTCTCGGGAAGCTTATAGTAAGGTGTATCAAGAGAGAACTTGTATCTCTTGGATAGCGCTTCGACAAAACATCTTCCCCAGCTCTTGGGATCGTCGAAATTCCAGCCAGCAGTCCTTACAGCACCCTCGTTGATGGAGAGCTTGGGATTGGTTATGCAGAGCTCGGGATCGACTGCAGTAAGAGTGCCTATACCGGAGCAGTTGGGGCAAGCACCCTCCGGGCTGTTAAACGAAAAGCTCCTGGTGTTGATCTCTCCGAATGAGATACCGCAGTCAGGACATGCCAGATTCTGCGAGAAGAACTCTTCACTAGTCTCGTATGTCTTATCGCCCTTGTCATCAACTACAGCAGTCTGGAGCTCAACCATAAGCAATCCGTCAGAGAGCTTCAAAGCTGTCTCACAGGAATCATACAATCTCGTGGTATTTGCTTCCTTAATGACAAGCCTGTCAACGACAACGGATATCTCGTGCTTGTTATTCTTGTTTAAAGTGATCTCCTCATCGAGTTCGTATGTGATACCGTCAACCTTGACTCTCGCATAACCGGATTTCCGGAATCCTTCGAAAAGCTTGCCGAACTCACCCTTCTTGCCTCTTACTACAGGAGAATAGATAATGGCTCTTGTGCCTTCGGGATAGACCTTTAGCTTATCGATTATCTGGTCGATGCCCTGTGACTTAATGGGCTTACCGCAATTGGGGCAGAAAGGCTCACCTACTCTTGCGTACAAAAGCCTGAAGTAATCGTAGATCTCAGTAACCGTACCGACGGTAGATCTCGGATTGCTGACTGTTGACTTCTGGTCGATGGAAATTGCCGGTGAAAGACCTTCGATACTGTCGAGATCAGGCTTATCGAGCTGGCCTAAGAACATTCTGGCATATGAAGATAATGACTCAACATATCTTCTCTGTCCTTCGGCATAAATCGTATCGAATGCTAACGAAGACTTGCCTGAACCGGAAAGACCTGTCAGGACTACCATCTTTCTTCTTGGAATATCAATGTCGATATTCTTCAGGTTGTGCTCTCTGGCACCTCTTATCTTTATATATTTATTCTCATCCATAACCATAAAGTTCCTGTGTTAACGAAAAAGACGGACATCTTTCTGATGTTCGTCCTTCCTTGAAAATCTGGTGACCCCAAGCGGATTCGAACCGCTGATTGCGCCGTGAGAGGGCGCCGTCTTAACCACTTGACCATGGGGCCTTGTTTGCCCGAGTATATTACCACAGGTTTAAAACCTGCGCAAGTGCACCCGAAATGAATGTTGGCCTGTTTTGCGGCCAATATTCAATCTCAGATGATATCTGTCCTTTTATCCGAAGGGATATAAGGTCTTCTCTTGTTTACGCACTTAAATGCAGGACGCATGATCCTTCCGCCCGAAACAAGCTCTTCAATCCTGTGTGCACTCCATCCCGCAATTCTTCCGCATGCGAAAAGCGGAGTGTAAAGTTCTGTCGGAATATCGAGCATCGAATATACAAGTCCTGCAAAGAAATCGACATTTGCACAAACGAGCTTATCTGACTTCTTTACCTCATGGAATACTTCAGGAGCAAGTTTTTCGACAAGGAGATAGAGATTATAGAGATCCATCTTCCCCTTCTCTTCAGCGAGAAGTTCGGCATACTTCTTGATAACGACAGTTCTGGGGTCAGAAAGCGTATAAACCGCATGACCGATACCGTATATAAGTCCGGAATTGTCGAATGCCTTTTTGTTGATGATATCCGTAAGATACTGTCTTATAGCCTTTTCGTCTGTCCAGTCGCTTACATGCTCTCTAAGATCCTTCATCATTGCATAAGCCTTGTTGGAAGCACCACCGTGCTGAGGGCCCTTAAGGGAACCTACCGCTGATGCAATAACGGCATAAGTATCAGAACCGGTTGAAGATACGGCATGTGTAACGAATGTTGAATTGTTACCGCCGCCGTGCTCAGCGTGAAGAACGAGCATAACGTCCAGGATCCTTGCCTCAAGTTCTGTGAACTTGCCGTCAGGTCTGATCATGTGAAGAATATTCTGAGCAGTATTGTACTCAAGAACAGGTGCATGGATATAAAGGTCTCTGTGCTCGATATAGTGTCTTCTTGCCATATATCCATATGAGATGAGTACAGGGAATCTTGCAATAAGCTCAGTGCACTGTCTTACGACATTTGTGATCTCTGTTGAATCAGGATTATCGTCATAAGAATAGAGCGCAAGTACAGATCTTGCGAGTTTGTTCATGATATCCGGCGAAGGTGCCTTCATGATCATGTCCTCAGTAAAGCCTTCAGGAAGAGGTCTTACGCTGCAAAGGAGCTTATTGAATTCATCAAGCTCGGAAGATGTCGGAAGTTCACCGGTAAGAAGCAGAAAAGCTGTCTCTTCGTATCCGTATCTGCCTTCAGAGAAGAAACCGTTAACGAGATCTTTTACCTCATAACCCTGATAGAAAAGCTTGCCTTCAACCGGAATTCTGTCAGCATCGTCAACGATATAACTCATAACCTCACCGACTTCGGTAAGGCCTACAAGAACACCGGTTCCGTCATTGTTACGGAGTCCTCTTTTTACGTTGTACTTGGTGTACAGATCCTTGTTGATATATGACTTTATTTTTGCAACGTCAGCAAGCTTATTGATCAGCTCTTTGTTCTGTTCTGATTCCATATTACCGGTCTTCCTGTAAATTCACTTAGACTAGCGCCTATAATAACAGATATTATAGAACTTTTCTCTTTTTTGTTACCGCTAACTGTTAGACGAATAATCATGCCCGGACAATGGGTTTAATTGTTAAGTTCGTTGATAAATTATCTTTTATCAGACAAGTTTGGACAGTTCGTATCCTATTATCGAAGCAGCCACAGCAGCATTAAGAGATTCCGCTCTTCCTCTCATCGGTATCTTAACGAACTTACGGCATCTTGAAGTCGTATCATCAGTAAGGCCGTCACCCTCATTGCCGATAAAGTATGCACATGGAAGCTTAAGATCTCCTGCGCCGAGCCCGTTGCCCTTCAGATGTGTTGCAAGAGTATCGATACCCCTGCCGTCAAAGAAAGCAAAACACTCGTCCATAGTCTTTCTTACTACCGGTATATGCCATATTGATCCCATAGTGGCCCTGATGACTTTATCGTTATAAGGATCACATGTAGTAGGTCCAATGATCACGGCAGTAAAACCGAATGCATCAGCCATCCTTATCACCGTTCCGAGATTACCCGGATCCTGTGTGTTCTCAAGAACAACATATATATCTTTGCCATCGCCGTTAAACGGGATCTCATCGCCGCTTTCAGGCTCTTTTATCACAAGAGCAACTCCCTGGGGATTTACTGTCCGGGATATCTTGGAGAAAACATTATCACTAAAGATCAATGGCTCAACATCAGGTGTAAACTTTTTTGCCCAGTCCGCTTTGGACTCGGTAACGATAACCTCAGCGGGCTTCTGGCCGCTTGCAAGAGCCTCTTCACAAAGTCTGGTACCTTCAAGATAGATAAGGCCCTCTTTCTTGGCCTGATCTCTTTTCGCAAGCTTTACAATACGCTTTACATTCGGGTTGTCACGACTGGTGATGATCATTAGCGGGAAGTCTCCTTTTCGCGCTTGTATTATAACAGATTGAAAGCGGAGTTAATGATTTCGGGATCAGAAAGTAATGGCGGGAAGTGATAACGGGAATAGCACGGCTAAAAGTCATGCTGCGCACATACTTTTTTCCTGTTTTTTCAGACTGCAAATAAAAACTGCGCAGGAATGACTCCCACGCAGTTTGAATTATCTGATTGATTTAAGTTATCAGAGAGCTGCCTTAGCCTTCTCAACGAGTGATGTGAAGCCTGCTGCATCTGTAACTGCGATATCAGAAAGAACCTTACGGTCAAGCTCGATACCAGCCTTCTTGAGGCCGTTCATGAATCTGGAGTAGCTCATGTCGTTCAAACGGCAAGCAGCGTTGATACGTACGATCCAGAGTCTTCTGAACTCTCTCTTCTTATTTCTTCTGTCTCTGTAAGCATAGTTACCGGACTTGAGAACCTGCTGGTTAGCAACCTTGAAAAGCTTGCTCTTATGACCCCAATAACCCTTTGCTGCCTTTAAAATCTTATGATGACGCGCTCTTGTGCGGATTCCTCTTTTAACTCTTGACATTATCTTGTCCTCCTAATTCTAAGCAATTAAGCGTAAGGGATCATCTTCTTGATGATTCTTGCATTCTGATCTGAGCATACCTGGTTGTGTCTAAGGTGTCTCATTCTCTTTGTAGGTCTCTTGCTCAGAATGTGGCTTCTGAATGCCTGCTTATGGAGAACCTTACCGGTACCTGTTACCTTGAATCTCTTCTTTGAAGAAGTGTGTGTCTTCTGCTTGGGCATATTTCTATCCTCCTAAATTATTTTTTCTTTGCCGGTGACAGGTACATTACCATGTTCCTGCCTTCTATCTTCGGCGGTCTGTCTACTGAACCGTACTCGGTTACGCTGTCAGCGAAGTTATTCATAACTTCGAAGCCTTTGTTCTGGAAAGCCATCTCGCGGCCTCTGAATCTGATGTTAACCTTTACTCTGTCTCCTGCCGAAAGGAACTTAACAACCATCTTGCGCTTAACTTCGACATCGTGAACATCTGTTGTAAGCTTTAAGCCGACTTCCTTAAGTTCTGTCTCTTTCTGCTTCTTCTTTGCTTCCTTCTCTCTCTTGCTCTTTTCGAAAAGGAATTTGTTGTAATCCATGACTCTGCAAACCGGGTTGTCAGGATTAGGTGATATGCAGACGAGATCTAATTCAGCTTCTTCAGCGCTCTTAAGAGCCTCTTCGATTGACACAACGCCAACCATCTGTCCTTCTGCGTCAATAAGACGAACCTGAGGGAACTTGATAGCTCCGTTAATCATCTGAGTATCATTGGTCTTTGCGATGGTAGCCACCTCCTTAGTTAAGACTTCCGTAACCTAGCATAAAAAAAGAACGGATAAAATCCGTTCTCTCATAACTACCCTGCCTTAATGGCAACCCCTCAAAAAATAGGTTAATTATCTAGTTATTGACCTCTTCACAAGCAATAGCCGCTTAAGGTGAGAAACGGATGTTCTTCTTTCACGAGCGATATAATACTTAAACTTTGCCACAAAGTCAAGACTTTTCATAATATTATTTCGTTCGCGCGGGGCTTCCGCACTACGCTTCGCTCGTTTGTGCAGAAGCGCTCACTCCATAATATTACTCAATTTCTTAGTGTATGACCTTCAGAAACGACCTTCTATGGATTGGGGTCATTCCTTTTTCGCGGATAGCGGCATAGTGATCTTTTGTGCCGTAACCCTTATGTTTTGCAAAGCCATATCCGGGATACTGCTCATCGTATTCGATCATCATGTGATCCCTGGTGACCTTCGCCAATATGGATGCAGCGGCAATCGAATTTGATTTTGCGTCACCTTTGATTATCGGTATGACATCAAGGCCCGTGCCTGAAAGATTGACCGCATCGATAAGAAGGATATCCGGTGACTGTCCCTTGGAGACAAGTTCCTTAACGCATGTTCTCATGGCTTTTTTCGTTGCCTCGAGAATGTTGATCTCATCGATCTCCTCAGGACTTACGGCACAGATGGCATACGCCTTAGCTTTCTCTTTTATCTCGCCAAAGAGTTCTTCTCTTTTCTTCTCGGAAAGCTTCTTGGAGTCATCAAGGCCAAGTATCTTAACCTCAGGATCAAGGATGCAGCATGCGGCTACAACAGGACCTGCGAGAGGCCCCCTGCCCGCCTCATCGATGCCGCCTATCATCTTGAAACCTTTTGACAGGCAGTCGTTCTCGTATTCATACATCGTCTCATATTTTGCGATAAGCTGTTCAGTCGTAAGCTTGGGCATGTTTTACCTCACTTAAAATCCTCAGGCATCTCCAGAGTGATCCTTCCGGTCCTTCCCTCTCTGAGATCATTTAAGAAGAGCCTTGCAAAGCGTTCTTCATCGATCCTTCCGCCGCTTAAGATGCAGCCTCTCTTCTTTGCCATTGCAAGGAAGATATCGTAGAACGGATCCTGGAAATATCCCTCGTCTTCTTCTGCCTGGATCTCCATATCAACACCGTAGCGTTCCTTAAGAAGATTGGGATAAACATCGTACATTATCTTTAAAGTCTCATAAGCAACCTTAACGACATCGGTAACTTCTTCTTTTACTGAGCCCAAAGCCGTAAGACATATCCCACTTTTGGCATTTGCGATCCTCGGCCACAAAACGCCTGCCATGTCCATGAGCTCAAGCCTTCCGCCGGTCATTATCCACTTAAAGTCCTTTGTAACGCCCGGCTTATCGCCCGTAACAGCGGCTTTTCTGCCGGCAAGCGCATTAATGATCGTGGACTTTCCAGTATTAGGCGCGCCTACGACCATGACTCTTACGGGTCTTCCGATCCTACCCTTCTCAGCAGCCTTCTCGAGCTTATCCTTCATGAGTTCCATCGTAATCTGGTTAAGCCTGTCAAAACCCTTCTTATGCGTACTCTCAAGCGCACATGCCTTGGTGTTCTCAGACTCAAGGCTCTCTATCCAGCGGGTCGTTTTCGCAGGGTCGGCAAGGTCAGCCTTGTTAAGGATGACTATCCTCGGCTTACTTCCTATGATCTTATCAAGTTCAGGATTTCTGCTCGAGAACGGGATCCTGGCATCGCATGTCTCATACACAAGATCGACGAGCTTCATTCTCTCGCCGGTCTCATTGAGTGCTTTCCGCATGTGCCCCGGAAACCAGTTGATGTCATTCTTCTTTTCGCCCATAGTATTCCTCGTGTTTTTTCTCAGATGATTTTATCACAACAAGCTTGATTTGCTGACTTATATATGGCAGCTTATTTAGCCTCAGCAAAGAAGCCAACTATAGGGCAAATTTGAATTTCCGAGGAAAAAACCATATTTTTTCAGGATTTATATAGGGCATTTCTAAAAAAATCGAATTTTGCCCTATAGTCCAATTTTCGCGGTCTGATGATATAAACCGGCGAAAAAAGCACCTTCAGACTATTTCCACTCTGCAAATCAAATAAAAAAAGGTTGCCTCATATGAGACAACCTCTGGTGAATCGAATTGAAAACCGCTATCAGATCTTCTGTGTGATCTTTGCAGCCTTGCCCTGACGATCGCGGAGATAATAGAGCTTTGCTCTTCTGATCTTACCCTTACGAATTACATCGATGTGATCGATCTTGGGTGAGTTAACAGGGAGAATTCTCTCAACGCCGATACCGTAAGATACACGGCGAATTGTAATTGTCTCTGAAAGGCCCTGGCCTTTTCTTGCGATGACATAGCCTTCGAAAACCTGAATACGCTCTTTAGTGCCTTCCTTGATAAGGAGATGAGCCTTAACGAAGTCACCGACTTCTACTTCAGGATACTGATTGCGAATATTCTCGCTCTCGACTACTTTTACTAAATCCATATTGTTCGTTTCCTCTCTTTCCTGCAGATGTTCTTGCCTGGATAATGGCAGAGGACCACCCTGATAACTGGTGAATTTTAGCACATGCCTCTTTCAAAGGCAAGCATTTTTGCCCAATCACTTTCAGATATGTCCAATTTATCAAGCATATCAGGTCTGTTGTGCCATGTATCGACCAAAGCGGCAATATGGTTATACTCGGCTATTGCGGCATCATTGCCGTTCTTCAGCACTTCAGGAACCGCCTTGTCATGCCAGACCGGAGGCTTTGTGTACTGGGGAGCTTCCAGAACACCGTCCGTATGCGATTCGTTGGTATATGCCTCCTCATTGGGAAGCACTCCCGGAACGAGCCTTGCAACAGCATCTATGACAACTATTGCTGCCGTCTCTCCGCCTGTAAGCACATAATCTCCGATAGATATCTCCTCATCACAGATCTCATTAATAACGCGCGCATCTATACCTTCATAGTGACCGCATATGATAAGCAGATTGTCATAAGAAGCAAGCTCATGAGCCTTTGCCTGATTGAAAACCTGTCCTTTGGGCGACATATAGACTGTGTGGGGCTTTACACCACCGCACAATTCCACTGCTTTTTCATAAGCACCGAAAACAGGTTCCGGGCGTATCATCATGCCCGTACCGCCGCCGTAGATCGTATCGTCAACGCGGCAGTAGTTATTGGGCGCATAATCTCTCATCTGGATGCATTCCAATGAGATCGCACCTTTGGCGATGCCTCTGCCCGTTATGCTCGTATTCAGATAAGTGGTTACCTGATCGGGAAATAATGTCGCTACATAGAACTTCATGTCTGTGGAGGTGTCTGCTTATTATGGTAAATATCGCCGATAAATGCCTGTCCGTTCGCGTCAACGCTGATTGCAGTTCCGCAGTATTGGCAGTAATCGACCGTTCCCTTACGTATCTTGTTTGCCGTCGCGCCGCAGTTAGGACATGTAACGGATACATACTCTTTCTCGAGAGCATCCTGATACTGCTGACGGTTAAAATCGATCTGAGTCTTATCCTTCTCAGCCTGAGCCTGCTTTGCCTGCTCCTGAGCCTGTAAAGTCTTCTGCTTGGCAACGGCAACCTTACGCTTCTTGATTATTTCGGCTGTGATAACCAAACCGATCATCAAAACTACTGCTACCGCAATGATAACACCGATCTGTTTCCATGACAGTTGCTTGGTCATGATCCTCTCACCGGCTCTCATGAAAGCTGTTTCGAAGAATTCACCTTCATTGAGTTCATCTTCTGTGTAGAAATAATCGATGTAGTCCAGAAGTATCTCTTTTGCCTGTTCATCCAAAACCTGAATCTCTGCATCATAACCTGCAGTTACGGTGCAGATATAATTGCCCGATTCATTCGGATACTCCCTGAAGATAACAAGAACGTGTCCTTCATCATCGCCGAACATTTCTTTGTACTTTGCATCACCCAGTTCTTCAATTGAGCCTTCAGACATAAAGTCTTTGCCCTCTTCGCCCATGATCCACAGATAAGGCTGAACACCGGTAGCTTCATAGAAGCTCTTCAGACCGACTCTAAGTGAAAAAGCCTCATCTGTGTCATCGATCCAGTCACCCCAGTCATCCTGATACCATTCGTCGATAGGATCGCACTTGGAATCAGGCAGGCGTTCTCTTTGAACGGTCGAACGTTCAATTGTTAATTCAAAAGGAATCCTTGGCTCATCGCCTCTAGCTATCAATATGCTAAAAGCCATAACGACACACATTGCAATGATAAACAGTGGTCCGAGGAACACTCTCATGCATCCGCCGAGACAACTATCATTGCTGCGTCCGCCTCCACCGGTATAACCGCCGCCACTGTAGTAACGGGTTCCGGAGTGATGTGATGAAGATGATCTTGAAGATCTGTAGGAAGATCCGGATGAAGATCTCGAAGAAGATCTATACGAAGATCTGGAACTGCCTGAATGTGAATGGCTTCTCGAATGATGTGAGCTGTGGTGTGAGCTGCCGCTTCCGCCGCCTCTGCCCATTGATTTAATCCTCCCGTAACCGCAACAAACAGTTGCTTATTCCGCTGAAATAATAGCATATATAGTCCATTTTTACGATTATTACCAGCTCAAAAAAATATTAGAATCCCTGTAAAACTGGAGTTTCATATGTTTTTATTCTGTTCACGACAGATTAATGTCCATTCACGACACTATCCCGAAACCGCACCGGAAAAAATGTAGGATATGCTCATAAAAACAACGAGGTGACGGAAATGAAACTTTTTAAACTTGATGAAGAATTTACAGGCAGCTCACTTAATATTCAGGGTTATGACATTATCGAGATATGGAGATTCAAAGCAAAGAGCGAAAAGTTCAGAGCAAAATCCGAAGTGGAGTTTAACCCGGATGTTCTAACTGAGTGCATTAGAAATAAGGGAATGATCTACGGCTATGTTCAGAAAGGCGTCCTAAAATCACTTTATATTGTACGCAGGAACAATAACGTCTTCTCATGCGATGAATGCTTCTATTCAAAAGAGATCTGTGATGAGGAACTCATCATGAAGATGGACCGTCAAGTTGCTTTCCTGATCGCACAGCACGCATCAGCAGTTAAGAACGGAAGCGCTGTTTTCAAGGGCGAAGTCCTTCCTGATCTCAAATCAAAATCAATGGGATTCAATTGGAGTATGGGCATTGTTTTCGCTATGCTTTACAGCGTCGTATTCGTAAATGCATTCCATAAAGAATACGGCATCGTTATCGGAATAATGCTGGGCATTTCAATGGGCTTCTGTTTTGCAAAGCATACATATCACTTTGAGAGCAGGGACAAAGCTTCCGTATCAGTTGAAGACGTAAAGATCAATACCTGATAAGCAATGCGCTGGCGGTAAGACCTGCTGCTGTGCCTATAAGAAGGACCTTATCGCCCTTTTTGATCCTGCCGTTATCGATTCCCCACATGAATGCATGAGGGATCGCAACAGATACCATGTTGCCGTATTGGGCAACGATATCGATGTATTTATCCTCAGGGATGTCCAGTCTGTGCATGATCATCTTAAGCGCTTTGCTTGCCTGATGGGGAACTACCATATCGATATCATCTATGGAATATCCGCTCTTCTCCTGAAACTCCTTGAAGAAACCGGGAAGTTTTCTTCCTGCAAGCTTTAATACTTTAAGTCCGTTCATATCGAAGAAGTATTCTTCAGAGCCTTCGTGGTAGTACTTCGGAAGATGACCAGTAAGGCCTCCTCTGATCTCCGTATCATGAGCGCCTTCAGACCATGTATTCTGGAGTCCGTATATTACTCCCGAAGTGCCGTCTTCACACTTGCTCAGCACAACGGCAGCAGCGCCGTCACCAAAAAGTTCATAGCTCTCTTTCTGGTTGGGATTAAGTCCGGAGGAAGCTTTTTCACTCGCGACAAGAAGGACTCTGTTATAACGGCCGGCATCAATAAGATAACTGACAGTATCAAAGGCCGAGATGAAGCTTGTGCATGTGGTATTTATGTCCATTGCAGGAATACCCGTACCCTTAGCTATCTGCTCGTGGATCAGAGCGGCTGTACAGGGGATCGGCTGGATCCCTACTGCCGATGCAGACACGATGCAGTCAATATCCGTTATATCAAGTGCAGCTTTGGCAAGTGCCGCCTTACAGGCTTTTACTGCCATCGAGAGCTGTGTCTCGCTGCTGTCTTCAGGGATCCTGTGTCTTATCTTCTCCTTGAAAACAACTGTATCTTCGGGAACAAAAAAACCGTAACCTGTGATCTCTACATTTCTCATTATCTATTTCTCCTTGATTCCACACGCTTTAATTTCTTTTTGCGGTCGAACGAATAAGCATAAAAGTTGACCGCAGGCATCTCAAATAATCTATCCTCCGACATTTTCTGAAGTTCATTCAAAAAAGCACTTTGCATATTATCATCTTCATTCCAATATACTTCAAGACTTCCGTCCTCCGTCTGAACGATCCTGTAATCGCGCACGTCACCCGAAAAGAGCACGAGTCTTCTTATAAAGTCGGGATATATCTCGACCATGTTTCCGTCTTCGCCATCGAAAACAAAGACGTCATCTTCCCTTCCCTCTATCCTTTCCAACGCCGTAAAGCAGCTGCCGCACGGACAAGGTTCCCTGCGCTCGACCAGTATATCATTTAAGCGGTATCTTATAATCGGCTGCGAAGTTCTCGTAAAGTCTGTGATCACCGGAATGAATCTTTTCTCATCCAGATACTCCTTCTCGAAATAAACGATATCCTCATTCAGATGTATCGTTCCGTATTCACAGGTGGTCGCAAGGCATCCTTCCGTGCACTGATAGACCTGATGTATCACATCGCAGTTAAAGGCTTTGCAAATGACTTCCCTGTCCCGGTCTTCAAGGACCTCAGCTATAGAGATTATCTTCCTGGGTTTAAGTTCTGAGGCATAATTACTTAAGTCAAGCAGTATTGAAGGCTGACCTACTATGATGTCAGGCTTCTGCTCTTTGAGCTTTTCTATGTTTTCTTCCGATGACTTGTAGATATCGTAAAAAACAAAGTGGATATTGGATGAGCTTACTGATTCATAAAGATTGGAGTTTGCCCTCATGAAAAAAGCCACTTCATATTTATCAAGTATCGAACCGTATAAGACCTTTGAAAGGATATATCCTGCCCACATGTCCTTCTCTTTGTCAGATACAAGGAAAATGCCTCTGGTATCACTTGTGCCTGAACTTAATCCGACAGTTATGTGATTGAGTTTCTCCGAAAAATCCCTGCTTCTTTCAGAATCGATCGCAAGCTTCATCGCTTCTTCCCGGTTGGTCCCGACCGTATTGAGCCTGTCGAAGTTTGCCATCATCTGCTTCTTGTCCATCAACGGATAGGAAGATAAAGGCTTTCCCTGATATTCTTCATAAATCTCTGAATGAGTAGAGACAAACTTCAGCTGCTTTCTGATCTGCTTTTCCTGATAGCGCTTCAAATCTTCATGATCTTTAAAGTGCCTGTTCTTGTATTTCAGATAGGTCTTCAGGATCCTTAGTTTACTGCTCATAGATTCCCTCCGGGAATTCTTCATGGGTGTAGATAACTTTTATCTCAGGATGCGCTGATTCAAAGGCTTTTATCCTGGATATCGAATCTTTGTAAGATGCATAATCATTCTGGATATGTCTAGGAATAAGCTTCATCTTTTCCACTCTGTCGGCAAAATAATGTCCCCATGAAGCATCAGCTGCCAGAAGCAGTCTGTATTCCGGCATATAAATTCCGATCTGACCTTTGCTGTGGCCGTCAAGCCTTATTCCATATATGCTTCCGTCACCCGTAACATCGTAAACCTCAGTGAAACAGTCTCTTAATTCTTCCGGAAGAAGGCCGTCCTTCAAAGGATCAAGGACCTTTCTCTTAATATCAGATCCCGGTCTCTGGTTCTTGAAGACAAGGTCTCTCAGCCTTGCCCTGTCCATACACTCAAAGCATTCCTCAGTCGCGATCAGGGTATAATCCTTAAAGTCTCTAAGACATCCGATATGGTCGGGATGCGGATGACTTAAGATAATGTGATTTACCTTAACGCCTTCCCTGTCCATCTTGTAAGCAATTGTATCTTCGTCATTTACGGTAGTCGGATTCAGAAGATTGTAGAGCTTGGAGATGATGCCGTTCTCATATACTCTTTTCGAATATCCCGTATCGAAAAGAATTACTCCGTACTTAACATGCTCTATCCTGGCAACAAGTACCGGGAAGACTATCTCTCTTTTCTTCTCGCCTTTGAATACGGATGCAACGTTATTTACGCAGGAACCGCAGGCATATAGCGTGATATTACTTATTAGTCTGCCACCATTTTCCATATTCGCGGATTCCTTCCTTCAGGGAGATCTTCGGGGAATAGCCCAGTATATCCTTTGCTTTGCTTATATCCAGTGACTGCGAAAAAGACAAAGTGCAGACAGTATATCTGGTAAGTACCGGCTCTTTATTTGTCGGCAGTATCTTATAGATGAATTCAAGTACAGATGCAACTGCGAAAAGGAGTCCGAACGGAAGATTCAGGAATTTTGCAGTCTCTCCTGCTTCATTGCAGAAAAGCTCAAGGAGCTTTCCGAATTCAGATGGCTCACCGTTGGTGATATTAAATGTTCCGCCCTTTGCATCAGCGGTTATCATCGCAAGATAGCATGCATAAGCGACATTCTGTACGCATGTGATATCGACAGTGATCCTGCCTTTTCTGATAAGCGGAATACCTATCTTGCCGTTCGCACGCATAAGACGAGGCATGAGACTCGGATCACCCGGACCTATAAGTCCTCTGGGTCTTAAGATAACAAGGTCCAGTCCTTTTTCTTCAAGCTTGTGAAGTTCGTTTTCGGATAAGATCTTTGTCTTTATATAGAAATTGAGTTTGTTTTCGGGATCAAAGTCATCCTCTTTAATATTGAGCCTGTCCCTTTTCGCTGTATAAACGCTTGGAGATGAAATATACACCATACGCCTTATGCCATGTTCAATACAAAGCTCTGCAATATTCTTTGTAGCCAGGACGTTGGCATTATAGAAATCCTCGTACTTACCCCACGCGGAACTTAATGCTCCTGTGTGGATGACGTAATCAGGCTTTTCGCTTGCAAATATCGATCTGAGCTGTTCCTTATCCGTGATATCCGCTTTGGCGAAACATACAAGGCCCGACATGGATTCAAGCTCACTGCCGCGCTTCTCATTTCTGCCGACAGCGATCACAGACAGCCCTTCATGTTCAAGGAGTTCTTTGATCACATATCCGCCGAGAAAACCCGTGGCGCCTGTAAGCAAAACTTTACCGCTCAATTTATCTCTCCATTATCAGTTCTTCTATCAGTTTAACAGAAGTTCCTGTTCCGTCAGATTCACGTATGATCTTCCGGCACTTATCAGGATTAAGTCTATCAATACTTCTCACTGCTGTTAATAATTTATTTGTATCGTATTTCTTAAGATAGATACCGCCCTTATGCTTATGCAGGATCCTTGCGTTATAACGCTCTTCCTCCTGGGCAGGGATCGATATCTGTCTTACGCCGTAGTACATGGCGGTATATACCGAACCGGCTCCGCCCACATTGATGAAGAGCTTGCACTTGGGGATAAGATCAACATTATATACCCAGCGTTCGGTACGGACATTAGACATTGCAGAGAGCCATTCCGGAGCATCGGGCGTCGATATGATTATCTTCTTCTCCTTCATTTCCGGAAGTTCCAAAAACTCACGCATCTTATTTACATTGTTTGCGAAAACCGTACCCATCGAAATATAGCAATCGTAATCTTCGTATTCCGCACCGTGATACATGACGATCTGTTCTTTTATCGTAGTGCCAACGAAATGAACTGATTCAGGGAATGTCTTTGCCATCGGCTGGAGTTTTGCGGGAGTCATTACAAGTGTAAGATCCGCGGTATTCATATAAAGGTCTATAAGCCTGAATCTGCCAAGACCGCGCTCTTTTCTGAACTTCTTATCCTGCCTGATAAGGCGGTTCATCCCGCTGCCGTTCTTTAATACAAGCGGAACACTTGTTGTGAATATATTTGAAAACATACATACCGGAAGATTAAATCCGATAGTGGCAACCATGCATGCACTTTTGAGTTTTAATTTGAAAGCAATGTTTTTCGCGAACGAAAGCATCGAATCGTACATAAGAAGATCCGGTGATTCATTCCTCACTTCATTGATGTAAAGATCGTAAAGCTTCTCGTTAAAAGTGATCAGAGTATCCATCAGCACATAGAGATCGCTGGTGACCTCATCAAGCTTAAGATCCTGGAATTCAGGTCCGTATTCACGGTAAGATGCGCCAAGACCTTCCACACGTTCTCTGAACTGCGGAGTCGTATAACAGATGACGCTGTAACCTTTTGCGGTAAGCTCTTTTAAGATGGGTAAAACAGGTAATATGTGTCCATATGCCGGGGTCATGAAAAAGATTATCTTCATAGCATTTTCTGTCATATGGGATCAATCGTAAAGTTCGTACAATCCTTCAGGCAATCTGCACTTGATATATCCGCCTTCAATATTGACTTCATAGCAGTAAACCTTTACGAACGGAATCATCAGATTCTTCTTTTTGTCACGCTTTATCTCAAGTGTGAACTGAGGACCTGTCTCAAAACAATCGATGACTTTCCCGAGATCGCCCCTGTCATCGTCAATAACCGAAAGGCCCTTAAGATCGGTTATAAAATAGCTGCCTTTTTTGAGTTTAACGGCATTATCTCTTGTAACGGCAATGAATTTGCCGCGGATGAGCTCTGCTTTGTCACGGTCAGAGATGTCCTCGAACCTGACAAGAACATTGCCACGGTCGAGTCTCGCGACATTGCATACTTTAGCTTCGGGCTTCTCGAAATTCTGCCCGCATATGAAACAATCCTTAAGCTTAAGGAAACGGCGCGCGTCGTCCGTTAAGGGGTAAACCTTAAGTTCCCCCCGGACTCCGTGCGCGCCGGTAATCTTTCCTATAATGATGAGATCTTCCAAAAGAATCAGCCTACTATATCGACTATAACGCGCTTACCTTCCTTAAGGTACTTAGCCTTCATTATCGAACGGATAGCCTGAGCTCTCTTACCGTTCTTGCCGATAATCTTTCCTGTATCTTCGGGAGCAACGGACAGCTCGAAAACAACTGTGTTTCCACGCTCTGTCTTCTTTACGTTTACCTCATCGGGATTGCTGACAAGTTCCCTGGCGATATAAACCAATAAATCGTCCATATAAAGCTCTCCTTCCTATTATTAAATCAGATGATGCCCTGCTTCTTAAGAAGAGACTTTACTGTATCTGTGGGCTGAGCTCCGTTGGAGATCCACTTCTTTGCTGCTTCTGCATCGATCTTAACGCTGTCTGTTTCCTTCATGGGATCATAGATACCAATCTCCTCGATGAAACGTCCGTCTCTAGGATATCTGGAATCAGCAACAACTACACGATAGAAAGGTGCCTTTTTCTTACCCATTCTTCTTAAACGAATCTTAACTGCCATTTTGTTTTCCTCCAAAAAATATATTTTTGTTTTTTATAATCTGCGTCACATATATGACGGGATCGACTTTATCTTCTGCCCTTGCGCTTCTTTTTGCGGTCGCGTCTGCCTGTCGGTGTAAAGGGTGTGTCATCGTAATCTTCCTTGGGTGATGAGAGACTTCCCAACCCCTGAGGCATTCCAGAACCCATGCCTGACATACCGCCCATGCCCATATTACCGAGACCGCCCATGCCGCCCATATTGCCCTTAAGGCCCATCTTGGCTGCCTGCTTGGCAAATCCCTTAGGCATCTTGAATCCGCCCTTGCCGTTCGAGAACTGCTTCATGAGTTTTGCAGTCTGCTCATACTGGGCAATAAGTTTGTTTACATCAGATACCTGAACACCGGCACCTGCTGCAATTCTCTTTCTTCTGCTAGCATTAAGGATAGAAGGTGCTCTTCTTTCCTTCTTTGTCATTGAAGTGATGATAGCCATCTGTCTGTCAACGATCTTATCGTCAAGATCTTCCTCGTTGACTTTGCCTGCCGCACCGGGCATCATGCCGACCAGGTCTTTAAGAGAACCCATCTTCTTCATCTGCTCAAACTGTGAATAAAGGTCATCAAGGTTGAAGGAACTGCCCATCATGCGTTCCATTGCTTTCCTTGCTTCTTCCTCATCGATTGTCTGCTGGGCCTTTTCGATAAGGCTTACGACATCGCCCATGCCGAGGATTCTGTCAGCCATACGCTGGGGATAGAACTTCTCGATGGCGTCAACCTTTTCGCCGGTACAGATGTATTTGATAGGCTTGTTAGTAAGTTTTCTGATCGAAAGCGCAGCACCGCCTCTGGCGTCACCGTCGAGCTTTGTCATGATGAAGCCGTCCATGCCGATGTTCTGCTCGAAAAGCTGTGCTACGTTAACCGCTTCCTGACCGATCATAGCATCGACTACAAGGAGCTTCTCTGTGGGATTTACCGCTGCAGCGATATCTCTGAGCTCTTCCATGAGCTCCTCGTCTGCAACAGTACGGCCCGCAGTATCGATGATGAGGTAATTGCAGAGCATGTATCTTGCTTTGCCTTCACCATCTTTAGCGATCTTAACCGCATCCTTCTCTTCAGGATCGATATAGCAGTCAACTCCGACTGCATCACTTAATACCTTGAGCTGCTGGGCAGCTGCCGGTCTGTGAACGTCAACGGATACGACCATCGGCTTCTTGCCGTTCTCTTTCAGGAGTTTTGCAAGCTTGGCAGCGGTTGTTGTCTTACCTGCACCCTGGAGACCATAAAGGATGATTATGTTAAATCCTGTATCGGATACTTTAAGCTTATCTTCGCCTTCTTCACCGCCCAAGAGCTCTGTCAGAGCATCTCTTACGATCTTTACGATCTGCTGGCCGGGTGTGAAGGAATCCTGAACTGCAGCGCCCTTGCACTGCTCGGTCATATCTGCGACAAATTCCTTGACTACGCTGTAGTTAACATCCGCCTCCAAAAGAGCCATGCGGATCTCGCGCATCATGTCCTTAATGTCGCTCTCGGATACGCGTGCCTTGCCGCGCATCTTGGAAGTTATATTCTGAAGCTTTTGTGACAAGCTCTCAAACACTATTACATTTCCTCTATCAATTCTTCAAGCTCTTTGGCAGCCTTGTCGGTATCACCGCTCTTTAAGTGTGCCAGAGCCGTTTTTGCTTTTGCCTGCTGCATCTCGAAAAGCTGAAGCAGACCTAACTTTTCTTCATACTCTTCAAGCTGCTTTTCCGCTCTCTTGACCGTGTCATGAACGCCCTGCCTTGAGATACCCTCTGCTTCGGCGATCTCTGCCAAAGTCAGATCATCATTATAGTAGCTCTCACAGGTGCGCCTCATCTTGGGCGTAAGAAGATTGCCGTAGAAATCAAGCAAAAGGTCTGTTCTTACTGACTTTTCACGCATTTTAAGGCAAGCCTCCCTATTTCAGCCTGCACATAATAACAAAGGATAAATGGTGTGTCAAGTATTTTTACTTGTCAGAGTGAATCCTGCTGTTTTTCGCGGTCGCTCCTGATCAGTGAATAACAAACGGAATCACAGATCCCCTGCATATTAAGACCTGCTTGGCGCAGAGTCCCTTCGTATTTCATTCCCGCCTTCTGCATTACACGGCCGGACTTCGGGTTGTTTATGTCATGTGTTGCACATACCCTGTTCATATCCGCACAATCAAAAAGATAATCTATTACTGCTTTCAAAGCCTCAGGCATATATCCGTTGCCCCAGTATTCTCTGGTCATACAATACCCGATGAGTGCTTCGCCTATATCTTCCCTTACCCGAACGACAGAGATATTACCGATTATCTTTCCTGTCTCTTTAAGTTCCATTACCCAGTTGAAATAGTCGCCCTTCTCATATTCAGGGATCCAGGCATTCAAAAGAGACTTTGTCACTTCAACGCTTCCGTGTGGAGGCCATGTCAGATATTTGGAAACCTCTGGATCATTACACCAGCCGTTGAACATATCATCGGCATCTTCGATGACAAATCTTCTGAGTATCAGCCGTTCCGTCTCTATCTTCCGTGTACCTGTTTTATTCATCGCTGTTCCTGTTCCCCACAACAAGTTTATTGATAAATCTATTATATGTTATACTCAAAAGCGGAATTAGAAAGTTTTTTTGATTTTTCAATAAGGGAGATTATTTATGAAAAAGATCATCGCTGTTATTCTGTCCACTGCCATTCTGCTTATTGCAGGCTGCAGTTCGACTCATGAGCCCATAACCACAATCCCGGTCAACAGTGAGACCACCGTTGGTGACATTGCCGGAACGATCGAGGGTGACAGATATGTAAGCCATACCGGCGGCGTAGTCTTTAAGTTAACCGGAGATTATACTATCAACTGGCCCGATGCCGATAAAAGAGATCAATTAATGAATGACTATACCGGCATAGAAATACTAGGTCCCTGGTTTGTGTGGGGTAACACCGCATCCATGAAAATCGATTATGTACTAGATGAACAAATGAAAGAGGACGCTACGAAAAAGCACACTCTCGAAGAATGGAACAAAACCATAAATTATCCTATTAAAAGCATAGAATACATCGACGAGTACAAAATTGACGGCAAATCCTGTTTCGCGCTTAAGATGGAAATAGATAAAAACGGTTATGATATCTCTTCACTTCAGATCTATTATTTCCAGGACAACGGACTTCTCGTTCTGATCACGGTCTCGGCCGGAAGTTTCAAGGAAATTGATAAGATCACAAAGAATATTCAATTAGCTTGATCGGCTTTTTGCTATACCCTGTACTTAAAATGGAGACTGGTCACTCCCTGACCCACCAGTAGCAATAAGCCTGGGTTCTTGCAGCGAAGTTTGTCTGTTTAAGAAGTTCTTTTACCTCTTCCCTGGTATACCAGCGGGCTTCGATCTCTTCCTCATCAGATGTACTCGGAGCAAACTCACCTTCTGCCTTGCCGATTACGCAGCAGCTTCTCTCATTGGTAAGACCAACTCCGGAAAAAC
This sequence comes from Oscillospiraceae bacterium, assembly GCA_902788505.1. GTDB lineage: Bacteria > Bacillota > Clostridia > Saccharofermentanales > Saccharofermentanaceae > Saccharofermentans. The sequence continues at coordinate 41,621 of CADAKH010000017.1, forward strand.
TCATCGGAAGGACTTCATCAATAGAAGTGAGCTTCAGGCCGGTCTCTTCCCACAGTTCTCTTGCAGCCGCTTCTTCAGGAGTCTCTCCTTCATCTATAAGGCCTGCCGGGAAATTGATCGCAAATCCTCCGACAGCCATTCTGAATTCCTTGTTGAGCAGGAGCTTGTTGCCGTCAGGGCTGGTAATAATGAGCACCACCGCATCACACTTCTCACGCTGAAGATCTTCGAGACTCGTAATGTTGTGATCTCTCGAACTCATCTCATAGATCTTGGTATTGCCGAGATTTGTCTCGTATTCAGCGTTATATGCCGTAATAAATCGTCCTTCGTGGACCTTCTTTATTCCTTTAAACTTCATTTCTTATCTTTTCCCATTCTTTTCTTGATGATATTTTCAGGTGCCACGGAGTAGCCGAAGAAACCGAGCTTCTCGCCAAGGAGATAGTATTCTCCGTGGTTATATGCCACAAGTCTCGCATTCTCGAGGCAAAGCTTGCCGTTCTCATCGAGCAGATATGAATCAGCAGTAATTCCGACTATCTCAGCTATGAACATATCATGTGAACCTAATTCCTGTACGCTCTTTACTTTGCATGAGATCGATACGGGAGCTTCCTTGATAGCATATGCATACTCAAGGCCCTTTGCCTTAATAGGTGTAAGAGAGCAGGACTTGAACTTATCTTCCTTCTCCCCTCCTCTTACGCCGCAGTAATCGCAGGCCTTGCAAAGTGACTTGGATACAAGGTTTACAACAAACTCACCTGTCTCGGTAATGAGCTTATGTGAATGCCTTGATTTGCGGACACTGATGGAGAGCATCGGCGGCTCTGAATTGATAGTTCCTGCCCACGCAACCGTCATGATGTTCGGACGTTCTGCTTCAGATTCAGGATCCTTGCCTGCTGATGAGACCATAACTACCGGAACGGGGTTAAGTATAGTAGAAACCCCGACTTCGATCTTATCGTGTTTTGCCATTGATTATCCCTCCTTGGATATCAGCGGAGTTACCGCCGTAAAACTCTCATGTAACAGCAGATAGTCCTTGATGTCGATACCTGCCGCATAACCTACGATGCTGCCGTCCTTACCGATAACCCTGTGGCACGGAACGATCACCGCTACCGGATTATCAGAGCACGCAGCACCGACAGCTCTTGTGATTTTTCGAGCTTCGGGAAGACTGCCGTCAGTCAGCATAAGCGCAATGTCCTCATAACTTGCAGTACCGCCATAAGGGATCGAATTAAGCGCATTCCATACTTTCTTCTGGAAAGGGGTACCGGTGTTGAACCTGACGCTTATATCAAAGCCCGCTCTCATGCTGTCGAAATATTCCCTGAGTTCAACATAAGCTTTGGCAAGTTCATCCGGAAGATATTTAAGCTGGTCTTCATCAAGGTTATAGATGCCGTCGTCATTTCTGACAAGACCACCGCTGCCGTCAAGGAGGCCTAAAGATCCCGCAATATTATGCGCAAACGGCTCTTCTATTACCTGTCCGTAATGGAAAAGCTTAACAGAATCGATATAATCACTTCCGCCTGATATCATAGCAACGCCGCGCTCGAACGGAACAAAACAGATGTTGTACTTCGGGTATTCATAAGAAAGCATCGCGTAAAGACCGGCATCTTCGAAACCGTTCTTAAGCCTTACCTCATCTCTTAAAACAGCCTCCTGCATGAAGCCTGCGCCTGTAAGGATCCTCTCAAGACCTTCGTTGCCGTGATTACAGATAACCGTCACTTTGTGATAGTACTGATTGAGAAAGCAGTATCTCAGGACTTCATCCACTACACCGCTCTGTGTATCGGCGTTGGCATCACTTGTGAATACGAAATCAATGTGGGCTCTGCAGTTCTTTCTGTCCGGTCTGAATAGCTTAACGAGAGCATAGATAACACCTTCTTTGACAGCGAGCAGAGCCTCACCCTGGCTTCCCGTTCCCAAAGCCCTGATATCGTCTTCTATGAGCTTTATCGTCCCCTCCATAAGTCCACGCCTTCTAAGCTCGGAACTGTCCTGAATATGGAGTTTACGAAGATCAATTTTGTCAGCCATAGCACTTCTCCGGATCGAAATCGTCATCCTGCTTCACAAAATCTGCCGTATATTCATTTGTCTTTGTATAAACCTTGTTGTCGTACGAATCAGGACAAAAGACAGCATTGTCCATCGTCTGCCTGAAGTCCGATGCCATGTGACCGAACAGATCGTCTTCAGAGATCATGTCCCATACTGCATCGTTTCTGGTAAGCGGCATCAGGCCGGTCATGTTCTCAAGTCTGTAGATAAGGAGCTGCGCATCCTGGTCGAAGGAAATGAATGCAGCGAATTCCGAAGCGAACTCACTGTTATCAGCATCCTTGGATACGCATAAAGAATAGGTGCTTACATAAGGCACACCTGCATTAGAGGCATCTTCGCAAGGAAGATGCAGGAGATAAAGACTTCCGGGATAGTATACGGACCAGGCTCTTACATTAGCCGAGGAATCGACCCACAAAGCAGCTTTTCTGGAATAAACGGGATCTGCGCCGTCAATCTGGTCCTGTGCCAGAGAAGAATAATAGAAATCCCTGACATAGTCAGAAGCATTAGCCACTATCTCTCTTGCAGAATCCTTATCATTCAAATACTCATCGTAAACCATATATGAAGTAGGCTTATCGCCGTTAAATGCTGATCCTATATAAGGTATAAGTTCATATGCGGAAGCAAATGCCGCACAGGAATATTCATCATTGATCGCTTCAAGATAATCTCTGAGATCATCAGTCGTATTCTTGGTCTGAAGCTTGCCTTCTTCAGAAGGAATGTATTCGGAGTTGCCCATAACAATCATGGCTGAGCAGAAATGAGGCACTGCATAGAAAACACCATTCTCCGAATCCGCAGTCAAAGCACCGGAATAGATGTGCTGACTGTTCAGATAGGAATTATCGGACAAATATTCATTAAGATCAGCGGCATATCCGGCCCTCCACATGGAATAACTGTCCTGTGCAAGGTACAGATCGGGCATACCGTTCGTATTCTCCCAATTCTTTACGACTTCAAGATTCGCACCTGTACTGCTGCAGCCTATATTGGTAACAACATAATTCGTGGCAACAGATGATAGGAATGCTGTATCGATCGTAAGGCCGTCATCCGTGCTGTCCCAAAGGCCGTTGTTCTTGCAGTAAAGCATAGCGGCAAGACACTGAATAGTCAGATCAGAATAAGGGAGCGCCACTCTCAGCTGACGGATATCTCCGCCGGATAACGGATCGGATGTCTCATCTGTAGATTCAGAGGGATCTTCCTGAACATTCGGATCCTCGATTGAAGGAAACATGTCATCGCCTTTTTTACAGCCCGTAAACAGAGCGCCTGCCATAGACAGACAAAGCAAAAGACTTAATATTTTCCTGCACTGAACAAAGGCTTTCATCCGATACGACCTCCGACAGTTTGATTATATCATTCTTAAGTGAAAACCTTGAATAATACTCTCTTAGCAAGATAACGAAGAAAACTCACTGCAAAATACGGTTTCCAATACGGCTCCAGCCTGACTTTTGCCGTATTTTCGAATATATATACCCGTAAAATACGGCTCCTAATACGGCCATAACCTGACTTTTGCCGTATTTTCGAAAACATATACCGGTAAAATACGGCTCCTAATACGGCTATAACCTGACTTTTGCCGTATTTTAATGTATTGCCGTTCTCCAAGCACTCTTTCGTTGCCCCTCTTATAACTTGACACTTATCTTTCAAATAGGTATATTTTTATGGCACGCCAAAGTGGCTCAGGGGTAGAGCAATTCACTCGTAATGAATAGGTCGCGGGTTCGATTCCCGCCTTTGGCTCCAAAACAAAAACCCTCTTCAGAATCTGAAGAGGGTTTTTGTTTTCGATCTTAATTATTCATGAAGTCTGTAAACTGAATATCACGGTGTTATCACCAAAATAGATATAGTTAACATGCTCGTACTTAATGGTGTCTTTCTCAAACTCCTCAGAATAATACCAGGTCACGGAATTAAGCTTATCTGTGTCTATCTTCTCAAACTCAAACGGTTCAGGTTCAGCCTCTTCCCATTCGTACTCATTCCATATTTCTTCTGCGGCATCATCTGTAAGAACGATAACACCTCGGTATTCCGGCTCGTGAGGACCCATAGATACCCTGGTTGTACGAACCACTGCTTCATATTCAAGACTCTTATAATCATTCAGACCGTCAAAATGATTCATCAGTGGTTTATCTTCCGTGTAATACTGAACTTTAGTCACCGGTTCATCTGGATCAAAACCGCATGAAGATACGCCTAAACCAAAGACCGGACATAATGTCAGGCAGAAAACCTTGATAAGCCTCTTATTTACCATCCCATCTCCTCCAGGAAAGCCTTGATCTTTCTGTGACGCTCCTTGTCACCAGTCACGTATTCGCCGAGCTCACATTCGCCAAGTATACCACCATCCTTGAGATAGATAATTCGGTTGGCTCTTCTGGCGGATGTTATGTCGTGAGTTACCATGACGATCGACTGGCCCGAACGGTTTATGTCTGTAAGTACGTCTAGAACAGACTTAACACCTGTCGAGTTGAGAGCTCCCGTAGGCTCATCAGCGAAAACAACATCAGGATCGTTTATTACCGCCCTTACCATTGCCGCACGCTGGGCTTCACCTCCTGACAGCTGGGACGGGAACTTGCCCCAGAGATCTTCTTCAAGTCCTACACGCTTAAAAAGATTTTCTGCCTTATCTTTCAAGTCCTTCTGCTTCTGTCCTGTCAGCATTCCTGTTGAGATCGCGTTATCCATGATGCTCATGCTGTCAACAAGATGCACCTGCTGGAAAACGAATCCGCAGTGCTTGCGGCGGAATACCGCGAGCTGGTCGTCGTTCATGGAAGTGATCTCTTTGCCGCTGTATGAGATGCTTCCGAGAGTCGGCTTGTCCATGCCTGATAAGGCATAAAGGAGAGTGGATTTGCCGGCACCGGAAGATCCCATGATAACGGTAAAATCTCCCTTATATATTTCCATGTCGAGGTTCTTTATAACATGCTGCTGTTTTCCTCCAACGGAAAAGCTCTTTGAAAGTTTCTCTGTTTTGATGATTACTTCTTTATTCATTTTCTTTCTCCATTCTTTATTCCGAAATTAGCTGATATGCGGATATCTTTTTCATCCTGCCTGACATGACATATGAGACAATAAATACCAGTATCGTGACAAGCATAAGTGTTACCGGAACGACTGCGGGATTGATCAGAAGATCTGAATTCTTTATTCCGTAGCTGCTGAATATCAGGTCAAAAAGCCTGTTAGTCGTAAGGCAGGCACAGATTGCGCCTAAAACTGAGCTTATGATACTTATCGGTAACAGTGACAAAGCAAGCTGTGTCCTTAACTGTCTGCTCGTAAAGCCTACCGCTTTCTTGATGCCGAACTCCTTTTCGCGTTTGATGAAAACAGTCTTAAGCAAAAGCCTTATGACTATGAGCACCGTGAAGATATTCAGGCAGATAAGGATGAGGATAACGAGTGATACTGCAAAGACCGGCACATTATCCGTACTCCTCTGTGTATGATAGTAGTTCTCAGTGCTTGTGCAGTTGTCACCGAGAAGATTTTTCGCATCGTCAAGGAACTCATCTACCCTCTCTTCAGTTGCATCTTCGATCCTTACTCTGACATAGGTATATCTGGGTTCGCCATCAAGTCTCTTGAATCCTTCTTCTGATATATAGATTCTCTCACCCATACTGTAAACAGCCTGCTGAAGACCGGTAATAAGGAAAGATTCCTCTTTATCCATATATTTGATCCTGATCTCGTCACCTATGCCAAGGCCCTGTCGCTCTGCAAGAAGTCCTCCTACTACTGCTTCATTTGCTTCTATTGCCATCTCACCTTCGTATACTCCGCAATAAAGATACTGAGGGTCAGTCGAATACAGAAGATAGCAGTTATAGTCGCCTGAGTGAGCGTCTGTATTTGACAATCCGTAAGCTTCGGTCACGCCGTCCATGGCCCGGATCTTATCAATGATGTCGTACATCTCTTCAGGCGTATCGTACTGGATATTTACATATGCATCCGGTGCGTCACCCTGAAGGAGTCTTTGGAAATTGGTTATGTCGATCCTGGTGTTGTGGAAAAGGATCGCGGAAAATGCCGTCAGATATGAGACTGCAAGGATAACTCCGGCAATTATCAGGTTCTGTCCCTTATTCTGCAAAGTACTCTTCAATGCAAGGAGGATATCGAGCCTTCCTGTCGTCTTATCCAAAGGCAGATAGTTCTTTTTGAAACTGTGTGATTCAAGACCGAATCTTAATGCAGTAGCCGGATGGATATTTCTTATGAGATGGGTCGCAACAAAAGTTACAATAAGCATCACGAAAATTACACCTGCGAGGACCGGCAGGGACATTGCAGGATGAAATCCCTCTTCCCATACAAGACCTGTTAACTGTTTGAATGCCAGATTTTCCAATACAGGGAAAACCAGATATGATCCCGTGATACCGATCAGGCATGCAACAGCCGCGATCAACGAATACTCGAGCATGAGAGATGTCCTTACCTGAGAGATCGTGAATCCGACGGCACGGAGAGCTCCGATATTTCTTATATCGCGGTTGATGTTCGTATTGACCGTGAAGATGATCATGATGAATGCGATTATCATGATTATCACGGAGAAGGAAGCCATAAACGCAGCAATGATATTTGAGATGCCTGTATAGCCTGCTTTGGCAAGGATCTTGTCGTAACCTCTGCAATACATGCCCTCTTTTGCAAATTCATCCTGAAGTGCAGTTGACTTAATGCTGATATCCTCTCCTGATTTGAACTTAACGCACAGGAACTGCATCTGAAAAGGCATTACGGCACTTGATATATACTCTGATTTCTCGGAAAGCTTATCGTAAGTTTCATGGTCTACTATCGTTGAATAATAAGAGTACATTTGGCCGCAGAACAGATCTTCATAGATGCCTTTTACGGTAAGCTCGTAACTGCCGGTATCTTTGTTTGAGACCTTGATCTTATCTCCGACTTTGATCCCTTCTGCGTATGCCGTATAAACATTCATGCAGATTGAAGGTCCTTCAATGGAATCATCTTTCTCGACATAGTGAAGATCCTGGTATACAGTCTCATTTTCTTCATCAACAAAGAACATGCCTTCGATGTCTTTGTCTATGCCGCCGTTCACGGATAACGTAACCATGTCAGGAATGATAATATCGACGAGATACGAACTGTCCACATAGTCCATATCATCTATAGCGGCATTAATCTTATCTTCATCTCCCAGACAAAAGAACATGGAATCCGATACACCCTGCTTCTCAAATTTCTCTTCGTACATTGAGTCGTAATGTGCGACCATGAGACTTGTATGAAGAAGCATTGATGCTACTGTCAGGATCAGAAGAAAAGCTAAGAGCACTGCCTTGTCTTTGTGAAAATGTGCCTTAACAAGTTTTAACATCAGTTTAAACTCCCTTTCGAAAATACTATCTCCTTATGGCACAAGTATAGTATTCGGGATGTTTTAAACCTTTGTCTGTTTTTTAATTCTTTTTTAAACTCTCTTGAAAACGGATATTAAGAGATCTTTATTCCGATCTCTACGGCAAAACCATCGCCTGTATTTCTTACAGTGAGGCTTCCACCCATTTTCCTCATAAGATAATCAGAAATATAAAGTCCGAGACCTGAGCCGTCCTTATTCCCTGCATTGCTGCCGCGCTTGAATTTCTGGGTGATCATCTCAAGTTCCTCTTCGGGAACACCGGGGCCCTTATCTGCTATCTCGATAAACAGATACTTTGATCCGGCATTTTCAAATCTGCTCGTTACATTTATTCCGGTGTCGGCATATTTATAAGAGTTAAAGATAATATTGTTTAAGACCTGGTTGAGTCTTAATCTGTCAGCGAAAACGACAGCGTCCTTAATATCGAGACTTTCGATCTTATTCAGATAATCCGCATCTTTTATCATCTGAACAATATCGGTCGAATTAATGTCTTCGGGTTTTACTTCAAGCTGCTCCAATTCCTCCAAAGTCGCATGGAAAAGATTTGAGATAAGACTGTCTATCTGATCAGCCTTGGCGTTTATCGCATTGATGGTAACCTTATCTTCTTCAGATGCGGTAAGGCTCATGACATCAGTCATTGCCTTGATGGATGACACAGGGGTCTTAATATCGTGAGATAACTGTGCAACAAGCTCTTTTCTGCTCTTAACGGCTTTCTCCTCACGTTCGCGGGAAGCCTTGAGTTCTTCTCTCATTATGTCAAAGCTCTCTGTAAAGGGACCAAATACATTGCCCTTATCCATCTCCAGAGGCGTGTCGAGATTGCCGCCTGCGACCCTGACCGCAAAATCTTTAAGTTTCTTAAAAGGATCCAAGACTCTGCGTTTCAGATAAATATAGTAAAGAACTGAGATTATTACGGTTAACAGAATAAGCGACAGAACAAACAAAGCTATCTTCATGTTTGTCTGCTTTTCGAGTTCGGCTTTGGGATTATGTACGATCAGGTATCCTGAGACAATGCCGTCTGCTTCTATATCCCTGATTATGTCATAATCAGATGTCGCGGAAGATATGTTTTTCGCGATGTCATCACGTGTATATAAGATGACATTTCCTTTGGTGTCGATAACCGAATAATCGAAAGAACCGTCACCTTCCACGAGTTTGTCTTTGCTGACACTTACTTCATCCCAGTTTTCTTCCAGACTTACCAGAAGCCTATTGATCTCTATTGTATGAACCGGTATATCATCAGAGAGTCTGCCGCCCACGATAACATAGCAGCCGGCAATTCCCACAGCCAGAACGAATGCAATATAGATCAGAAGGAATCTCAGTTTCATTTAGGGATTACCTTTGGTATCGAGCATGAATCCAACACCCCACACGGTCTTTATGAAGTGCGGATCACCGGCATCGTCTTCGATCTTTTCTCTCAAGTGCCTTATATGTACGTTGAGCGTTACATCACCTACGACAGTTGTATCCCAGATCTTCTCGAAGATCTCTTCTTTGGGAATGACGCGGTCGCTGTTTCTTATAAGATAGACAAGTATCTTATACTCCATTGCCTTAAGAGGCATTACTTTACCGTCTTTTATAACAGAGGCCTTCTTCATATCGAAAACAGCACTTCCGAGTTTTACGATACTGTCTTCTTCCTCTGTTCTGTCATCTTTGTGAGTTGATTCATATCTTTTAAGCTCAGCCTTGACCTTAGCAAGAAGAACGCTCAGAGAATAAGGCTTGCAGATATAATCATCTCCGCCGATGCTTAATGCCAGGAGCATATCGTCTTCGGCAGATCTCGCGCTGATAAAAAAGATCGGGATATCCATGTTCTCCCTTATCTTCTGGCAGAGTTCAAATCCGGAATCATCACCCAGATTTATATCGAGCAGAATTAAAGAACACGTATTATCCTTAAAGAATTCCAATGCAGACGCACTGTCTAAGGCATACTGAGCCGGTACACCGGACATATTGAAATATTTCGCGGTGTACTCGGAGAGTTCCTTCTCGTCATCGACTATCAGTACGCTGTAGTGCATTGTTAATTAAGCTCCGAAAAGTCTTCCCATTGCGGAAACAACTTTATTAAGATCCTGAATTGAAGTGTTCAATCCATCAACATCGATGTTGCTGATCTTTGTGATAGCTTCTTCCATGGCTGCAGTGTTATCTGTCAGAACGCCGTCGACGTTGGAGATCATGTCATTCATTCCGTTAAGTGAATCATCGACATTCGTAAGTGTGTCTTCTGCTTTTGAAACAAGTGATGTTGCTTCCTCAAGTGTTGTCTGAACCTGATCAAGAGTCCTTAATACAGGCGGTACAATGATGATCGCAGCAACTACGAAAACAGCAGCGATCGCAAACAAAGCAGTTGCAACGAGCATTGTTCTTCTTGCAGCTTTCTTCTCATACTTTAAGATCTCATACTGCAGATCGTGGTCACTGTATTCGGCGTATTTACCCTTGGAAAGCTTATCCGTTCTGACTTCTTCGACGGGAACAGGTGCAGGTGTAGGAGCAGGCGCGGGTGTTGCTTCAGCAGGCTCTGCAACGGCTGTGGTGTTCTCTGTTGTCTCAGCGATCTTGTTTTCGTTTTCCATATTGACCTCCTAAAAAGAAAAAGGGCTGCCTCAATAAGAGACAGCCCAATTGATAACGAATATTAATGGTGGAACAATCTCATTCCCGTAAATGCCATAGCGATGCCATACTTGTTGCATGTCATGATTACATGGTCATCACGGATGGATCCGCCGGGTTCAGCGATATACTTAACGCCGCTCTTGTGTGCACGCTCAATGTTATCGCCGAAGGGGAAGAATGCATCTGAACCAAGAGCTACATTATCGTTCTTAGCAAGCCAAGCCTTCTTCTCTTCTCTTGTGAATACTTCAGGCTTAACCTTGAAGATATTCTGCCATGTACCCTCTGCAAGTACATCCTCATACTCGTCAGAGATATAAACGTCAATAGCGTTATCTCTGTCAGGTCTTCTGATGTCATCAACGAACTGGAGACCCAATACCTGAGGACTCTGTCTGAGCCACCAGTTATCAGCCTTCTGGCCTGCAAGTCTTGTGCAGTGGATTCTTGACTGCTGGCCTGCACCGATACCGATTGCCTGACCATCTTTTACATAGCATACGGAATTGGACTGTGTGTACTTCAAAGTAATGAGAGAGATCAAAAGGTCGATCTTCTTATCTTCGGGGATGTCCTTAGTATCTGTAACAACATTGTCGAGAAGAGCGCGATTGATCTCAAACTCGTTTCTTCCCTGCTCGAATGTTACGCCGAAAACATCCTTTGTCTCGATCGGAGCGGGCTTATAGGAAGCGTCGATCTTGATTACGTTGTATGTACCCTTTCTCTTTGTCTTAAGGATCTCAAGAGCTTCAGGTGTGTAATCGGGAGCGATAATGCCGTCGGATACTTCCCTTGCGAGCATTGTTGCCGTGATAGCGTCGCATGTATCGGAAAGTGCTGTGAAGTCGCCGTAAGAAGACATTCTGTCAGCGCCTCTTGCTCTTGCATATGCGCAAGCGATAGGAGAAAGTTCGCCGAGATCGTCTACGAAATAGATCTTAGCCTCTGTCTCTGAAAGGGGCTTTCCTACTGCTGCACCTGCAGGTGAAACGTGCTTGAAAGATGTAGCTGCGGGAAGTCCTGTTGCTTCCTTTAACTCCTTAACAAGCTGCCAGCCGTTGAAAGCGTCCAAAAGGTTGATATAACCCGGCTTGCCGTTAAGCACTTCGATGGGAAGTTCAGAACCGTCTTTCATGAAGATCCTTGAAGGCTTCTGGTTAGGATTGCATCCGTACTTGAGTTGCATCTCGTTAGACATTTTGATTCTCCTTTATTCTCGAAAATTATTAAACGTTCTTATTTACGATCCTGGTCTCAGCTTCGCCTGTAGCTATATCGATGTAGCGTACAAAGAGAGAAACCTTGTTATCCTCGTTGAGGCTTGTCCATACTTCATTTGTGAAAGCATCGATGTCGCCCTTGAGTTCAACCTTCTCAGGCTCGCCTTCGAATGAAGGAAGCGGGCTGCCGTCACCCATGTATGTATGGATGAATCTGCCGATTCCTGCCTTGGGATTTGTGTATGTGAATGTGTGGCGCTCGCATGAAGCAGGATCGCCGTCATCGCTCTTTAAGATAGACATAGCGAAGTTGTATCCGCCGTTCTCTACGTGCATGATGCCTGAGATTCTGGGGGTGTAGTTCGGAGCATCGTCTTCAAACTCTCTGCCTCTCAAGGACTGCTCGAATGTCATCTGCTTGTCCATGAGCTCATAGATAGTATCTGTCTGGTCACCGTTTGTAACGATAGTCTTGTTGCCAAGAACTCTTACAGGTGAATAAATGATGAGGTGCGGATCAGTAAGAAGTGAGGGATCAAAAGCCTCTGTCTTGATACCGTCTTCTGTTGCCGTAAATACACGGTTTCTTGAGTTAACGCTTCTTCCCATGATGAAGTAAGCTGTGACAGCATACTTTCCGTCATCGGACTTACCGATTACGATTCCTCTTCCGGGATAAGCATTCTCCTTAAGGATCTTACCAAGGTTCTGTGTGATCATATATGCACCTCCAAAAATTAATACTGGTTTATCTTACGTAACAGATGTTGTTCTCGATTATTACCTTGCCGTCGGCAATAAGTCTTATCGCCTGGGGAAGTATCTTCCATTCACATTCTCTCATGATCCTCTGCTGAAGAGTCTCAGGAGTATCATCAGGCAGAACATCGATCGCCTTTTGAAGAAGGATCGGGCCCTCGTCGTAATTCTCATTTACAAAATGAACTGTCGCACCGGACACTTTCACGCCTTTTGCAAGAGCGGCCTTATGAGGTCTTATTCCGTACATGCCTGCACCGCAGAATGAAGGGATAAGTGCCGGATGGATATTAATAATACGGTTCGAATATTTTGATACGATCTTAGGTCCGAGTAAGGAAAGATAACCGGCAAGCACAATAAGTTCAGCACCGGACTTCTCCACCTCCGAGACGACTTTCTCGTCCCATTCTTCGATGGAAGCGAAATCTTTTCTGGAGACAACAACAGACTTAATGCCGTTATCAGCAGCTCTTTCGAGAGCATATGCTTCTTTTGAAGATGACAGGACAAGAGCGATCTCAATATCCTTTAAGATACCGTCTTTTGTGTTATCGATGATGGCCTGAAGGTTGGTTCCGCCACCAGATACAAAAACTGCGATCTTCATTAATATGTCCCCTATCAGTTGTATTTTACTTTGTGAACTGACTCTTCATCGTCCTCAGGCTTGCCTGCGATGAAGTTGCCGTCGAAGCATGCGGAGCAAACACCGCAGTCGATCGTGTTGAGTGATGCTCTGAGAGAATCAAGGCTGATATAAGCAAGTGAATCAGCACCGATCATGTCTCTGATCTCTTCAACTGTCTTTGTGCTTGCGGGGAGCTCTGTCTCAGAAGAAGCGTTTACACCGTAGCAGCATCCGAACTTAACCGGCGGAGAAGCAAGTCTTACGTGAACTTCCTTGGCACCGTTCTCTCTTAAGAATGAGATGATGTGTTTTGTTGTAGTACCTCTTACGAGAGAGTCGTCAACGATTGCGATCCTCTTGTCCTTGATGGCAGTTCTTAATGCGGCGAACTTCATGCGTACTGCGAGTTCTCTCTGCTGCTGTGTGCTCTTTATGAACGTTCTGCCTACATATCTGTTCTTGAGGAGACCTGCGCCGTACTGGACTCCGAGTCCTGCTGCATAACCTTCTGCAGCTGCGTTACCTGAGTCAGGTGCGCCGATTACGAGATCGACATCTGCAGGGCTCTCCTTTGCAAGAGCCATACCAACTCTGTATCTCGAATCGAAGATGGACATCTTGTCAATCACGGAGTCAGGTCTTGCAACGTATACATACTCGAAAACACAGACCTTTCCGTCCTTCTTTTCGGCAGATGCATCGTACTTGATCGAGCTCATACCGTCCTTGGAGATCGTGATGATCTCGCCGGGCTCGAAATCTCTTATGGTCTCACAGCCGATAGCATCAAGTGCGCATGACTCTGAAGAAATATAATACTTGTCACCGAGCTTACCGAGGATCAAAGGCCTTAAGCCATAGGGATCTCTAACGCCGATGAGCTTGTCTTCAGTCATGAAGATCATTGCATAAACACCGTGGATCTCCTTCATTGTCTCAAGGATGGCATGCTCGCAGTCTTCTGTTCTAATCCTGTTGCGTGAGAAAAGTGAGAGAATGATCTCTGAATCTGTATTTGTCTGGAAGATGGCACCCTGATCTTTGAGTTCGTCTCTGATCTTATTCGCATTCATGATCACTGAATCAGATGTGAGCGCGATGCTTCCTACTCTGGACTTGATGGAAATAGGCTGGATAGCGTCTGTGCCGCTTTCTCTGGGAGAACCGCCTCTTGCATGTCCGATGGCACATGTACCTGTAAGAGCTGATAGTGTTACTTCATCAAAAACATCGGTTACAAGACCGGGAGCCTTATGTACGAGGAAAGTACCGTCGTCATTAACTGCGATACCTGCAGATTCCTGACCTCTGTGCTGCAATGAGAAAATACCGTAGTAAGTATCCCTCGTTACATCCTGCTTACTGCCTTTGATGTCATAACATCCGAAAACTCCGCTCATGTGCTTGTTTCCATCCTTTGTATAAATTGTTCTATGTTAAGGGACAACCCCTAAAACCTTAATTCATCTCAGCGATCTTCTGCTGAAGTCTTGCATCTCTCTCCTCAACCGAGGAAGCGAGACCGGCTTTGTAATCCTTGATCTTCTGCATAAGTTCAGGATCAGCGATAGCGAGCATCTGGCAGGCAAGGATCGCTGCGTTGGATCCGCCGTCTATAGCTACCGTTGCAACCGGGATACCTGTAGGCATCTGAACAGTCGCATAAAGAGCATCCACACCCGCAAGAGCACCGCCCTTGCAAGGAACTCCGATGACAGGAAGTGCAGTATTTGCTGCGAGAACACCGCCTAAATGTGCTGCAAGACCGGCTGCCGCGATAATTACCTTGAATCCTTCTGCTTCAGCGCCTCTTGCAAGAGACATAGCCTTATTGGGAGTTCTGTGGGCAGAAGCAACTGTTGCCTTGAAGCCGACGCCGAACTTGTTAAGCATCTTAAAGCAGCCTTCCATTACGGGAAAATCTGAATCGGAACCCATTACCACAAGAACTTTAGCATCTGACATAACCGTTACCTGCCTTATAAAATATTAATGGGCGTCACTCGTCGCCCTGCGCCCATTCCAGACGCTCCATAACCCTGAAGTAGTCTTCAGACTCCCATTCGTAAGGCATGGGACAGAAGTCATTTCCGGGTCTCGTTGAAGTCTGAGAATAAGGAAAAACCCTCAGTCTATAGTCTACGCATTCAGAGCCTGCCGAGTCCATAATAAAATCGCATTGAATTATTACAGAATCAGGGTCTGTTAATGAGTAATTTCCACCAAAACAAAAGTTCGAGAGCGAATAGAAGATGTAGTGGCCGTTATACTTTTCGATAGGCTGGAGGCGGTGCGGGTGTGTTCCGACCACGATATCAACGCCGTAATCATCGATAAGTGCGTGTGCTATCTTCTTCTGTCTGTCAGTAGGTTCGTATGTTCCCTCAGCTCCGAAATGGCATGAAGCGATGATGATCACTGCTCCCTGCTCCCTGAGCTTTGCAATGATGCCGGAAACATCGGAGGCATTGGTGTCATTTCCCAGACCTACCATACCGATAACGATACCCTTGTCTGTCGTAAATGTAGCTCCGAAATGGTCATCACTCCAGATAATGCCGTATTCATCAAGGTAATCTCTTGTATCCTGAAGTCCGTCTTCCCAGAAATCCATGGTATGGTTATTGGCAATGTTTACTGCCTCAATACCTGCTAATGTAAGCATCTCAAGATTTTCGGGGTCCATGCGGAAGATGTACTGGTTATTCTTGTGTCCAGTTCTCTCAGTAACGGGGTTCTCAAGGTTAACAAGAGTCAAGTCGTCACTTTTGAAAAGCTCAGCGCAATTCTGGAAGCAGTACTCCATATCACCGTCTACAGTCGAATCGAAAAGCTTATTGGATGACCTGTAATCCTGTGTCAGAGTGCAGTCACCTGTAAAAGATACCGTTACCACACGGTCTTCAGGCATAAGTGTCGGTGCAGGCGTGGGAGTCTCTGTCGGAGTAGGAGTCTCGGTAGGATCAGTTGATACCGTCTCAAGCATCATGGTCGTGGCAGCGGACTGCTCGATCTCAGTACTGATAGTAGTCGTGGGGGTCTCAGAAGAATCACCGGGTTCATCACCGGAGCAGGCAGCTATACCTATGGAAAGACCTGCAATCAGGATCATTGCCGAAATGAACTTCAATGTGCCGCGATTACCGGAATTAGCCACTTACAGTATCTGCCTTTCAAAAAATTAGAAATGCCGACTTTCAGCCGGCAAATAAATTATATCAATCTTTCAGAGAATTAATATAAAAAAATATGGATATTTTAGAACAGCAGAAAGGCTGTTCCGAAAGGCTTGATGCCGACTTTTCTGGTGCCGCCGAGAATACCGCCCAGGATAAACTGCTCTGACAGCGGATGGATAACACCGTCATCTTTTGAAGCTGCGCAGGCAAAATCACCGTAGTTCTCGCTGACGTCGACATATACAGGCATATCTGATCTGTTCATCACAAAGACCACTGCCCTGCTGCCGGAAGTCTCTTTGCCGAAGGCATCTCGGCCTTCTTTAAGATATCTGACAAATGCAAATGTACCGCCTTCAGCCATCAGGGTCTTATAGTAACCTGTCCTGAGACAACCGTTCTCAGTCCTTATCCTTGCTATACGCCTGAAATAAGCGAGCGAATCCTGCTGTTTCTTATCAAGTCTGTTCCAAGGGTAAGTGCGTCTGTTAAAAGGATCCTTATATCCTTCCATCAGGATCTCATCGCCATAATAAACACAGGATGCACCTATGTAGCATGTCTGGAAGGCAAAAGCCATCCTGGCAAGGGATGAGACCACATCATAGTACTTGGCATCAACTTTAAAGCCACGCTGGATATCCCTGTCATCTGTATCTTCAGGTCTGGAGAGCATTGTCATTATGCGGGGAACGTCGTGTGATGACACAAGGTTCATCATCGCATAATAAGCCTCCTGCGGATAACGCTCACGGAAACCTTCAAATCTCGTGTCAGCAATATCGGCATCTATATATCCGCATAGGAAATCCAGAAGGATATGCCTGAATGTATATCCCATAACGGAATCGTGTGTGTTACCGAGCATGAAGTCACGGTATGAGCCGTAGCTGCACTTATTGGAAGCATCTTCCCATACTTCGCCTATAACGGCTCCATCACCTTCCGTCTTCTCCTTGATAGTCTTCCTCATCTGTCTTATGAAGCTGTCGGGAAGCTCATCTGATACATCAAGTCTGAAGCCGGATGCTCCCCTTGACGTCCA
Organism: Oscillospiraceae bacterium; assembly: GCA_902788505.1. Classification (GTDB taxonomy): domain Bacteria; phylum Bacillota; class Clostridia; order Saccharofermentanales; family Saccharofermentanaceae; genus Saccharofermentans. Next base: position 58,692 of record CADAKH010000017.1, read on the forward strand.
TGTATCAACTACTCCGTCTTTACCGAAGATGAACCGGCGGTATGCAAGATCGTCTTCATTGATATTCGGAAGATCCGGAAATCCCCACCATGAATCGTACCCGACAGAACCGTCCTGATTCCTGAAAAAGTTATACCATGTGCGGTAACGGCTCTCACAGCCTTCATTAAACGCCTTGTAGGCGCCTACGCCGTCGTATCTGTCAAACTTGTTGAAATATCTTGAATCGGCCCCCGTGTGGCTGAATACGCCGTCAAGGATAATCTTAATGCCCTTTTCCCTGCAGGCATTCTGAAGGCTCATGAAAGCACTTGTTCCGCCAAGTATGGGATCAACATTAAGATAATCAGCCGTGTCATATCTGTGTGATGACCTTGCTTCAAAGATCGGGTTAAGATAAAGGACATTGATCCCGAGTTCTTTAAGATAGTCAAGTTTCTCCTCGATTCCCTTAAGGCTTCCGCCATAGAAATCACATGCGAGATATCCTGTTTCGGGTTTACCCTTTGTATCGACATCCTCATTCCAGTCCTTGTGATAGATGCGCTCCTTCCGGTCATCAGTGCCCGCCATCTTCTCAAAATCAAATGAAGAGTCTCTGGAGAACCTGTCCGGAAAGATCTGGTACATCATCGCACCTTTAAGGAAATCAGGTGTCTTAAATTCTTTGTTATATACGGTTATCTGGAATGCATAAGGATACTTATCCTCATTGGCGCCGACTCTCGGAGGCTCGGTATATAAAGTGCCTTCACCGTCCGGTGTATCCATTCCCGCGCCATAATACAGCGTTATCTGCGGTGCCATCTCTCCGCTGTCGTTATCGGCAAACTTTTTGAATCCGTCAGGAAGATCTTCCAGGTCTCCCGGAACATTAAACCTGAACCAGTAAAACAACAGTGAAGCTTCTGACGGAAGCATAAGGTCAACATAATATCTGCAGGAACCGGACAGCGAATGCATCGGCTCCTCATGATATGAAAAAGTATAAAGTCCGTATGTGTAGCAGAACGTTACATTGGAAGCTTCTCTAAAGCAGTCGAAAAAGATCTCGACATCGGAGGCTTCTGGCCTTGCGCCAAACGGCAGTCTGTACTCAGGAAGGCGCGATGCATGCATGCACCGCGCCTTGTTTGAACTGTTTGAATCCTTCTGAGTCTTCGAAGAAGGCATCAGTCTTTCTTCTCCTTCTCTTCAGGCTTCTTATCTTCAGCCTTTGCTTCTGCAGGTTTTGCCGGCTTCTTTGAAGCAGTTTTTTTTGCTGCCGCCTTTTTGGCAGGAGATTTCTTTGCGGGTGCCTTCTTTTCGGCTGGCTTCTTCTCTGCTGAAGCAGCCTTCTTCTCGGCGGGTTCCTTCTTAGCTTCCTTGGCAGGTGCTTCAGGTTTTTCCTCGATTCTCGGAATTCCCGTGATCAGTGAATAGAGACCTGCATACTCACCGGCGCTCTTCTTCCAAGAGTAATCACCCTTCATACCTGCTTCAATGATCTTGTCCCATACATCCTTGTGATGACGGTAGATGTCTGCCGCATACTTTGTAACGAACAGGAATTCGTGAGCATTGATATTGGCAAATGAGAATCCGTTGCCCTCGCCTGTATATTCGTTATAAGGAGTTACAGTGTCCTTAAGTCCGCCTGTCTCTCTAACTACCGGAACCGAACCGTATGCCATGGAGCAGAGCTGTGAAAGACCGCAGGGCTCAAAGATACTCGGCATAAGGAAGATATCGGATGCAGCATAGATAGTATGTGCAAGTCCACTGTCGAAATCGATGCACGCGCACATCTTGCCGGGGTTACGGTTTGCGATATCAACAAGTGCTCTCTCATAGTACGGATCGCCCGTACCGAGTATTACTACCTGCATTCCGTCATAGAGCATCTCTTCCAGTACATAGAGAAGGAGATCCAATCCCTTCTGGTCTACAAGTCTTGAGATCATTGCGCAAAGAGGCGCACCGGGATTAACTTCAAGGTTAAGCTGTTCCTGTAGTGACTTCTTGCAGACAGCCTTACCTTCCTTGTAATTCTTGATTGAATACTTCATCGGGATCTTATCGTCCTTTGACGGATCGTATTCCAGCTCGTTCATGCCGTTGATAATGCCCGATACTTTGTACGCATACTTCTGCAAAGTATAGTTGAGACCTTCACCGTAATAATCGGTCATGATCTCATAAGCATATGTAGGAGATACGGTCGTAACGGAATTCGAGAAAACGATACCGGCCTTCATGAAGTTGATGGCTTTATCCTTAATGCAGAAATCCTCTCTGAGATAATCATCGGGAAGATCGAGCATTTCTCTTACGACATCGATCGAATGAACACCCTGATACTTCAGGTTGTGGATAGTGTAAACCGTCTGTACATTGGTGTGGTAACCGTTCTTCTTGAAGTGGCAGTCAAGGAGCATCGGCATCATACCGGTCTGCCAGTCATTGCAGTGGAGGACATTAGGCTCAAAGTCCATAAAGTCACCCATGAAATCAAGTACTGCTCTCTGATAGAAGCAATAACGCTCGATATCGAAAACATAATCAACATAGATCTGATCAAAGTTGAAATAGTATTCGTTATCGATGAAATAGAATACGACGCCGTTTACTTCAAGCGAGAAAAGTCCGGCATAAAGCGAACGCCATCCCATATGTACCATCTTCCAGCCAAGGAAGTGAAGCTTATCACTGTACTTCACTTTGATCTTCCTGTAGAGCGGAATGATGACTCTGGCATCTACTCCCTGCTTGTTAAGTTCTACCGGCAGACTTCCTACAACATCTGCAAGGCCGCCGACTTTAACGAACGGACTGCACTCGGATGATGCGAACAATACTTTGATATTCTTTTCCATAATCAGATACCTGCTCCTTTTCCTATAACAATAGGATAGTCGGGATGTCCGACAAGTCTTACACCCGGTCTTACAAATGCATTCTTATCAAGGATTACATTCTCAAGATGGCAGTTCTCGGAAATGTGAACATCCTGCATGATAACGCAATTCTTGATCGTTGTATTCTTTGCAATCGTAACACTTCTGAAAATAACTGAACTTTCAACCTTGCCGTAGATCCTGCAACCGTCTGATACGATCGAATCGCTCATCTCGGCATTGTCAAAGTAAAGTGTCGGAGCCTCGTCCTTAACCTTTGTATATATAGGCTTACCGCTCCAGAAAAGGTCATTTCTGACAGAATCAGTAAGAAGAGACATCGATGAATTGAAGTAGCTCTGAACATTGTTGATCCTGAGGACAACACCTGCATACTCGAATCCGTGAACCTTGAATTCATCGAACATCTTGACGATGGAATGGATACCGAAATGGCTCTGGCCATGTGCCATCTGGCGTGCAAGGATATCGATCAGGAGATCTCTTCTGAGGCAGAGAATACCGAGTGAGCATCTCTGTGAAGTAGCCTTGGCGGGATTGTAGAGCATATCCCTTACAAAGCCGTCATCATCGATATCAAGGATATAGGAAGGATTGCCGTACTTTGTGCCGTCACGGTTATACATAACGGAGATATCAGCACCTGATTCCTCATGAGACTTGATAAACGCATCAAATGTCGTGTTGAAGATAACGTTAGCACCTGCAACGATAACATAAGGAGTTCTGGACTGTCTTAAGAAATCGATAACGCCCGTAAGCTCCTCATCGGAATTGATGTTTGTAGCTTCGGAGTTTACGTAAGGCGGCAGGATATGAAGACCGTCATTCTTTCTGTCCAAAGACCATGCACCACCTGTTCCGAGATGGTCCATAAGTGACTTGTACTTGTTGTATGTGAGAAGTCCGACATTCTTCACGCCGGAGTTAACCATGTTGGAGAGCATGAAGTCAATGATCCTGTATCTTCCGCCGAAAGGCATAGCGGAAAGCGCACGAGGATTGGAGAGCTCTCCAAGAGATATCTTTTTGTTGTCGGCTAAGATAAGCCCCATTGCATTATTAAACATATATCTTAATCTCCTTTACCTCATGCTCTGAATTTCGACTCGATGATATCGCAGTCCTCAGGAACTTCGAGATCCGAATCAACCATGCTGTTTGCAGGTATTACCGCACCATCCCTGATCTTGAGTCCGCGCTCGAAAACACAGATTCCTTCAGAACAGATCTTATGGTTGGTATAAGGTCCCTCGCCTTCAACGAAGTTGCCTGCCTGAACATCCTTACCGATGATCGTTCCGACATCAATAAGGCAGCGCTCGATGTGAGCACCTTCCTTTACGACGACACCGGGCATAAGAACGCAGTCCTTAACGATTGCACCTTTCTCGACAATAACCGATTCGGAAAGTACCGAATGCTCAACATCACCGAAGATACGGCAACCGTCTGTAAGTGCGGAATTCTTTACCTTTGCGCCTGTACCGATAAAGTGAGAAGGCTTAACAGGGTTCCTTGAGAAGATCTTCCAGGATCTGTCAACGAGATTGATCTCTTCAGGCTTATCAAGGATATCCATGTTGGTCTCCCAGAGAGAAGAGATAGTTCCTACATCCTTCCAGTAACCGGAGAATCTGTAAGCGCAAAGCTTCTTGCCCTGATCAAGGAGATTCGGAACGATATTCTTACCGAAATCGTTATTGGAATCAGGGTTGGCTTCATCTTCGATCAAAGCCTGTCTTAAAACGCTCCATGTGAATATGTAAACACCCATTGAAGCAAGATTGCTCTTCGGATTAGCGGGCTTTTCCTCGAACTCTTCGATAACATCGTCTTCCTTAGTGTTAAGAATACCGAATCTCGGAGCCTCTTCCCACGGTACTTCATATACTGCGATAGTTGCATCTGCACCCTTCTCGATATGAGCCTTGAGCATTGCTGCATAGTCCATCTTGTAGATATGGTCACCGGAAAGGATAACAACATATTCAGGATCGTTGTCATCAATAAAACTCATATTCTGGTAGATAGCATTAGCGGTACCCTTATACCAGTCAGAACCCGCATTACTCTGATAAGGCGGAAGGATATAAGCACCCGCATTATTTCTGTCGAGGTCCCAGGGGTGACCGTTACCAACGTAAGTGTTGAGAGCCAAAGGCTGATACTGAGTGAGAACACCGACGATCTCTATTCCTGAGTTAACACAGTTAGAGAGCGGAAAATCGATGATCCTGTAACGGCTTCCGAATGGAACAGCCGGTTTTGCGACAGTCTTGGTCAGTACACCGAGTCTGCTTCCCTGTCCTCCTGCGAGTATCATCGCAACGACTTCAGTTCTTGACATAATGAACTACCTCCGTATATGAGCTTATTTAGTCTTCTTTTCTTTTATTTCAGCCTTCTTGGAAGGTGCAGCTTTCTTTACTGCAGGCTTCTTAGAGGGCTTCTTGGAAGCTGCCTTTACCTCTGCTTTTGCAGTTGCTTTGGCAGCGGGCTTTACAGCCGTCTTCTTAGCTGCAGGCTTACCGGAAGAAGATTTAGATATCTTCTTTGGAGCAGCCTTCTTTACCTTCTTCCTGACAGGATCTTTAACCTTCATGAAGTAGATACCTGCAAGCGGCGGAAGATTGATCTTCACCTTGTAAGGCTTGCCGTTCAAAGGCTCGTCAATAGCTTCGAAACATCCTTCCGCATCTGTAGCAGTAGGATATCCGGAACCGCCGTGGCACATGTCATCTGTATTGAAAACGATCTTATATGTGCCTAATTCGTAAACAGGCATCTCATATCCTTCAAGCGGCTGAGGCACCATGTTGAGCGCAACATAAATATCGTTTCTCTTGGGATCAGGACATGATCTCTTATAAACGAATACGTTGTTCTTTGTATCATCGGCAGCGATCCATTCAAAGCCTGCCCAGGTGTGGTCATCTTCCCACATCTGGGGATTCTCGATATAGAACTTGTTGAGCTCGCTGTTGAAGTTCTGGAGCAGGCGATGTGACTCATAATCCAAAAGGAACCATTCAAGCTGCTCATAGAAGCGCCACTCGATGAACTGGCCGAACTCAGCGCCCATGAAGTTGAGCTTTCCGCCCGGATGGCTGATCTGATACAGCATCATCGTACGGAGAGATGCGAACTTTCTCCAGATATCACCCGGCATCTTATCGATAAGTGAATGCTTACCGTGAACGACTTCATCGTGTGAAAGGCTGAGGATGTAATTTTCTGAGAACGCATACATCATCGAGAAACAGAACTCATCGTGATGCCATGCTCTTGCATATGAATCAGTTGAAAAATAATCCAGAGTGTCATGCATCCAGCCCATGTTCCACTTATGTGTGAAGCCCAAGCCGCCAGACTCAACAGGATGAGATACCTTCGGCCATGCCGTGGACTCTTCTGCGATGAGCATTGCATGAGGATAATTCTTGCGGATAGTGGAATTGAGCTTCTTGAAGAAATCGATCGCTTCAAGATTCTCATTGCCTCCGAACTTATTCGGAATGTACTGCTGTCTTCCGTAATCCCGGTAAAGCATTGAAGATACAGCGTCTACACGGATACCGTCGAGATGGAACTCGTCGATCCAGAATACAGCATTGGAGATAAGGAAAGAAATCACTTCGTTCTTGGAATAATCGAATACGTAAGTACCCCACTCCCTGTGTTCACCGATCCTGGGATCCGAATACTCGTAACAGGGTGTACCGTCAAATCTTACAAGACCTTCCATATTCTTCGGAAAGTGCGCCGGAACCCAGTCAAGTATGACGGAGATGCCATTCTGGTGAAGGACATCAACCATGAACTTGAAGTCTGCAGGTGTTCCGAATCTTGAAGTAACGGCATAGTAACCTGTTACCTGATAACCCCATGAATCATCGAGCGGATGCTCTAATATAGGCATGAGCTCAATATGTGTGTAGTGCATCTTCTTGCAGTAATCAGCAAGATCGATAGCAAGCTCTCTATATGTAAAGAAATTGCCGTCGGGATGTCTTCTCCATGAACCCAGATGGATCTCATAGATATTGATCGGCTTGGGTGCCAATGCATCCGTACGGTTCTTTACAAATTCATCGTCATTCCAGATGTAATCATCAGGATCGTAAATTATCGATGCATTGTTTGGTCTTGTCTCGAAATGTCTTGCAAAAGGATCGCCCTTCTCGTAGATCCTGTTGTCGGCACCGATTACCCTGTACTTATATCTGTCCCACTGCTGCGCATCCGGAACTTTCTGTTCCCAGATACCTGTCTTGCCAAGCATGAACATCTGGCAGTCGTTGGGATCCCAATCGTTGAAATCACCCATAACGCTGACCATTCTTGCATGGGGAGCCCAGACGCGGAATATAAAGCCCTTCCCATTCTCATCCTCATAAGGATGAGCGCCGAGAAACTTATAGCTCATATAGTTCTCGCCCTTGTTAAATAAATAAGCGGCATCCATTGATGTTGCTCTGCCTCCCTGTCTCTTTGTGTTGACCATGCAAAATAAATGCACGTCAAAATCCAAGAGCTTACGCCCTTAATAACAGATATTATAAACTAAATCGGAGAATTTACCAACCAAAAATACAAAAAAACTCATTTTTTTGACTTCGATTTTGTGAAAATTACATAAACCCGTACATTATAGCGGGTTTAACTGATCCTGTCACGGCCTACCTTATGCTCTCTCTTCTCGGCATACATTGCCGAATCAGCTTCTTTAAGGCACTTCTCGAAAACCCTATGCAGATCTTCACCCGGATCAATACCGGGGAACTCAATATAAGAGCCGGTACTTACGCATACTTGGTATTCCTTGTCATCGAGCATGACTTTTCTTCCGATGACTCCCCTGACCTTCATCACAAAGCTTTCCGCTTTATCGGCCGTATAGTTTTTCGCAAGAACAACGAATTCATCACCGCCTGAACGGGCACATACTTCATCACCGTTTGAAGCCTCGAGCATCGCATAAGCAATCGTCTTAAGGCCGTAGTCACCTTCATAGTGTCCGAATCTGTCATTGATCGTTTTGAGATCATCCATGTCAAAAACGATTACCGCGAGACCCGTGGAATTCTTTATGCACTCCTCAAAAAATTCTTTGAAGAATTCTTCAAGACCGCGGCGGTTATAAAGCTCTGTCAGCATATCCCTGTTATAGAGATATCCGAGTCTCGTTACCGACTGCTCAAGATCTATCTGAATACGCCTTGTCTCAAGGATAACGCCAAGATCTACGAACCAGGACTGGATAGCCTTCTGCTCGCGGTTGTCGATATCAGGATCTGCGATCAGATAACCCATGTAATATTGGAGATGGTGCAGCGCAAAGATATAGTAAGGCTTCGGATCTTCGAGCATGTCTTTGGGAAGGATATCCTTCTTCCTGAAATGCTGTACCGGAACATCGGTCTTACCGCTGTCCCTGAACCCTGCCACAACAGTCATATCTTCATCGGATTCGGAAAAATCATCCTCTACAATACGCTTCTTATCCCAGCCCGGAGCGAGACAAAGAAGCATGTCCCTGAAACCGGTAGCAGTTTTTGCATTATCACTTATTGCCTTGAAGCATTCTTCAAGAGTATTGGCATCTGACACCGAGATCATCAGATTAGTTGTCGACTGTGCGATAGCAGTGGCATTCTCGATCTTCTTAAGATAACTCCTCCGGAAGTCTTCAATAGAATCTACATTCTTTTCCTGACATCCGCATGACTGATTACATAAGATATCCCCTTCGATCATGATATCATCATCGAACTTCTCGCCTTCAATCATTCTAAGCATAGTAACGATAGCCTGATATCCCATATCGTAGAAAGACTGTCTGGCTGTAGTAAGCGTAGGGAAACCGCACGTTGATTCTGCAACCGCATCGAACCCTGTGATGATCATATCTTCAGGAATCCTGATACCTCTGCTCTTACAGGCATTAATAAGACCGATAGCCGAATAATCATTTGCACAGACAACAGCATCAGGGAACATTTTGTCACGCTTGCTATAAGTGTCCAGGATATAATCCAGGGCGGGTTCGCCGCAGTCATACCAAAGACTGCCGTAGTAAACCTTTTCTTCATCAAAAGGAATGCCGTGATTTTCGAGTACGCTCTTATAAGCTTCAAACCTGTCAATCGAGAAGCTGTGCTCAGGTTTGTTATCCCCTGCCAGATGGAAGATATCTCTGCATCCGTGGTGCGTGATCACGTGTTCTACGACCCTGGCAAATGTATTCTTGTCATCGCAACGTATGTTTAAATGCTCTTCATCATTTCCGCCGATGCTGATTACCGGAATATCGTATTTGGAAAGGATTATCTTCAAATGCTCTTTCAGAATATCGCTGAAATATGATGTTATCTTAACAACACCGTCAAAGTCATTAAGATCAGGGATATCAAAAGATACCTTGTCACCTTCATCGTACTTTGAGAACTCTTTGTAGTTTTTATTGCTGTATGAATCACCGAAACTTGCAAAGAAAATCAGCTTTACTCCATGCTCCAGGGCAGCATCAATAAGGCCCTTCTGCATCATGCCGGACATCTGCTCGTAAACGTGTGATGTAAATACTGCTATCTTCTTCATAAAATTCCCAATGCATTCAGATTTGCATATTCATCTTAATTATATTCATATGCCATTTTCATTGGTTAACGTTATGTAAATTAACTTTAATGATTTTTCACTACCGTTAAATTATGACAGCGTGTTATCCTATTCAAAGCAAAAATAAAAAGAGGCAATTACTTATGAAATACTTTGTAGCATCAGATATTCACGGTGACTCATACTGGGCTGAGCGCGTTATAAACGCATTTGAAGATAGCAAAGCAGACAAGCTTATTCTTCTTGGAGATATCCTGTATCACGGACCCAGGAACGATCTACCATCCCACTATGAACCCAAAAAGGTAATAGAGCTATTTAACAACATAGCAGATAAGATCCTTGCCGTAAGAGGCAACTGCGATACCGACGTCGATCAGATGGTCTTAAAGTTTCCTATCCTTTCAGACTATATCTATCTTGTAGATGAAGGAACGGTATTCTTCATTACTCACGGACACATCTACAATCCCATGAACCTGCCTATGGTAATGCCCGAGGATGCAATCCTTCTCACAGGCCACACACACGTCGCAGGAGACATCATCTGGGAATATGAAGACGGCAGGAAGACCCGCTATATGAATCCCGGATCACCTTCGATCCCCAAGGAAAACACGGTACCCTCTTACATCATTATCGAAAACGGCAAGGCAGAGCTGTTCACCTTCGGATAAACAATATCGGCATCATATGGTTTGGTCGGGAATTCCGAGTACTTGAGATCATATAAAAATAAAATTCCTGCCCGGATAACTCCGGACAGGAACATCATACACTTTAAGAACTTATAACCTGCTATTACTTAGCGAAAGCAGCGCCTCTGTCAAATGCTTCCATGTTGATCGGAATGAGATTGTGCTTTCTCTCGGGAAGGATCTCATAGAGTGACTTCTCGAAGGAATCTCTTGTGAAACACCCTGTAGCTGTTGCCATACAGCCGAGCATTGTAATAGGAGCGAACATCATCTTACCGAGCTCGGAAGCAATGTCAGAAGCTTCCATTGCGATAACCTTGATGTCAGTTCTTGTAGGTCTTGTCTTGATGAGTGAAGAGTCGAGGATCATGAGAGCACCTGGCTTTAACTGCTTCTCGAACTTCTCCATTGAAGGCTGGTTAAGGCAGATAACAACGTCTGCATCGTTAACAACAGGTGAACCGATAGGCTCATCAGAGAAAACTACGGAGCAGTTAGCCGTACCGCCTCGCATCTCAGGTCCGTATGACGGGAACCATGAAACTTCCTTACCTTCATAAAGAGCAGCTTCTGCTGCCATCTTGCCTGCGGAGAGGATTCCCTGACCGCCGAATCCGGCAAAAATTACAGAGAAATCAATCATTTCTTTACCTCCCCAACATTAACGCAGTTGTTTGCAGTTGCAGGAATAGCGCCTGAAACATAATTGCCTTCAGCATCGAAAGTGATGTCAGCACCCTTGTAGCATCCGAGAGGATACTGCTTTTCCATATTCTCCTTGAGCCAGTCCATAGCAGCAAGAGGCTCCTTACCCCAGTTTGTAGGGCATGTTGAGAGAACTTCTACGAGAGAGAAACCAAGCTTGTTCTTCTGAACATTGTAAGCCTTCTGGATAGCTCTCTTAGCGTTCTGGATGTTCTTGAAATCCGTAACACAAACACGCTCGATATAAGCAGCGCCTGCGAGATTGGATAAGAACTCGGAAACGTTGATAGGATAACCCTGATATGAAGGATCACGGCCCCAGGGTGATGTTGTTGTAACCTGTCCTACGAGTGTTGTAGGAGCCATCTGACCAGATGTCATGCCGTAAACCGCGTTGTTTACGAAGATTACAGTGATATTCTCACTTCTTGCAGCAGCGTGAACGATCTCAGCTGTACCGATGGATGCGAGGTCGCCGTCTCCCTGATATGTGAAGACGAAGCTGTCCTTGAGGTTTCTCTTGATACCTGTAGCAACAGCAGGTGCTCTTCCGTGAGCCGCCTGAACCATGTCGCATGCAATGTACTCATAAGAATTGTATGTGCATCCTACTGATGCAACGCCTACTGCTGTCTCAAGTGCATCATTAGCTACGAGAGTCTCAGCTACAAGTCTGTGGATGATGCCGTGGCAGCAGCCGGGACAATAATGGAAAGGCTTATCTGTAAGGCCTTTTGTGGGTTCGAAAACTACAGCCATCAGAAATTACCTCCTTCTGTGATCTTTCCCTCGTGGATCGCAACATCTTCGATCATCTGGCCTGCATTAAGCTCAACGTCGAGAAAAGCCTTTACGCTGGGCATATCAGCAGCCTCTGCGATTGCCTTGTAAGGGAAAGGCCAGAGTGTGATAGGTCTGATCATACCGACCTTGATACCAAGCTCAGCAGCCTGACGGATAACGTTACGTGAAATTCTGGAACATGTGGAGAATGCTGTGATAACGATCTCTGCATCTTCCATGTTGATAGCTTCATAACGAACTTCGTTAGCTTCAACGATCTTGTACTTCTCCTGAAGCTCAAGGTTCTTCTTCTCAAGAACATCCGGATCGATGTAGATGGATGTTACTGTGTGGTGGAAAGAATCACCCTTTCTTCCGCATGCAGCCCAAGGCTTCTCAATAGTCTCAACCGGCTCTTCGTCGCGGAAAGCAACAGGCTCCATCATCTGACCCAATGTACCGTCACCGATGATCATGCAGGTCATTCTGTACTTATCAGCGAGATTGAATGCCTCAACTACGAGCTCATAAAGCTCCTGAACAGAAGCAGGAGCAATAACGATATTTCTGTAGTCACCGTGTCCACCGCCCTTAGTTGCCTGGAAGTAGTCACCCTGTGCAGGCTGAATACCGCCCAGACCCGGGCCTGCTCTAACGATATTAACTACAACTGCAGGAAGCTCAGCACCTGCAATATATGAGATACCTTCCTGCTTGAGGGAGATTCCCGGAGAGGATGAAGATGTCATTACTCTGAATCCTGCTGCAGCAGCACCGTAAACCATGTTGATTGCTGCGACTTCAGACTCAGCCTGAACGAAGTTACCGCCAACCTGTACCATCTTCTTAGCCATGTAGTGCATGACTTCGGTCTGGGGTGTGATCGGGTAACCAAAATAGTTACGGCAGCCGGCTCTTATAGCTGCTTCGGCAATTACTTCATTGCCTTTCATTAATACTCTTTTCTGTGCCATAATCTCCCTCCCGATCAGAAACGCTCAACCGTGATTACTACATCCGGGCACTGGGTTGCGCAGAAAGCACATCCGATGCACTCATCCGGATTCACGCTTGTAGCAGGGTGATAACCCTTGCTGTTCAGCCTTGTCTTGTCAAGTTCGAGGATTTTCTTGGGGCATGCTGCGACGCAGAGTCCGCAGCCCTTGCACAGATTCTCGTTAAAAGTCACTTTACCTTTAGCCACGATGAACCTCCTCAATACAATAAAACGCACATAATGCGTAAAATATATCAAAGTATTATAATCAATACGAAAAACCGATGCAACTGTAAAATAGGTTTGATTAAACAGTCTTATCATTCACGTCTCAACATTCGCCTTATTGCCCTGACAGACTCCCCGGAAAACTTCGGGATCTGCTTAAAAGACTGGAAATAAAGCTTTGTGAAAATGCGCGTATCCTTGAAAAACAGCGGAACTATAAGCACTTCATAGACATAAGTGATAAGCGTCGCTACCGCGGCCCCTATGATCCCGAACTTCCATATAAGTACGATATCAAGGGTTATATCGATCAATGCAGCTGTTACAGTAAAAATCTTATCAAACTTATAAAACCCTTCTCCGGTAATCCAAATTGACCTGGCATACCCTGACATAGCAAAAAACGATGCCCAGGAAAGAATTATAAGCGGGATCACAGCAGTAATATATTCACTTCCGTATATAAAAAGAATAAACAACCAGCCTATTAAAGACATGCAAAGAGCGAAAACGAAGGATACAAGATTAGCCCCGGCCACAACAAGCTTAAACCTGTCCAGATAATCCTCTCTTGATACTTTTCTTTTCTCAAGAACTACCGGTCTGGAGGAATCAATCAATGCCATAGGGATAAACTGCCAACATGTTGCAAGCAATACGGCAGCAGAATAAATGCCGACCTGAGCGGAATCCGTAATCTTCTCCAAAATAATCTTGTCCGCCTGCATGTATATGATTATGGACATGCTTGAAATAATACAGTTGTAACTGATTCTCAATAGATCTTTTGCATCTGTAAAGCTTACCTTCAATCTGACTTCCGACTTCTTAACGAAGAAAGCTGCGATAATAACCGCTGCAACAAATGCCTGGACACTTAATGCCAACGCAAACCACTCTACTGTGACTTTAAGATACAGCAGTATTAACCTTAAACCAGTCTGAACGCTTATCGCACATATCAACGCGATTGAAACATACTTCATCCGGAGTTTTATACGGAACCAGTACACAAGGACTTCATAGGTCTGAAAGACCATTCCAAGTGCCTGAAATGCAGCAACAGTCAATAAAACTTTGTCTCCCGGATGCATGACATAAATCAAAGCAAGGAAAACCGGATACAGGATAAATGAAGCGCCAAGTCTCATAATAAGAGCCGTACCCAAGTAACCGCCCTCTTTCTCGGGTCTTCTGATGATTTCGGATACGATCAGATTATCCAGGCCAAGTCCCGCAAGCGTCGTAAACAGGCTGATAACCGATGCGCAATAGTTTATCAATCCATAGTCAGATGGTCCGAGATATCTCGCAATAAGAGCAACAACAACAAGTGATGTGAGCATCGAATACAGATGCTGGATGATCATCCAGACTGAATTTGACAGGATTTTCTTTTTCGCGCCGTCACCCATAAATAAACTCAGTCCTTATTTGATCAGAAGCAGATTACACTGATTCATTCCATTCTCATCTGCAACTTTATCAATTTCGCTGATATCTCTGAAAGCATATTTATCCTTTTCAGACTGCTCAAAACAAATAAATCTTCCGAAGCAATCCTTAATGTCTCTTAAGAACATATCGTATTTGCCGTTAAACTTGTACAGCTTCGGATTATACTCACAATAAACAACTGAATCATTCTCAAGAAAAGTCTTTTTCCCGCCGCTAAACACTTCAGGCTCATGCCCTTCAACATCTATCCAAAACAGCACGGGAAGTTCACCTGATATCTTATTCTGAGAAAAAAAGGCATCCAGAGTCATAACCGGCACATTATCTCCGACATATGCTGTTTCATCTTCAGGAAACACAATATGTTCCTTATCAGAACCGGAAATCCTGCATGTGGCCATATTTGACGGGTTGATTTCCATTTCCGTTTTCCCGTTATGGTCTGATAATCCAAGCCTGTATGTGTGTATATCGGAAAAGCCGTTTACAGCACAGTTAGCATTAAGCAGATTAAAGTTATCTGTCACGGGCTCCACAGCATAAAAAACTGTGTCACTGCCAAGTCTATTCCTGAAATATATAACAGATGTGCCTACATTAGCGCCTATATCTATAATGGTGCCGGGTCTTGATGAAATACTGCCGAAATAACCGAGAATGTAATCCATATCATCGCCGGACCAGACTCTTCCGCTTACAACCATATCATCCAAAATTGAATGATCCGTGTTTTTAAAGAAAAATGTGAGACCTTCTGCTTCGACACTGATATCAGGCATTATTTCCCTGGACAGACTGATCAATTTCAATTTTGGCAGTCTCAGTAATGCTTTCTTTCCGGCTTTATCGATCAGTCCCATACCTTATTCCTTCAACATTTTTCCGTTAATTCCCCAAACAGAAAAATTATATCATGCCTTACTTTCTGATACAGCAGAAGATCTTGTTTGTATCATAGTCCGAAGGTCCTGTTACAGGAACAATATCTTCCGGCATTTTCCTTATATCAATCGTATCCGCTTCAAAGCCAGCATTTTCGAGCATCATTTTACTGTCTTTGCCAAAAAGACGGAGATGATCACATTGACCGAAAAGCCTGATCCTGTCTTCAACTGAACATTCCTTATCCTCTATCATTTCGTCAAGCGATTCATCTATGGGGAAACTGATAATCAGCCTTCCCCCCTTCCGTATTATCCTGTGAAGCTCTGATAATGCACGCGAATGATCTGTTACATGTTCAAGGACATGATTACAAAAGACAATATCCACCGACTCATCCGGGAGATCCAAAGCCGTCAGATCCAGCTTAAGATCCGTTCTTCTGTCAAACAGATCCGCAGTCTTTACTTTTATACCGTGTCTTTTAAACCAAAGCATCATTGACAGCTCCGGAGCAAAATACAGGATTTCGGATCTATTCAGCAACTCTGTGTTTTGTTCTGCCCATTCGGCAATGATCCTTTGTCTCGGTGCGGAACGGCAGCAATCACAGATAACATCCTGTCTTGAGTTCGAAAAGGTTGATGGATTGAAACGCTTATCATCATAGTAACGGTCATCCTGAAACTTTTCGAAACGTTTACCACAACAGGGACAATAGACATTTCCCTGACTGTTCCTGAATAATAATCCGGAAATCAAAAAATAATACTTAAAGTAAAAAGCAGTGTATCTAAGAAGATACGAGAACAGAAAAACAACAGCTGATCCAAATAACGCAGCAACTGCAGCGGATATCAGAATACCAAGATTCAGAAAACAGTAGAAAACACAGAATGATAAAGCAACGAAGGTCACAAAAAGCAAAGCCTTAACGGCTAAATTTAAATAGGCTGCCCTGTTATACTTCCTCATTCTCTTATTTCTTTCTTACCTTAAGCACCGCAAAATACAGATGCGGCAATACTATCACACCGGTCAGTTTCAATTTTACCTTAAACGGAGTACCGGAATACAGGTCCTTAACGCCTAGCCCTGTCAATTTCTTTCTGAGCAGCCAGCATTCCCTGTTTTTTCCTTCGCATCTCAGGATCCTTATAAGCCAAAGAGCCGTTTCGATCTCGCGTTTTGTTATCTTCCGGTATATATCATTACTGCCCTTTAACTCTTTTCTCTGCATATCAAACACAGAGAAATAATCAGAATAACATTCAGATAACCGGGTATGCATAACAGAGAATCCGTGTTGTCTGTAAAGATAAAGCGGTGTCTTAAAACAGCTCACTTTCCGGGCTTTCTTACAACACTCATACACATAAAAAGCATCTTCGTAAATCTTTATATCATTCCTGAAACGAACACCTGAAAACAATTCACGACTGAACAGTTTAGCCCAAACACTTACCCTGATATCACCTAACGGGCCATTTGAATATGCATTCAGAATCTCATCATGCCCTTCAAATGATGCATCTGTTCCGGCATCACCTTCAGTCCTGACATCCTTTTCATCTATATAGCTGAACGAACATTGAACGATATCGGCATTTCCGGACCTGGCTTGTCCGATCATCTGACTTAGAAAATCAGGTTCAAGAAGATCATCTGAATCAACAAAAGCAATATAGTTACCTTTAGCTGTCTCAATCGAAGTGTTTCTGGCAACTGACACTCCGGATCTGTTCAGATGCATCACCTGTATTCTCGCATCCGATTCAGAATACCTGTCTGCAATGACAGGTGTCTGATCATCAGAACCATCATCAGCTATTATCAGTTCCCAGTCCTTGAAGGATTGGTTAATTACACTATCCAAACATTTGGACAGATACAGTTCCCCGTTATAAACAGGAACGATTATTGAAATTTCAGGTTTCTCAATTGACATCTGCCCACCATAAACACTATTCAAAAAAGGGTTTGTCTCACTTTTTACCATGAGACAAACCCGCAAATACTTATTTGTTACAGACTTACTTTGCTGCAGCTACAACTGCATCAGAGATAGCAGCCTCGTCGCCGATTACAACAACATTCGGGTGAAGCTGAAGGATAGAAGCAGGAACATGCGGTGTAACAGGGCCACAGAAAGCCTTTTCTACAATATCCTTCTTACCTGCACCTGTTGCCATAAGGATGACTGTCTCAGACTTCATGATATAGCCGATACCCATTGTGTATGCCTGTGTGGGAACTGCATCAAGATCACCGTTGAAGAACAGTCTTGCATTGTCCTGGATCGTCTGGTTCTCAAGGTCGATGCACTGTGTGTTTACGCAGAAAGCATCAGCAGGCTCATTAAATCCGATGTGTCCGTCACCGCCGATACCGAGAAGCTGGATATCAAGGTGACCGAGAGACTCAAGGATAGCATCGTAATCTTTGCATGCTTTCTCAGCATCAGCCTCAAGTCCGTTAGGTACATATGTCTTATTCTTATCGATGTTTACGTGATCGAAAAGATTGGTGTTCATGAAATATCTGTAGGACTGATCGTGATCTCCGCCCAATCCCCTGTATTCATCAAGATTCGCAGAAGTAACTTTGGAGAAATCAAGACTGCCTGCTTTATACATATCAACAAGGTCCTTATATGTGCCGACAGGTGTTGATCCTGTAGCAAGACCGATCTTGCAGTCAGGCTTAAGTCTTATCTGTGATGCGATAAGCTCAGCGCAAGCCATTGATGCTTCTTCGTAAGTATTCTTTCTAATAACTCTCATAAATATTCCTCCCGGCTTATTTAATCTAAAACGGCTCCGCATACATGTGCACGCGAAGCCGTAATATTCTTTTTAATCCGCTGTAAGTCCCTGTTCTTTAATGACTTCTATCAGCTGGTCAACATACTTTTCACAGATCTCATCAGTCTTAGCCTCTACCATGACACGGATCTTAGGTTCGGTACCGGATGCACGGAGAAGGATTCTCCCGTCGCCTGCCAAAGCCTTATTGACCTCTTCAACGCCCTTAAGGACTGCAGGATTCTTCTGTGCCTCTTCCTTATCCTTTACAACGACGTTCTTAAGGCACTGCGGGAACATCTTCATCTCGCCTGCAAGCATTGAGAGAGGAAGCTTCTTCTCAAGCATGGTCATAAGAACCATAAGAGATGTAAGGATTCCGTCACCTGTTGTTGCATACTTGGCGAAAATGATGTGGCCTGACTGCTCTCCGCCCAATACGAATCCGTTAGCCATCATGTTCTCTGCAACATACTTGTCGCCTACATTGGTCTTCTCGGTACGGATGCCGATAGCCTCGCAAGCCTTGTAAAGACCCATGTTGCTCATGATCGTTGTTACGATAGTATTGCCGTCGAGCTTGCCGCTCTCCTTCAGATACTTACCGCACAGATACATGATCTGGTCGCCGTTGACCTCGTTGCCGAGTTCATCTACAGCAAGACATCTGTCTGCATCGCCGTCATAGGCAAAACCGACATTAAGACCGTTATCCAACACATATTTCTTTAATGTATCAATATGTGTTGAGCCGCAGTTTGCATTGATATTAAGGCCATCCGGTGTGTTATTGATTATATAAACCTTTGCACCCAAAGCCTCGAAAACGGATCTTGCGATATTCCATGATGCACCATTAGCACAGTCGAGTCCGACCTTCATGCCGTTGAATGCTCTTGTAGGGATCGTCATAAGATAACCGATGTAACGGTTACGGCCGGACGCATAATCGATAACATTACCAATAGCTTCGCGCTCTGCAAGAGGGATCTCCTCAGTCTCTCCGTCAATATATGCCTCAATCTTCTCTTCGATCTCAGCCTCGATCTTCTGACCATTGGCTCTCATGATCTTGATGCCATTGTCATAGAAAGGATTGTGTGATGCAGAGATCATGATTCCGCAGTCGAAACCGTCTGTTCTGCAGCAGTATGAAACTGAAGGAGTTGTCGTTACGTGGAGAAGATATACATCAGAACCTGAAGATGTAATGCCGGCTGTAAGAGCTGCCTCGAGCATATAAGAACTTCTTCTGGTATCCTTACCGATGATGATCTTTGCTCTCTTATCATCATGCTTCTGGCCGTAATACCAGCCGATGTATCTTCCTACCTGGAATGCTTTCTGCGCGGTGAGTGCCTTATTGGCTTCGCCTCTGAAACCGTCAGTACCGAAGTATTTACCCATTAGATTGACCGCCTTTTTATTATGATTTGTTATTTTATCATAAATAACACGATTTCAATCGTGTTTTCTGATCTCTAACATAGGCAAATTCAAAAGAAAACTCATCTGCCCTTTACTTGTACCGCAAACTCTGAATTTGTATAATTCGATTATGAGAATAAGTGTTGTTATTCCTGTATATAATTCTGAACAATACCTGACTGAATGTCTCGATTCAGTTGTATCCCAGACATATTCAGATATTGACATTATCCTGGTTGATGACGGTTCGACCGATTCATCAGGAAGAATCTGCGACAGTTATGCGGCCACAGATTCCAGAATCAGGGTCATACACACGGAAAACCGCGGAGTATCCATGGCCCGGAATAAGGGAATATCAGAATCATGCTGCGACTATCTCTGCTTTATCGACAGCGACGACTATGCAACTCCTGATTATATAGAGTATTTATTTAAATTGATCACGGAAGACCAGGCCGATATCTCAGTCTGCCAAAGGATAAACAGAAAAAACAGAATTAAAGAAAACATTACCCTGACAAGCAATCAAAGCTGTATGGCTGCATTTGTTAAGGATGCAAACATCGACTCGGTCGTATGGGGGAAACTGTATAAAAGATCATTATTTGACGGAATTCTCTTTCCCGCCGGAAAAAGATATGAAGATGAATATACAATTTACAAGCTTATCGCCAAAGCAGAGAGAATATCAATCGGCTGTGGTCAGAAATATCACTACAGGGATAATCCGGAAAGTTTCATGAACCGTCCCTTCTCAGACTCGGATTACGAGTTGATCGAAGCTATGTCAGAACAAAAAGCCTTCATAGAACAAAGATATCCTGATCTTGTATCACCGGCAAATGCCAGGATAATCTA
Organism: Oscillospiraceae bacterium; assembly: GCA_902788505.1. Lineage (GTDB taxonomy): Bacteria > Bacillota > Clostridia > Saccharofermentanales > Saccharofermentanaceae > Saccharofermentans. The sequence continues at coordinate 79,057 of CADAKH010000017.1, forward strand.
TGGTGTAAACAGTTGTGCCGTTAAGATGTCAGCTTCCGGTATATATCGGGAAGATCTTCTTTCAGAAATGCGTACTCTGTACAAAGCATACGAAAAGGACTTTCTTAAAGGTAAAAGCAGTTTCTCAGCAAAACTGTTCTCTGTTCTTGCTTCCATTAATCTCAAGGCAGCAATGAAAATTCTTCATGCGGCAGGTGTACGAAAATGAACAGTCTTTATAAAGTTTTCCGTTCCTTTGTCCGCGACACCCTTTCTCTGTATTTTGATGCGCTGAACAGAATCAGATGGAGTTTTGCAGACAAAAAGAATTGTCTGAATAAGACCGGCCGGGAAAAGCGCATAATCGTATCACTTACAAGTTACCCCGAAAGGATCGGACTGGTATCAAAAGCAATTATCACTATTCTCAATCAGAAATCGTGCAAGCCCGATGCTGTCGAGCTCTGGCTTGCCAGGGAACAATTCCCTGGCGGTACCCTGGATCTTCCGGAAGACCTTACAAGACTAACTTCAAGCGGACTGAATATCTGCTGGTGCAACGATCTAAAATCATTCAAGAAACTTGTTCCTGCACTTAAGAGACATCCCCAAGAGATCATTGTAACCGCTGACGATGATGCATACTATTCACGCAGATGGCTCGAGCGGCTTTATTCTTCCTATCTTCAGGATCCCTCAAATGTCTGTTGTCACAGGGCAACGCCTTTTTATTTCGACGGAGACACGGCAAAAACAATAATCGACGGACGTCATCACCACAACGGACCGAGCGTTCTAAACATGCAGGTAGGCTGTGCAGGTGTTCTATATCCTCCTGAAACATTCGGTCCGGATGTTTTTGATGAATCACTGTTTATGAAGATCACACCCACCTGTGACGACATTTGGTTTTGGCTTATGGCAGTCCGATCAGGGAAAAAGATCTGTGTTGCGCATAGAAACACACCCTTGCCAATACCGGTACTCGGCGCTTCAAAAACAAGTAAGCTTACCGATATAAACGACCATGGCGAAAAACTCTTTATGCGTCAGTTTGAGTCATTCACATCTCATTATCCTGAAGTGCTTGAAATATTGACAAAAGCAGCCGGTTCTACCTGAAATGACTGTATTTGATCATGCCGTTGATCGCATAGCAGATTTCATAAAAGCATCGTTCAAACACATTAAGTCCGATATATTTATATGTATTCATATTCAATTTCGCTGCTTTAAACTTATTGCCTGAACTGGATTTTCCGGATAATCTGTATGTGATCAGCGGTTCATCGATTCCGTGTACAGTAAGTCCCGCTCTCAGCATACAAAGCCAGCAGGCAAAGTCTTCGTGCATGTCATTATCTCTTTCCTCGACAGGCGAATACTTAAGAAAATCCTGCTTTCTCATAAGCACCGATGAATTGGAGATTACATTTCTTTTTAGAAGTTTTTTATACCCTACTTCAGTCGGCACATGCATGATCCATTTATACGTATTATTATTAATGTCGATAAAAGCCGAAGCTGTATATACCAGATCACAATTTTTCTGATTAATGATCTTAACCTGTTTTTCAAGTTTTTCCGGATGCCAAAGATCGTCAGCATCTATAAAAGCGATCCACTCGCCTTTTGCCGATTCGATTGCCTTAAACCTTGATTCCAACGTACCTGTGTTTTGCAGGTTGGTAATAACCCTGATCCTGCAGTCCTTTTCAGACAAAGCACTGCAAATATCAGCTGTCTTATCCTCTGAAGCATCATTGACAATAACAAGTTCTAAATCCTTAAAAGTCTGATTAAGAACTGATAAAACAGATGATTCCAAAAAATGCTCAGAATTAAAGACCGGAAGAATTACACTTACCAATCCAACATGATCAGCCTCTTTCATCTGATCACCCTCCCTTATTCGAAAAATCTATCCCTATAAAATTATACAACATGATTTTTCAGCTCATCAATGCAATAGCATAAAAATCAATAAAACAGGAGAATTACTCATTTGCAATAAATAAGGCTGACTCAAAAGAGCCAGCCTTAATGCTTTCAAATTCAGAAGTTATCAATCTTCTTCATCATCTTCATAATCATCTTCGTAGTCTTCTTCAGCCTCATCATCGATATCTTCTGAAACACTTTCTTCAGTTTCAATCGTATCGGTCGTAAATGAAGAATTAATGACTACATCAGAAACGGTACCGCCCAATGCCTTAACACTCTCAAGATAACACTGGCTGTATTCTTCAAAGCTGTAAGCCATTGCCCAACCCCATGCAGCATCACTGCGCCATATGGTATTGCCCTTGTAATCACTTATTATTCCGCCATTGGGATTAACTCTGATACCATCAAAATATACCGCGTCATAACAGATCTGATCACCGTAATCCTCGTTGTGCCATGTTACCTCATAAATAAGGACAAGTCTGCACGACTCATAATCCGCTTTGTCGGGAATACCTGTTACCAGATAAGCATCAAGAAAAACTGCATCGGTCTTATCATAATATTGGATAATTCCGTTATTGTTCTTGACAGCGCACTGATCGATCTTCATCTGGATAGTCTTACCGCTGGAAATAAAATCATCCAGATCGGCCTTAAGATCCTCAGGTGTAACATTATAGTTCGGAGCAGGTGTCGGAGTAGCCAGTACAGATCCGGATGCAGATGAATAGATGTCACTATGATCCCTAATATAAAGGTATAATCTGTAGCAACCGTAAATCATGCCGGCAAAGATCACAAGTGCTATGAGTCTTCTGATCCATATTTTAACAGCTGACGACATTGCAGCCTGACGATTACGCTTGGCCTGTCTTTTCTCTGCCTCTATCTGAGCCTTCTGCTGAAGTTCATACTGTTTCTCAAGCAGTTCCTTCTCATGAGCCTGCTGCTTCGCCTGAAGTTCGGCTTCGGTCTTAAGCTTCTCGTACTCAACATCAGAATCATCATAGTCAATAGCAGTAGTTGTTCCGCAGGAATTACAGACATACATTCCGTCCATGACTGAGAGCTTTGCACCGCAATTCGGGCACTGTAAATTAACGATCTTCATTGAATATCCCTCCCTTATTCACTGAAAACATTTAACTATCCCTAATTAATTATTATACATTACTTTGAATTAAAATACATAAATTATTGATCAGAAAACATATAAAGAGGCTGACTCCGGAGAGCCAGCCTCTGAACAGTTTTAGGAATAACCCGGATCTTATTCGATCTTTGTACCACACTCAGGGCAGAACTTAGGCATATTGCCGTCAGCGGGCTTGAAGCCGCACTTAGGGCAAGCTGCAGGAGCTGCTGCAGGCTGAGGCTTACCACAGTTACCGCAGAACTTACCTGTATTACCTGTCTGACCGCAAGAGCATGTCCAGCCTGCTGCTGCGGGAGCGGGCTGAGGCTGTCCGCAATTGCTGCAGAACTTACCTGTGTTGCCAGCCTGGCCGCAAGAACATGTCCAACCTGCTGCTACGGGAGCTGCCTGCTGAACGGGAGCCTGAGCTGCGCCACCGAAGAAACCGCCCTGCTGAACAGGAGCCTGCTGAGCTGCATTAATTCCTGCTGCTGTAGCCTGATTGCCGCCTACTGCACCCATCATACCAAGGCCCATGAATCCGTTAACTGCGCCGTTAGCGTTAGCACCGGCTGCCTTCATAGCCTCTGTCTGACCGAGAGCTACAGCTGCACCGAGAGCACCCGGATCTGAACCATAGAGCTTTGCTTCGTCGACCTTCTCGATTCTCTCACGTGACTTATCGTCAGGTGTAACGGAAGCGATAGCAACAGTCTCTACAACGATACCTCTCTTCTGGAGCCATTCGTCATCAAGGCAGTCAGCCATATATCTTCTGAACTCACCCTGCTTTGAAGGCAATGTTGAGAACATGATACCGTTCGGGTAAGGGCCACCGCACTTATTGAGTGTCTCTGTGATGTTGTCAAGGAACTCAAGACGAGGCTGCATCGGCTTAGCAGGTGTTCCCATGAACTCTGCTACTGTGTACTCATCTTTGACGTTGCCGACGATGTTTCTGAAGAATGTAACAGGATTCTCAACTCTGAATGAGAATGTACCGTTCAAACGTATATAGATGTTACGATATTCAGGGTCTGCATAAGGTACGGGTGAAGGTGTACCGAAGTTCTGATTCATCATCTCGAGCTTGTTTACGAAGTAAACTCTCTGCTGCTGCTGAATCTCTCCGCCCATCTTCATACGGTTCTTAGCAAGAATTGAAGGAGCTGTGGATGTATCCCACTTATAAGCACCTGCATCGGAAACAACATCTACGATCTCACCATTGTTAACGAGAAGACAGAAGCATCCCTCAGGTACGTTGATGACGGAGCCGTTAGAGATAACTTCGGAATTACCCTTGTTTCTGCCCTTCTCCATCTTGTTGGCACCCTTCTTAACAAGGATATCCTGTCCCAAAGAATCCTGAGTAAAAAACTCAAGATACTGATCCTGAATCTGGCTGGAAATTGAATCAAATGTTGTTCCTGCCACATTCTTGATTAAGCTAATCAATCCCATATTTACTTCCTCCTAAGGTCTTGGTCGAAAATAACTCCGCCGATAAAAATAATATCATTTATTTGATAAAACAACAATGATTTTACATAATCATTGGAACAGATATTTGAAAAATAAAAACGGCAATATCAGCCCCACAATGCAGTCAGCATCGGGATGATCTGTTTTTTACGGCTCATTACACCCGGAAGGAACAGTTCGTTGTCATGAGCTTCAGCCGAGAAAGCATTTTGAATCGTATCGTCGCTGCCGATATAAAGCAGCACGGTGCCTTCAACGAGAACATCTGTCAGCATCAGCATGATCATGTCATAACCGTTCTTTTTCTTGAGCATCTCCATAGTCTCAAGAAACTCACCTTTTCTGGCGATCATTGACTTAGAGTCTACACAGATGATCTGGCTTACACCGAGTGTCTGTCCTGCAATATGGAATTCCTTGAAATCTGTTTTGATGAGATGCTCAGCGCTCTGTTCAAGAATGCCGGAAGCATCATAAAGCTCTGCGCCTATCTCTTCTATCGATATGCCTGCGATCTTAGCAAGCCGCCCTGCAAGGACCTTGTCGCGCTCAGTGCATGTGGGAGATTTAAACATAACCGTGTCTGAAAGGATAGCTGACACCATAAGACCTGCCATGGCAGGCGCCGGTGTAACGCCACTCTCCTGATACATCTCGGCAATAATGGTAGTTGTACTTCCGACAGTCTCATTACGCACGTTGATAGGCTGTGTTGTCTGTATGTCTGCTAGTCTGTGATGGTCGATAATCTCTAGAAGTTCTGCCTGCTCAAGACCCGGAACAGACTGCGCCAATTCATTGTGGTCTACAAGAACTATATTCTTTCTGTTAGGTCTCAAGAGATGGTATCTGGAGAGTGTTCCGACAACTTTATCCGACTCATCAAGTACCGGATAGCTTCTGAAACGGCTCTTTAAGATAGTCTCACGGACATCATCAAGATAATCCGTAAGATGAAAACAGACTATGCCTTCACGGATACAGACACGTTCGATCGGCATGGACTGGCAGATCATCTTCGATGTGCGGAGCGCATCGAACGGAGTGTAGATAACACATGTGTCACGATCTTTATACTGATTGATAAGGTCCTTATTGATGTTGACTCCGCAGAGGATCAGCGCATTGACATTCTTATCCAGAGCGTATCTGATCATGTCCGGCTGATTGCCGCAGAGAACTATCTTGTCACTGTCGGTGAATGAGGGCAAATTGCCGTTTACCGGAAGCGCTATGGTGATATCACCAGATATCACATCGGCACTTTTTCCGTCTTTTGCTATCTGGCCTTCGATAACCCCGAGAAGATTAAACAACGGAAGATCTGTGATGTGAGAGTTTTCGATGGTATCAAGCGTATAAGCTGCGATATCTCCTGCAGAAAGAGTGCCGAAGAGCGTGCCGTCGGAATTGACGACAGGTATTGATGTAGTACCTCCATCATTCATTGTCTTCCATGCGCGGTTCAAAGTAGCCGAGGGCTCTAATACAGGAGGTTTATCAAACTCGATATCACTTACCTGCGTCCTTACATCCTTAATCCTTACCGGAGAAGAGAAGCCGAATTTGGCAAGCATTCTCTTGGTTTCATCACTTAAGTGATCTAATCTTCCGGCAACATAATTTCTGTCACCTGCTGCATTTCGAAGTGCGGCATATGCCATTGCGGATACAACTGCATCCGTGTCAGGGTTTCTGTGGCCTACAACATAAACCGTATTCATATATCGAGCCCTTCCGGAACAAACGGTTCCAAATCAATATGCGTAATGGATCTTTCTCTCCATTCTGAAAAGCTCATGATCTTTAAGCTTTCCTTCAGGAATGTCAACGCCTTCCATCACACAGTTGGCAATAAGCGGAATACCCGTAAGCTTTGATGCTTCAAGGATCTTCTTCTCGCCTTCTTCGAGCATCCCGGCAGTAGTCTCTTCAAGAAGATTCGTATTGTTGAGATAACCGTCGATCTTAAAGCCTGCCGCAGCAGTAAGTTCATTTGTCATTACCGCGATCTGTTCGGCATCTGAAGTAAAAGGTCTTAACGTGTTAACTGCCATGTAAATGGCTGTATCCGTGTTCTCGATCCTCTTTCGGATGGAACCAAGAACGATGGCGCCCATATCTTCTCCTCCGATATCGAAAATGCCCTGATAGGATTCATCATCGAATATAACGTACATTTCAGGAGTAAGGACAGGAGCATCAACGTTTGAACCGGCATACAAAGGCGTGATCAGCCTTATACCTGCTTCTTCAAGAACCGCGCCGCAATCAGATGAACGGTAGAAAGGATTAACGATATCAAGATCTGCTATGAGAAGCTTCTTGTCCGGCATGGCTTTCCGCTGGGCAAGAGACATATTGACTGCGATCTCGGATTTACCGCTTCCGTAAGCGCCGATGATGATCGTTAAACGGTGGTCTAGATAAAACATCAGAATAAATTCTTCCTTCCGAAAACAAAGTAACCATATCCTCCGATAACAAGAATATATATCAGGGATCTGACTACATATGTGGTATTGAGCTGGGCATAAGAGAGGTGCATCGAATCCGTGTGCTTGAAATCTTTGGGCTGAAGATTACACATATCCGGATTGTACATGCCGCTGGTCAGAGCCACTGAGAAATCAATCTCATCCGTGTAATCGGGATTGCTGGCAATGGCCTGTGACAGATCTGCGGCGTAATCCTGGTTAAAGCCAAGATTGGTAATGAGATAGACCGGTCTTCCCACTTTCCATCCCATTCCGAGGTAAAAATCCTTATCGTAGTTTTCCTCGAAAAATTCTACCGTCTCATCGGTCATAAGACCTTCTTCGACCATCTCTTCATAACGCTCATGTCTCTTCTCGATATAGTCATCTACAGCTTTACCCGGCAAATTAAATTTGAATAAACCGAATACTGTTGTTGCCGTAGAAACAAACATAACGACGAGGATCGACATAATGATAGGCAAAGCACGCTTTCTGAACACGAGAGACAGCGTTACTGCCATGACAGTAAAGACAAGCACAATGCAAATTCCGACCATGTGTCTGATAAACATCTCGCCGCCATTAACATTAACGCCCATTCCCGTAACAAGTAATCCCAGCATGGCAAAGCTTATGTAAACAATGCATAATGCTACCGTAGCGGCAATCTGCGAGATTATGTATGAGAAGAATATCGATGTTCTTGAATGACCAGCGGTTACCTTGTTCCTGACTATACCGTCAGAGAAATCCTTACCTATGTGAATACAGGTGAATAGTGCAATGAACTTTGGAAGGTCATTTACAAATGCAATGGTAATAATCCATGTAAAATATCTTATTTCCGAATCAGACATTGCATAATCAACAAATGACATGTCGGTATCCATAAACGTCAAACCGATAATGATCCGGTAGAAAACTGCAACTAACAGAGGCCACAAAATGCAGTAACCGCCGACAATTTTGAAAAATACGCTTTTAAAGAGACGTCTGAATTCAAACTTTAAAAGATTAAGCATGAGACTCACCTCCTACAAGGTTAACAAAGTAAGTCTCAAGATCAGTCTCCTTTGTTACGACTCTGGCGATATTGGCGCCTGCATCATTTGCGGCAAGGACGATATTGGTAAGGTTATAATAGCCCTTCGCGAAAACAACACCTGATGCACTGTCATAGGTCGTTGTAAGTCCCTTCGCATTAAGCACCGGTATAAGCTTTTCGGGATTTGCCGAATAAAATTCCGATACAAGTCCGCCCGCATTCTCAACTGCTTCGGATCTTGCCTCCTTAACGACTCTGCCTTTCTCTACAAAAGCAAAATCGGTGGCAAGCTTAGCAAGTTCCGAGAGGATGTGGCTCGAAATGATTATCGTTACACCCCTCTCCTTGTTGAGCTTTTCAAGCACTTCACGGATCTGGATGATACCCTGCGGATCAAGACCGTTAATAGGCTCATCAAGGATAAGAAGTTCCGGATTACCGGCCATCGCCATGGCAATACCAAGTCTCTGGCGCATACCCAGAGAGAACTTACCTGCCTTCTTCTTGCCGGTATCGCCAAGTCCTACAAACGCAAGATTCTCATCAATGGTCTCATCGATCTTAAGGCCCAGATTAATGTACTGGTAAATGAGATTATCTCTTGCCGAAGCATTTGAATAGATCGATGGAAGCTCGACCAGTGCTCCGATGTTACCGAGTTTCTTGTGATCGAATCCGTATTCGACCGTTCCTGAAGTAGGCTTCTGAAGACCTGACATAATTCTCATTATCGTGGTCTTACCTGCCCCGTTCCTTCCGACTAGTCCGAAGATAGAACCTTTAGGCACGGAAAAAGTCATATTATCAAGAACATGAGCTTTACCGTAATCTTTGGAAACGCCATTAACTTTAATAACGAAATCCGTATTTTCTGACACGACTTATTCTCCTTATTACCCTTTTGTCAAATTTGAATTAAATCATATTATAACAAAATGGGATATAAGAGAATAATCAGGTCTTAACAAGCTCTCTTGCGCGCTCGCCGATAATTACTGCAGCAATGAGTTTTACGATATCAGGGATGATGAACGGAATGACACACATGGTCATAACTGCACCAAGACCGATGGGACCAGTCTTTGCTGCATAAACGGTCATAAACCAGATAACACCTACGATATATAAGACTACTTCAAATATGACTGAATTAATTGCGCCGAATATCCATGTTTTGACTGTGGAAGTCATAAGCTTCTTGAAAATGAGCTTTTCTAAAAGCCAATAGATCAGTCCGGCAATCAAAAATCCGACAAGAAATCCGCCGGTAGGACCGATAAGAGATGTTACTCCGCCTTTGAAGCCGGCGAAAACAGGGATTCCGCAGGCACCCATCACAAGATAGACCAGGATAGAGATCGTGCCTCTTCTTCCGCCGCAGGTAAGCATTACCGCAAGGATAGCCATAGTCTGCAAAGTAAAAGGAACCGGTCCTAACGGGATGCTGATCCATGAACACACTGTTATCAGGGCTGCAGAAATTGCAATAAGAACGAGATCATATATAAATGCCCTGTTTTTAGTTACTTTTGACTTTGATTTAGCGCTTGCTTCTGACATTGTAAACCTCTTTGCATTTTTAGTTGACAATCGAGATTTTACTCTTCTGTTTTCAGAAATCAATAGGGAAAATCAAAACTGGTACTTGGGCCAGATGCCCTTCTTATCGTGGGTATGTTCAGGAAGCTGATAAAGGTCATGACCCGGATAGTCGTTACCTTCAACGATAACGGGACCATCGGGCGTAATGCATACGTCCCAGCCGATAAAACCGACCTGAGGAACTACCATAGCAGCCTTAGTACACATCTCAATGACCTTGTCCCACATCGGGAAAACGAATCCCTTAAATACGGCACCTGTCATGGGATGCTTTTCATAAAGGACCTTGGTCTTATCTATGGGGAAATCTGTGATCTCTCCTGTCTTCTCATCAACGGGAGCCGTCATGCCACCGTTGTTGAAGTTATCAACGCTGTGACCATAGTTGCCGAATCTGCAGCACGCACTTGCAACATGAACCTTGCCGTCTCTCTGGATGGTAACAAGTCTTACGGTATTAATAGCATAGGGATAAATGGCACTTACCGCCGGGTGCTGTACGATCATCTCCTCAAAGAAATGGGGGCGCTCCATGTTAACGAGTCTCTCATAGATGGCTTCGGCGGGTTCAGCCTTGCAGTCGACCTTCTCGACTGTCTTGCCGCATGAACCAAGATCGGCCTTTGCCATTAGGAAATCGTGATCGTTGATGAAATCTATTACTTCCTGTTTATTATCTTTCCTTATCTCGATCCACTTACGTCCGAGGAATTCTCCGAAACGCTTGTTGAATTCGATCTTGTTATCGATAAGGTCCGTATATGCAGGATCGTTATATCTCTTTACCAGATCGTAATTACGGCCTCTGGTGATATATGTGTCACGTTCCTCGTCAGTGAGGTTATACATCTCGTAGAGCCAGTAATCCATGTATCCGGCGCCGAACTTCCTTCCGCAGTGGACCATATCGAAAAATATCCACACACGGGACTTCCCGCTCTTCTGGTGGATATCCTTTATCTTGGCATTCATTGCCTTATAGTCCATACGCGTAACGCGTCTTATCAGATACTTTAAATTCGGCATAGGAGAATTATAATACAACGAACTGTTTTTTGTTACACTCCTTCATTTTCGCTACAAATATACCTAAAATCCCCAAATCCTACGAAAGAATGTTGCAGACAATATGCTATAATTCTGTTCGAATATAAATACACAAGTAACCTTTTGTTACTTCAATGCATAAGGAGGATTCCCAAATGGCAATCAAAATAGGTATTTTAGGCTACGGCAACCTCGCAAAAGGCGTAGAGCTCGCTATCAGACAAAATCCAGATATGGAGCTTGAGGCCGTATTCACAAGAAGAGACCCTGCTTCCGTTAAGACTCTCACATCAGGAATCACTGTGGTTCCAGTTGCTGAGGCTGCTGACTGGAAGGACAAGATCGATGTTCTCGTTATCTGCGGCGGTTCAGCAACTGACCTGCCCACACAAACACCTGAATATGCTTCAATGTTCAATGTAATCGACAGCTTTGATACTCATGCAAAGATTCCCGAACATTTCGCAAACGTTGACAAGGCTGCAGCAGGCTCCAACCATACAGCGCTCATCTCCGCCGGCTGGGATCCCGGAATGTTCTCTATTAACCGTCTTTACGGCAGCTGCATTCTTCCCGAAGGTAAGGATTACACATTCTGGGGCAAGGGAGTATCCCAGGGACACTCCGATGCTATCAGAAGAGTTCCCGGCGTAAAGAACGGCAAGCAGTACACGATTCCTGTAGATGCTGCTCTCGAAGCAGTAAGATCAGGATCCAATCCCGAACTCACAACACGTCAGAAGCACACAAGAGAGTGCTTCGTCGTAGCTGAAGAAGGTGCTGATCTCGCCCTCATCGAGAAGACCATTAAGGAAATGCCCAACTACTTTGCAGATTACGACACAACAGTTCACTTCATTTCCGAAGAAGAGTTCGTAAGAGATCACTCAAGGATCAACCATGGCGGTTTCGTATTCCGCACAGGCAAGACAGGCGTTAACGGCGAGAACAAGCACGTTATCGAGTATTCATTGAAGCTCGACTCCAACCCTGAGTTCACAGGTTCCGTTCTCACAGCTTATGCAAGAGCCATCTACCGTCTCTCACAGAAGGGCGACTTCGGATGCAAGACTGTTTTCGATATCGCACCCGCTCTTCTCTCACCTCTTTCCGGCGAAGAATTAAGAGCTCACCTGCTGTAATAAGAATCAAGCTTAAATACAAGCCTGCATACCTGAAAGAACCGGTATGCAGGCTTTTTTCTTCTGAACGTATGCGGGATCGAACCGTCGAAGCCATCAGAAGCTGTTTAATTCTTAATCCGTATCGCCTTAGAAATGTATTATTGCGGACATATAATTTCTTGCAGGTTTTATGTCGGCTTTTCAGAGCTTTTCTCCTTATATCTGACAAGGTTTAGCTGTTCTTATACAATCTTTACGTGTGTTTGTTTGAGACATTGTAAGAAATCCATATATATTGGGACAGATTTTGCCGGTATCAATCAAGCATGCCTGTTAAGGGCAAGACATAACAATTTATCTGTATAAAATCTGACAAGATATCACTGAAAAACCGCTAAAATCGACTATAAACCTGAAAAAGCCTTCAATGAACTGACAAAAAAGCTTTGAAATACCCTGAATAAACCGACACGAAATTAGGGATTCCCGGTAGCACCTGCTGGTTGTGATGGGTCAATCCCGCCAAAATCAGACGAGGCCTTTGGGAAGTTTCATTTTCTGTCAAAAAGTCATCCACCGTATATAAAGCCTGATAAACAGCCAAAAGAAAACCGCCCGCTGATTAAGCGGACGGCTTGAAAAAACTGATTTAGCTGAATATCAGAGCTTGATCTCCATGATCCAGCCCTCAGGTGCTTCAACAGTACCCATCTGGATGCCTGTGAGAGTCTCTCTGAGCTTTGTCATGACAGGGCCCATCTCCTCCATGCCAGAAGCGAACTTGAATTCCTTGCCGTGGTCGTTGATGGATCCGAGAGGTGAGATAACTGCAGCTGTACCGCAGAGACCGCCTTCTGTGAACTTACCGCTCATGATCTCGTCGAGATAAACTTCTCTCTCCTCGATCTTCATGCCGCAATAGTGCTCTGCAACGTAAACAAGAGATCTTCTTGTGATGGAAGGCAGGATAGAATCGGACTTAGGTACAACGAGTGTGCCCTTACCGTCTGTGAGGATGATGTTAGCTCCGCCTGTCTCCTCGATCTTTGTACGTGTAGCAGGATCGAGATAGATGTTCTCGGCAAAGCCTTCCTTGTGAGCGGTAACGATTGCGTGGAGAGACATAGCATAGTTAAGACCTGCCTTGATGTTACCTGTTCCATGCGGAGCAGCACGGTCAAAGTCAGAGATCTTAACAGCAATCGGCTTTGCGCCGCCCTTGAAGTAAGGACCTACAGGTGTAGCAAAGATTCTGTACTGATAGTCATCAGCAGGCTTAACGCCGATAACGGGATTAATACCGAAGATATAAGGTCTCAGGTAAAGAGAAGCGCCTGAACCGTACGGAGGAACCCAAGCTGCATTGCCTGCAACGGTCTCCTGAACTGATCTGAGGAACAATTCCTTGGAAATCGGAGGAATCTCGAGACGGACTGCTGAGTCATGAAGTCTGTCAGCGTTGAGGTCAGGACGGAAAGTAACGATTCTGCCGTCTACTGTCTCATAAGCCTTAAGGCCTTCAAATACTGTCTGGGCATACTGAAGAACGCCTGCGTCCTCACTCATGACGATCATGTCGTCATCGATAAGAGCGCCTTCATCCCATGCGCCGTTCGTGTAGTTAGCTACGAATCTCTTATCTGTCTTCTGATAAGAGAAGGTCAGGTTTGACCAATCGAGATTCTTCTTTTCCATAAAACATTCCTTCTTTCTTAAAGATTGTTTTTAATTAACTAAGCATTATACTCCAACAGTTCAAATCGGAGCAATACAGATTATACAAATCTGTAACCGCAAGCGTGGTAAACCTTTTTACCTGCCTTTATAACCGGTGAATCAAATTGGGGAAGGTTAACTGCGTTAGGTACCATCTGAGCCTCAAGGCAGATAGCATCATACTGACCGTATGCCTTTGTTGTCTTCTGATCAAGAGGGCTGCCGAGGTTGTTGCCTGCATAGATCTGAATACCGGGGAGATCAGTTAAGCATTCCATGGTGATTCCTGACTCAGGTGCAGTAACTGCAGCGGCAAAAGAGAATGTGCCGGCAGTTGTATTGAGACAGAAGTTCTGGTCGATACCCTTAGAGATGACCATCTGATGATCCTGGCTGTCGTTGAGCTCACCGATAAAACGGTATTCCCTGCAATCGAACACCGTTCCCTCAACATCTAAGAGCTCGCCTGTAGGAACGTTCATGTCGTCCTTAATGGTGATCTTATCAGAATTGATCATGATGAGATCGTTGTTGACTGTGCCTTCAGCGTTCTCTCCACGGAGATTGAAGTAAGCATGGTTGGTGGGGGCAAAGATAGTATCCTTGTCTGTCTTTCCGCAGTAAAGGATAAGGAATGTCTTGTCTTCGAGCCAGCAGTACATAACCTTTGTATCAAGGTTGCCGGGGAAACCGGTAGCTCCGTCAGGGCTTGTGTAGCTTAAGAGCACCGCACCGCCGTCGCATCCGGGAATGCCTGCGATCTTGGAGTCGAGAATGATCTCGTCAGCCTCTTCTTCAGAGAGGATCTTGCCGTCCCAGAAAACATTATGGTAACCGGGGTTGCCGGAGTGAAGGTTGTTCTCGCCCTCATTCTTCGGGATGTGATACTCTTCACCGTTGATAACAAATGAAGCATTCTTGATCCTGTTTGCAGAACGTCCTACAACCGCACCGTGATTGGCACCGTTGCCCATATATTCATCAAGACCTTTGCATCCGAGCATGATATCGGTAGGCTTGCCGTCCTTATCAGGTACGATAAGATTCGTGATAACAGCTCCGTATGTGATAACGGAAGCTTCATAGCCGCCGTCAATGGTTATCGTGAACTTTTTTGCTTTAAGATCGGGATTGGTTGCAGATACATAGTCACTGGTTGAAATAGCCATATTCTCTAACCTCCAAAAGGATTTACTTCAAAGGATTATAGCATAATAAAAGCTCTTAAAAATATGCGTTTTATAGTATCTTTGCTTGCTTAAAGCCATATCGCCACGTATAATTTTCACCAGACGGGGCATTAGCGCAGTGGGAGCGCATCACACTGGCAGTGTGGGGGTCACGGGTTCAAGTCCCGTATGCTCCACCAAAAGGCCGCTCAAACTTTTTGTGTTTGGGCGGCCTAATTATTTCAGCATTCTGCTATCCCGATCAGAAGTTCTGTGATCTTCTCCATGGATTCCTTACAGACATATTCAAATACGCCGTGATAATTATGACCGCCGGAACAGATGTTGGGACACGGAAGTCCCATAAAAGATAAAGCAGCACCGTCAGTTCCGCCACGTATCGGTTCTGAAAAAGGCATAATACCAACCTTTTTCATTGCATCGGTACACCTGTCTATTATAAAAGCATTGTCAGGCATGATCTCGGATATCATGTTGTAATAAGTGTCAGAGATATCAACGGTTATGACGGCTCCCGGATTATCTTCCATGACTTTTTTGCATATGCTCTTAAGACGCGCCTTCTTCTCTTCGAAAAGTTCCCTGTCGTGGTCACGGATGAGATATCTCATGACCGTCTTTTCACATGAGCCGGAAAGCTCGAAAAGATGGAAGAATCCTTCATGATCACGGGTGGTCTCAGGCCGCTCGCTGTCCGGCAGCTGCGCATCGATCAGGCCTGAAAGACGCAGGGAGTTGATCATCTTGCCGTATGCATCACCCGGATGGACTGTTCGTCCTTCTATCGTTATAACGGCACTTGCAGCATTGAAGTTCTCATAAGAGATCTCCCCTATCCTTCCGCCATCTACTGTATACGCGTAATCCGCATCAAACTCCGAAAGATCAAAATGCTTCGTTCCTTCCCCGATCTCTTCGTCAGGTGTAAATGCGATCCTGATATCACCATGGGGCACATCGGGATGGCTCATGAAGTATCCGGCCATACTCATTATCTCAGCTATACCAGCCTTGTCGTCTGCACCAAGAAGTGTTGTACCGTCCGTGGTGATAAGCGTCTGCCCCGTGTAAAGCTTTAGATCCGGGAAAAACTCCGGTGAAAGTACCTTACCGTTGCCGAGTTCAATATCGCTGCCGTCGTAGTTTTCAATGAATTTCGGGCAGACACATTTTCCGGGCGCTTCAGGTGAAGTATCCATATGTGATATGAAACCGATCTTAGGCGATACGGTTTCGGAACCCGGTGTTGCTTTAATTCTGCAATACACATAGCAGTGTTCAGAATCGAAAGTGATGTCATCTTCAGGAACTCCCATTTCCTTCAGTTCTGCAATCAGCATCCTTGCAAGATCAAACTGTTTTGCCGTGCTGGGTGATGTTCCGGTCTCTTCGTCAGAAGCCGTATCAACCGATATATATCTAATGAATCTTGAAGTTACATCTTCATTTTGCATAGTCAAACCGTTCCCTTCATGTTTATCAGCTCACTATTTCAATGGAAATTCTACTACAACTGTGAGATAAATAGATATTATGAAAAGCATTTGAACCAACCTGCCGGAATTAAGGAGGCACATCAATGAAGATCCCTTTTAACAACGACTGGATATATAACGATTATTTCGGTTCTCTCCCCTCAGGTGAAACTGTCCGCATTCCTCATACGGTTGCTGTTACACCATACGACTATTTCGATGAATCAATATATCAGAAGATAAGCGGATATCAGAAAGAATTTGACTTACCTGACGAAGCTTCCGGCAAACGTGTATTCCTTGTTTTCAACGGCATTGCTCACCAGGCAACTGTCTTTGTCAACGGTAAGGAAGAAGCATCTCACAACTGCGGATATACTGCTTTTGAAGTTGAGATCACTGATGTTGTAAAAAAGAGCAGGAACACGGTAAAAGTCCGTGTTGACAGCAACGAGACACTGAACATTCCGCCGTTCGGATTTGTTATCGACTACATGACATATGGCGGCATCTACAGAGAAGTCTATCTTGATATCAGGCCGGAAAACTATATCTCCGATGTTTTTGCCAAAGCAGGAGCTGACGGGATCCTCGATCTTGAAGTAACCTTTGCAAACGAAACTGTTCCTTACAATATCAGTCTTAAAGAAAAGGAATCCGGCAAGGAAATATTCTCCGCACAGGATATAAATGATTCACACTATGTAAGTCAGGCCATATCCGGTATAAGGAAATGGGATATCGATGATCCTTTCCTTTATGATCTTACCGTATCTACTGCTGATGATACATATAAGACCACGGTAGGATTCAGGGATTCCGAATTCAGATCTGACGGATATTATCTCAACGGCAGAAAAGTTAAGATCAGAGGTCTAAACCGCCATCAGTCCTACCCTTATGCCGGTTATGCTATGCCTAAGTCGATACAAAGATACGATGCCGACATCATGAAAAACGAACTGGGCTTAAATGCCGTCAGGACATCACACTATCCGCAGTCACAGCATTTCATAGACAGATGCGATGAATTGGGACTTCTTGTGTTCACTGAGATCCCGGGTTGGCAGCATATCGGAGATTCGGAATGGAAAGAACAGGCCGTAAAAAATGTTGAGGAAATGATACTTCAATACAGAAACCATCCTTCAATAATCCTTTGGGGCGTCAGGATCAACGAATCCGTTGACGACGATGAGCTTTATAAAAGGACAAATGAGCTTGCCCGCAAGCTTGATCCTTCCCGTCCGACAGGCGGAGTCAGATATCTTAAAAAGAGCAGCTTCCTTGAAGATGTTTATACATTCAACGACTTCAGCCACGACGGAACGGCGCCGGGCTGCGAAGCAAAAAAGAAAGTCGCGACGGACGTTAATGCTCCATATCTCATCAGCGAATATAACGGTCACATGTTCCCTACAAAGCCGTTCGATTCCGAAGAACACAGATTGGAACATGCGCTCCGCCATGCAAACGTGCTTGATGCAGTTGCCAAAAACTCTGATATTGCCGGTTCATTCGGATGGTGTTTTTTCGATTACAACACTCATCAGGATTTCGGCTCGGGCGACCGCATCTGCTATCACGGTGTAACCGATATGTTCAGGAATCCCAAGCAGGCTGCTGCCGTTTACAGTGCATGCGGTGATCTGAAAGAGCCTTTCCTTGAATTAAGTTCTTCTTTCGATATCGGTGAACATCCTGCCGGCAACCGCGGAAAAACATATCTTTACACGAACTGCGACAGTGTAAAGATGTATAAAAACGACCTGTTCATCAAGGAATACACTCACAAAGACACAGAGTATAAACACCTGAGGAACGCCCCGATCCTTATTGACGATTTCATCGGTGATCAGATGAAAAAGAACGAGGGTTTTACCGCAAGACAGAATAAGATTGTCAAAGAAGCCTTAAACTACATAGGCATATACGGCATGAACAACATACCTCCCAAGATCAAGATGCGGCTTGCAGAAGCAATGGCTGTATATCACATGAAATTTGAAGATGCCTATATGCTGTTCGGAAAATATATCGGCAACTGGGGCGGCACTTCACTGAAATTTGTTTTCGAAGGTTATAAGGACGGAAAACTAGTAAAGACTGTCACAAAGGCTGCATTCAAAAAGCTTCATATGGATATAAAGTGTTCTTCGCTAAAGCTCACCGAAAAGGATACTTACGACGCAGCTTCGGTAAGGATCACGATCTGCGATCAGTATGGAAATATCCAGCCGTTCTTCGGTGACAGCCTCCCCCTGAAGATAGAAGGCGCAGCTGATATAATCGGGCCTTCCCGCGCACGCATAAGCGGAGGTATGGGAGGCACATATATCAGGACAAAAGGTCAGGGCAAGATAACTCTTACTGTCTCATGTCCCGAAGGATATGAGCAAAGCTTTGAGGAAACAAGCAAAACCATTGAATTCGAGTCAGTAAACTGATCTGAGAAAGATCAGCGCATAAACTCGGGATGGTCAACGTAGAACTTGGCCTTGTCTTCGTACATTCTCTGATCGGCAAGTTTCAAGGCTCCGGTTATATCCTTTGAATCGTTCTGATATGCATAACCGATAGCAAAAGATACATTACCGTATTTCTTGGAGAGCTTTCTTGCCTTAACGATCTTATCCTTGACCACATCTTCTGTCGTGTAAGCCATGAGGATCATGAACTCATCTCCGCCTGCTCTGAAGATCTGATCTCCGACAAAGACATTCTGAAGGACCATAGCGGCATTTTTAAGAAGCAGGTCACCTGCCTCATGACCTTCATTGTCATTAACTCTCTTAAGACCGTTAAGATCAGCAAACACGATTCCCAGGCCCTTAAGTTCATCATCTTTGTTGCTTCTGATCGCATCGATCTTGTTGTTCATCTCATTTCGGTTCAGAACACCAGTAAGCATGTCAATCGAACTCAGATATCTTAATCTGTCCATGAGCTTATGATTGCCGATCTCGGATGCTACAAAATAAACGGTCAGCTCAATGGTCTCTTTTATCTTTACAGTATTTTCTGTATCAAAATTGCAGGCCCAGATATAACCCAACGTCTCTTCATTATATGTGAGCGGGAAAAGAACAATGCTTTCGACATGAGCTGCCATAAGAGATTTATACCAGGCCGGATTCTTCTCTCTTATATATTCCCAGTCATTCCTGTTCTTTACGATAAGTCCGTTGCTTCCTCCGATCGTATCCTTCCATGAAAGAGTAAGGTCATAGAAATCCTCACTTAAGCGGTTTTTCATGCTCGGAAGCATAGAATACTCATTACGGGATTCACCCAGGACAGAACATGTTCTCTTCTCGTGATCGGTAAGCAGTATTACGCAAGACTGCGCATCGCAGAGTTTTCTTATATCAGATATAACTTCGTCCATTGTGTGATTAAAGTTAGTTGCGCCTCTGAGCTTGATACAAGTATTTAGCACATCCGTAGCGATAGTTGCTGAGGTGTTGCTCATCTTCTCACTGTCGGCATTGCGGGTAACTCTCTGTGAATAAGTACAATAATGAAGATTACCGTCACTTCCCAAAGGCATCATGTACAGATTGAACCAGAAATCAAATCTCTCAGGATGTACATAGGTATGCATTGGTTCTTTTAACACTGCACATCTGAAGCAGAAGTCCTCGAAATTAAGATCCTGAGGGAAATATGTCTGATAAAGGCTGTTAGGGACAAACTTGCTCGTAAGCATCTGAGGCTCATCCGGATTAGCATGTTCTATGGAAGAAATGTAAGCATTATTACCCGTTACAATCCTGATATCACCGTAAGAACCGTCTTCATTAGTCTCGACAGAGATAATACAAGTCGAGATCTCGAGCATGTTTACAAAACCCTGCAAGTCCATAACCGGCCTCCATAAATCTAATCTTGTATATGAGATTTTATCACAAGGAATTGAGAAAGTCGTTAATTCCTTATTAAAGTAGTATTTAGGAATTATGATTTGATCTTCCATGTTTTCGGAGCCAGCTTATTGACCCGGCTTCTCAGGAAGAGCACGTATCCGGCAGCAAACACCAGCAGTACAGGCGCAAGAATGTAAGATGCCAGAGGGATCCATACGATGATCGATGCTACGGAGTAGATGATTATGCTGGTGATCCTGTACGCACCGCTCTTGGCAACAACCGATGTCGTAAACGGCTGGAAAAGATAATAGAGCGCAAGCCATGTAACTGAAGTTAAAACACTCAGCAGAAATGCAGCAAGGAAGGTTACAAGATATTCGCCCGGATAACTCTGACCGCCTGTAACAAACAATATCAGATTGGCAAAAGCGCCTATGGCTATGACCGGTCCGATATTTATCTTTATCAATTGCTTAAGTCTGATATCGAAAAGCCTGATGATCTTTTCGCGCTGTTTAAAGAAGCTGAATGTCATAAGGCTGTTATCGCAATTGATGAACATAGCCTGCGTGCTCTTAAAGGAGTTATCTGCTATAGACAGCGGTATAAGCATGCCGAGCAGATGGAATTGGGCAACGTATCTGAGGAACTCGAATGCAGGATCATCTCCAACCGGCAGAAGCGCATCGCTAAACGCTCTGAAAGTAAAGAGATTAACAAGGTTAGTGATAACCATATTCCAGCAGTTTGCTGAGCCGAAACGTGAATAGTATCCATATATAAACTCTGCTACGAAAAGGATCATGACAGCAACAACGATGATCGTAAATATAACAGGCTTCATGCAAAGCATAGTCCAGTGTCTTTTTACAAACAAAGCATTCAGGTAATCAAAGCCTTTCTTATTGCCTTTTATGGTACCTTTTGCTTTGATCTTCTTGAAGCTCTTCGTGTTATCATACTGGCTCGTTGCCTTCACTTCCGTTTTGCTTATATTATCGTGCAGAGCCCTTCTGTGAAGGTTGGAATCGGTCTTGATAAATATCATAAGGCCCCATATTCCGGCAATTACCGTAAGAACGGTAATGATTACCAGCTGAGGCATCGGAATGAAATATCCGTTCGCTATAAAAATGATAAAGAAAGGTCCGGCGAGTAAGACAAGGGTTAATCTGATGAGATAAGCTACAGTGCTTATCTTAAGGGATTTGTGAAGCTTTATTTTAAGTCTGAAGCTGAGGATCTGAAGTCCTATACCAAGGAATTTGACAGCCAGCGCAAGAACCGGAATCCCGAGCCAGAGCCAAAACGGGGCGCCCGTAATCACAGCAATGATTCCGGCCATTACATAGCCGATAAAAAGCTTTGCAAGATCGTAACAGATAAGTGTCTCATTCAGCTTTTTAGCATCCATCCGGAGCATAAAGACAAGGTATTCCTTTTCTGTGGTGCAGTTAAAATACGGCACCCTGATAAGGATTCCGCAAAGCGCATACAGAAGAAACATAAACAGACCGAGATTGCCGTAGACAGCACTACTGGACATGCCACCTCCGAGTTCATGCTCTATATACTGGTCAGACAAAAGGAACGCTGCCAGATATATCATACCAAGACCAAAGATCTTGCCGATGAAGAGCTTAAAGACCTCAACGATTATATGGAAGATCCAATAGATCACTTTAAGAAAAGCGGTCGAATAAAGCCTGTCCGGGATCAGCTTTCCGATAACAGGAGTCTTTTTGAGTGCAAAGACCAAACCGTTATAACCGATGATGCTTCTTAAGTGAATGATCTTGGCCAGGTTTTTCCTAAACTCATTAACCATTGTCCTCATCCCTTAAAGCGTTGATTATCTTTTCCTTAAAATCAGCATCGCCAAGATTACTCTTATCGATAGGTTCAAGCCTTCCGTTATGAAGAAGCACTATTTCATCACACAGATCGACTGCAACATCCAGAAGATGCGTCGAAAAGATCGTTATCCTTCCCTGCTTCTGATTTCTTATAACATTCTTCATCTCTTCAGCAATGATCACATCCAAAGAGGTCAAAGGCTCATCCAGGAGCATGAGCTTTGGCGCTGCAATGATATTAAGAAGCATCTGCATCTTATTTTTCGTGCCGTGCGAATAATCCTTCAAAAGCCTGTCCCTGTCATCTTCTGGAACCATCATGTAATCGAAGTATTCGTCTATCGTCTTGTCAGGCTTGATCTCTTCATGAATTTCGATGAAGAACTTCAAAAACTCCCTGCCTGTCATAAACTCAGGCACGGTAGGAGTCGATACAAGATATCCTATATCTTCCGGCATGACAGGAGTCTTCTCTCCGCTTTCTCCTCGGAAAAAGAACTCTCCCGAATTAATGTCGATATCGTTGTTTACACAGTTAAAAAATGTGGTCTTACCTGATCCGTTACGTCCCAAAAGCCCGTAGATCCTGCCTTCTTCAAAGACAAAATCAACATCTTTAAGAACCTGCTTGGAACCGTAATTCTTAACAAGATGACTAATAACAAATTCCATATCTTTTTCCCCCGCGAATTATTCTATCACTAATAAAGGAGACTTATCTTAACATTATCTTAAACCGCACAGTAAAACGGACAACGCAATTGATTCTGACCGGATCGGAGATTATATACCAAAATAAAAGGGTGTCTCATTTGATAATGAAACACCCTCCTGATTAACAAAATTATATTTAACCTTTGAAGTATTTCTCACTGTGTCCCTGAAGAGTTACTTCCTTGCCTGCATCCCAGATCCAAAAGTCGTTTTCTTTTCCTGATTTGTTACTAACAACGATCATCTGAAGCTGAACTTCCTTGCCATTGATCATCATATAGTTTCTGTCCTTATTATTGTGGTTATAGATAGCAGCAGTAGGCTTGGCATCTTTAGGATATACATGTGACCAGGTACCGTTGTAGTAGAAGTCAGCCATTGATTTATCGGTTGCACAATAACCGACATAAAGAACCTCATTGGTATTTACTCCGGCATCATTCGGCTTAGCAATACCGAATACAAGAATATAAGGTTCTGAATCGCGTTCAGCACCGACAAGATTCAGAATTTTCTCACCCCAGGCGCGGTCATCAGCGGAATTCTGTTTGCCTGCACCGTTATCCCAACGGATATTCTTGCCCGTCGTCGAATCTGCCATACCAGTTGCCGACATTCCAACTCTTCCGTAATACTCATCTGCAACGGCCTGTGCAGCAACACGATATGCATTAGCCATTTCAACATTATTCATCGTTCTGGCTCTTCTTATATATCCGAGCAGAGACGGAATCAGGACTCCTGCAAGAACTGCAAGAACTGCAAGAACAACCAACAGCTCGACAAGCGTAAAAGCCTGCCTGCTCTTATGTCTGGATTTAATACTTCTAGTCATCATAGAATCACCCTTTTTAATTCTAACGATTAATTATATATTCTATCAACACTTGTCAAAGCATTAAACTCCAGGATTCTCTTCAGGAATGAACTCGTGTTTATCAATAGATTTATGACGTTCGGCAACAGCAGCATCGGCCAGATCAATGAGCTTCTGCTGAGAATCGATCTTCTCTTTACCCCTGAGATCAAGCTTATGGTATGAACCGTCAGGTAAAAGAAAATGAGCTCTGACTGTATCTGCCAGTTCCACATCAAGCACTTCCTTAACACGTGCACGGCAGTCAGGATCTTCGACCGGGAACAACAGCTCAACACGGCGGTTGAGGTTTCTGGGCATCCAGTCCGCTGAAGCAAGATAGATATCCTCGTGGCCTTCATTATAGAAATAGAAGATCCTTGAATGCTCGAGGAAACGGCCGGTGATCGAACGCACAGTGATATTCTCGCTCATGCCGGGAACACCTGCTCTCAAGCAGCATATTCCTCTTACGATAAGATCGATCTTAACTCCTGCGTTTGATGCAGTATAAAGTGCTTTGATGATCGTCTCATCAACAAGGGAATTGATCTTTGCAATAATTCTTGCCGGCTTTCCTGCCTTGGCATTGTCCGCTTCCCTTCTGATCCTAGCAATGAAATAATCTTTCATCCACAAAGGTGCGGGAATAAGTCTTCTCCAGGACTGAGGAATTGAGAATCCTGAAAGCATATTAAAGAACTCGGATGCATCCTCACCAAACGATTCGTTTGCAGTAAAAAGGCCCAGGTCAGTATAGATCTTTGCGGTTACGTCATTGTAGTTGCCTGTGGCAAGGTGAAGATATCTTCTGATGCCTTCCTCTTCTTTTCTAACTACAAGAGTGATCTTACTGTGAGTCTTGAGACCGACAAGTCCGTAGATAACGTGGCATCCGGCATTCTCGAGTTTCTTTGCCCAGTTGATGTTATTCTCTTCATCAAATCTCGCTTTAAGCTCAACCAATACCATTACCTGCTTACCGTTCTGTGCTGCTTCAAGAAGCGAGGCAATGATCGGTGATCTGTCAGATACTCGGTATAGAGTCTGCTTGATAGCAAGGACATTAGGATCTCTTGCCGCCTGCTTTACGAATTCCAAAACAGGTTCGAAAGTCTCATAAGGATGGTGAACGATCCTGTCTTTTTCCCTTATCTGTTCAAAAATATCGAGTTCACTTACAGGTCCGTCAAATGAAGCTGCTTCAGCAGGATCGTGGGGTTTGTAGCAAAGATCGGGATGCTTTGCTTTGCATGCTGATGCAAGCTTGGAAAGGAATGTGAGGTCGATAGGTCCGTTAACGCTGAATATATCGGCTTCATCAACTTCCAATTCGTCAACGATATAACGCAGGAGGTCCGGATCGATGTCATCTTGTACTTCAAGTCTTATGATCTCACCGAATCTTCTTCTTCTGACCTGAGCCTCGATCTCTTTCAGAAGGTCTTCTGCTTCATCTTCGTCGATATCAAGGTCTGCATTACGCATGACACGGTAAAATGCAGTAGCTACAACACTCTGACCGTCAAAAAGCATATCGGTATTTGCCCTTATTATCTGCTCTACAGGGACAAAAACATCTCCGTCTTCTGTAGGGATCTGATAAAGTCTCTTTACGACTGTAGGTATTTGTACCGTTGCATACATATACTTGTCTTCACTGACATCCTTTTTCTTTTTGTCAGTGCTGAGACCGAATGTGGCTCTTTCCTGAAGCTTAACGTTCTTCGGCTCGTTTTTGAGCATAACGCACATGTTGAGCATGCGGTTGTAGATCAGAGGAAATGGTCTTGAAGAGTCAACTGCCATTGGTGTAAGGATCGGATAAAGCACTGTCTTAAAATACGAATCGGCAATGGCTTTTAACTGATCGCTCAGTTCATCGTAATTTCTGAGAAATATCTTCTCATTAGCAAGAGAAGGAACCAGGGATCTGCCATATGTCGAATACATCAGAGCCATTGTCTTTCTTGTTTTCTGATCGATCCTTTCAAGCTGCTCATCAATAGAAAAACCCGCGATATCACGCTCGGCAAAGTCGATACTCTGCATATCTCTTAATGATGCTACTCTTACGATGTAGAACTCATCGAGATTAGATGCTGTGATTGACAGGAAGTTAAGACGCTCCAGAAGCGGATTCTTTGTATCTCTTGATTCGTGAAGGATACGGTCATCAAACTCAAGCCATGAAAGCTCTCTGTTATAGAAACATGCGTTACCGCTTAAGAAAGATGCATTGGATTCGGAATAATCCGGATCTTTGATCTCGGGCGAAGCAATAAAAGATGCCGTCTTCTTTGGAGCCTGACGCTTTGCAGCAGCCTTCTTTGAAGATGTTTTCTTATCAGCAGCTTTCTTTACAGTTGCTTTCTTTGCTGTTGTTTTCTTGGCTGCAGGCTTTTTGGAAGCGGATTTTTTGACCGGTGTTCCTGCCTTGCCTGTAGATGTATTTGCTTTGCGCGAAGAAGCGCTCTTCTTGACTGCCATTAGCCTTCCCTCCTGGTCTTGAGAACCGGTTTGATTCCCATAACGTCTTCAAACATGACACTTCTGTTCTCGAATGCCCATTTCTCAAAGGACATATCTTCAGAAGTATCGCAGGTGATAACAAACTCGTTATCCCTGATCTTGCACTGGATCTTCTTTCCCTTCTCCTTGTGCGAAGCATCAACAGCATCTGCGATCTTTAATATGGATGCAAGCTTGGACACGATGACTTTCTGATCAGTCGGTAGAATAGAATAGTAGTAACTGTCGTAGGGCTTGTTTCTCGGATAGAGTCTTATGATCATGGCAACCATGTTGATCTCATCGTGATCAAGCCCCATAAGATTTGTATTCTTGATAATCGAATAAGCAGCATCGCTGTGATTTCTCGAATGAACGAATTTACCTATCTCATGAAGTATTACCGCAACCTGCAAAAGCAGTCTGTCACGGCTGCCGAGACCGCTTATCTTCTTTGTCTCATCGAAAAACTGGAGTGCTGTTTTCTCAACAAATTCAATATGTTTTTTGCTTGAGCGGTAGCGCTTTGCAATATGCCTTGAAGCAGAGATCAGGTAACTGTCAGGTGAGATCTCAGTCTTAAGGCCCTGTGAGTTAACGCAATAGTAATAGATGATGCCGTCTGACAATGAAGCGTGAGGCATATAGATGGTCTCCACGCCTGTATAATCAAGCATATTCTTGACGATCAGGGCTGTCGGCAAAAGAAGCGGTGCGATCATAGAAGGAATATTCTTTTCGAGTGTCAGATCGGCAGGTCTTACTTTGAGAAGATAGTTATAGACTTTAAGGAATTCTTCTTTAGTAAGAATGGCAGAAGTCATAGGTCCATAACCCGCAAGCTGCTTTATGTATCCCATCTCACCGGAAAAGGCTATGAGATTCTTATAGATTATCCCCTTGGGTTCCATAGCGTGATAGTCATCAAGATCCTGTCCGATAAATTCCTGGATAACCTCATCGTAGTGAGTGGTCCTGCTCTGTAGATCCGCAAGCATTCCGGCTATTCTCAAAGAACCGAGAAGGAGATTCTGACTGAACACGAATTCCGTCTTATCGTAAACAGACGCCTGGATAGATCCAGAACCGATATCAAGGATCATTGTTCCGCTCGAGATGATCTTTGCAAAATCCGGATAGATCGCCTGTACTGCAAGCGTCTGATAATAACGTTCCATCGAGTTATCGAGGACCTTGATCTTGAATCCTGTTCTAGTCCTTACTTTCTCGATTACTACCTCAGTATTTGAAGCATCCCTGAATGCGGATGTTGCAACACAGAAAACACGGGCAACCCCATACTCCCTGCACTTTTCGTCAAACATCTTAAGGCATTTGCAAAGTTCATCTACCTGAGCAGGCTGGATAATACCTGAACTGTATGACTGTGTTCCGAGTCCCGTGAACTTTCGAACAGCTTCGATCTCCTTGGGCCT
This sequence comes from Oscillospiraceae bacterium, assembly GCA_902788505.1. Taxonomy (GTDB): domain Bacteria; phylum Bacillota; class Clostridia; order Saccharofermentanales; family Saccharofermentanaceae; genus Saccharofermentans. Next base: position 106,527 of record CADAKH010000017.1, read on the forward strand.
GCCCTTGGATCCTATCTCAAAGATCTTAAGTCTCGCCGTGAGCGAGCCGATGTCGATTACTGCGACAAGCTTTTTTGCCATCGCTTATATCCTCTTTTCTTTTATTATCAGAGATTGCCGATAACAGCCTTTGTTATCTCTTTCGTTCCGACAAGTGTAAAATTGTTGCTTTCGCCAATGAAAGTTATGTCGCTGGTGCGAAGTCCGCTTGCAATCGTCTTCTTAACAGCATTTTCAATATCAGATGCTATCTCCTCTTCACCAAACATGATCCTCATCATCATAGCTGCAGAAAGGATCGTAGCAAAAGGATTAGCCTTGTTCTGTCCGGCAATATCAGGAGCTGAACCGTGGATCGGTTCAAATAAGCCCGGTGTGCCCGGAGCGCCTATTGATGCAGATGGCAGCATTCCTATAGAGCCTGCAATCTGACCGGCTTCATCAGAAAGGATATCACCGAACATATTGCTTGTAACAATAACATCAAAGCTTGAAGGCCTGCTTATAAGCTGCATCGAAGCATTATCAACATAAAGGCAGTCAAACTCGACTTCCGGATAATCAAAGCTCATCTGGCTTGCGAGCGTTCTCCACATTCTGCTTGAGACAAGGACATTTGCCTTATCAACTAGAGTAAGCTTCTTTCTTCGCTTCATAGCAAGCTCAAAAGCGATCTTAAGGATCCTGTTGATCTCACCTTCGGAATAACTCTCTGTATCAAAAGCAACCTTTCCCTTAACTGTTCCGTCAGGAAGTCTGTCACCGCTCTGGTAAACACCGTTCTTACCGAAATAAATACCACCGGTAAGTTCTCTTACGATAACGAAATCAACCTGTCCCGGATTCTTAAGAGGAGATGCATCCTTTAGTTCGTCATATACTACAACCGGTCTCAAATTCGCATAAAGACCCAGGCCCGATCTCAACCCGAGAATTGCTCTTTCAGGTCTTAACTCAGGTTCCATCTCATCCCACTTCGGACCGCCGACAGCACCCAGCAATACGGCATCGCTGTCTTTGGCGGAGAAGATAGTCTCCTGCGGAAGCGGAATACCGAAACTGTCTATGGCATCTCCGCCTGCTTTCAGTTCCCTGGTTGCAATCTCAACATCCTTTTTCGAAGATGCGGCAACCAACACTTCAATTGCTGAAGATGTTATCTCAGGACCGATTCCATCGCCCGGTATTACTGCTATGTTGTACTTCTTTGCCATTTTTCTTACCCCTTACCTTTCAACCATGGACTCTGTATATCCGACAAGTCCGCCATTTGCCATGATGTTCTTTATAAACTCGGGAAAAGGCTTTGAATTAAAGCTCTCTCCCGTAGTCTTATCTGTGATGATACCTGTATCAAAATCAGCTTCGATCTCATCTCCGTCATTGATCTTTAAAGCCGCTTCAGGACACTCGAGAATAGGAAGTCCTACATTGATCGAATTACGGTAGAATATCCTTGCAAAATCATTCGCTATAACAAGGGAGACTCCGCTTGCTTTAATGGCAACGGGTGCATGCTCTCTTGAAGAACCGCATCCGAAATTTTTCCCTGCGACCATAATATCTCCGGGCTTTACACGGGAGACAAAAGTCTTGTCGATATCTTCCATACAATGCTCTTTAAGGTGTCCGGGGTCAGCCGAAGTAAGATATCTTGCCGGGATGATAACATCGGTGTCGATGTTGTCGCCATATTTAAAAACTCTGCCGCTTACCTTCATCAAGTTCCCCCTCCCTTAAAGTTCATCAGGTGTTCCTACACGGCCTAAAACTGCCGAACTTGCAGCAACGGGAACACCGCTGAGAATTACTTCGGATTCGGGATCACCCATGCGTCCGACAAAATTCCTGTTAGTCGTTGAAACACATCTCTCGCCCTTTGCAAGAACACCCATATAGCCGCCCAGGCAGGGACCGCATGTAGGAGTTGAGATAACGCATCCTGCATCATCAAGATCCTGAAGCCAGCCGTTATCCATGGCCTGTCTGTATACTTTCTGCGAACCGGGAATGACAATGCATCTGACATCCCTGTGGACCTTGAGTCCCTTAAGGATGGTAGCTGCCGCACCGATATCTTCAAGTCTTCCGTTTGTGCATGAACCTATGACGACCTGGTCTATCTTCAAGTCTTTGCACTCAGAAGCTTTTCTGGTATTGGAAGGCAGATGAGGAAGAGCAACAGTAAGGTCGATGTCGTTGAGATCAATATCAATCACCTGACTGTATTCAGCGTCTTCATCAGCCGTGTAGATCTTATAATCACTCTTGATAAATCTCTCGGGATTCGTTCTTGAGATATATTTGAGAGTGTAGTTATCCACAGGGAAAATACCGTTCTTCGCACCACACTCTATAGCCATATTGCAGACTGTAAGTCTTCCGTCCATCGACAGCGCCTTAATACCGTCACCGTCAAACTCCAATGATTTATAAAGCGCACCGTCAACACCGATCTTACCGATGAGAGACAGGATAAGGTCCTTACCGGTAACAAATTTCTTAAATCTTCCGGTGAGATTTACCTTAATTGCTTCAGGGACCTTAAACCAGGTAACGCCTCTGGCCATTGCACAGGCAAGATCAGTAGAACCGACTCCTGTCGAGAAAGATCCCAGAGCACCATAAGTACATGTATGCGAATCAGCACCGATAACAAGGTCTCCCGGAAGAACTATTCCGTTATCCGGAAGGATAACATGTTCGATACCCATTTCTCTTCTGCCAAGTTCATAGTAATGAGTGATCTCGTATTCGCGTGCGAAGCAACGCATTGTCTTATTAAGCTCCGCTGATTTGATATCTTTATTCGGTGTGAAATGATCCTGGATCATAAGGACTCTGTCTTTATCGAAAACATCCTTAACACCGAGTTTTTCAAATACTTTAATGGCAGGCGGTGTCGTGACATCATTGCCCAGAACATAATCAAGTTTAGCCTCGATAAGATCTCCCGGACGGACACAATCCAGCCCCGCATGATCGGCAAGAATCTTCTGCGTCATGGTCATAGACATAAGGGCTAACCTCCGAAACAATAATAAATATTTTACTATATTATCGGTTTTCGAGAAAGGTTAATTAATAATATAAATCAGGCAGATCGGGACTTATTCAAGCTCGTTCAGTTCAAAATACTCATCATACAGAGCAGAGAGTTTTGCAGCATTTTCCTCGTAACGCTTGAGATCTTCGCTGGTGCATGAACCGCCGAACTTTGCTTCAAGTTCTTTCTGCTCCGCTTCAAGCTTTGTAGTTTCCTTCTCTATATCGGATATTCTCTGGCGGCGCTTTGCAGACTCTTTCCTGCCCTGAGCACGGTTAACATTTCTGACAGTATTCTCATTTTCCTGCTTTGGTGTTTCAGTTACTGCAGGTTCATTTGAATCTGTCTGCATTGCTTTGCGGTAAAAATAATACGAATCATACAGTTCGGCTTTTCTGTCTTTGAAACCGAGCACTTTGTCAGCACACTTATCAATGAAAAATCTGTCGTGGCTGACACAGATTACAGCACCGCTGTATTCCTTGATCGCATCCTCAAGGATTTCTCTCGAATTGATGTCCAGATGATTGGTAGGCTCGTCAAGAAACAACACATCTGGGTTCTCGCGGAGAAGACAGCACAGATAAAGTCTTGATCTTTCACCACCGGATAACATCGATATCTTTTTGAATGCATCGTCACCTTTGAATCCGAAACGCGCAAGAAGTGTCCTTGCTTCCGTTGTTCCGATATCACTTCTTGATACGAGTTCGTCAAAACAGTTCATTTCCTCATCATCGAAAGGAACAAACTGTTCCATGTATCCCATAGATTGAGCTGAACCTATGAGCACAGTGCCGGAGGAACCTTTCAGTTTCTCACCGGCATGACCGGAAAGCAGTTTTAACAGTGTAGTCTTACCGCAACCGTTGGGACCTGCAAGGAACAGCTTCTCATCTGCAGTAACTTCAAATGACAAAGGGTCAAAAAGATTTGTGTCAGAATCTTCAAACTTCATGGATAGATCTTTTGCCTGAAGTATGATCCTGTCAGATCTTCCAGTTCTTTCAAGAGGCTGAGCGGTAAAGCTCATCTTCGCATAACCGGACGGCAGCTTTGCTCTTGCCGCTTCAAGCTGGTCTTCAAGTTTTGCAACCATCTTTTCGCGCTGATGGTAACCGCTTATATTACGGTGCGAGAGCATAGTCTGTTTAACATCCAGCTGATGTGCAAGTTCTTCTTCCAAAGCCTTGGTGACAAGACTCTGAGACTTTATGAAGTGCTCTTTCTGCTCTTTGTAATCTGTATAGCCGCCTTTGTATTCGGTGATGTGACCGCCGTCTAATTCAATAACTCTTGTAGCAACCTGATCGATAAAATGTCTGTCATGGGTAATAACAAATACAGCTCCGCCATAAGAAGCAAGAAACTTCTCAAGCCATTCCACAGCTTCCATATCAAGATGGTTTGTAGGCTCGTCGAGAAGAAGGATATCCGGTCTGTCGACAATAAGTCTGGCAAGACAGACTCTCATCTTCTCTCCTCCGGAAAGGCCGGTGAAATCATCTCTGTCATGAATATCAGCAAGACCTAATCCTGCAAGTGCATCCTTCAGTCTGTATTCATAATCATAGCCGCCGGCTGCTTCAAACTGAGACTGGTACTTAGACAACTCTTCAACTAAGGATGTTGCATCTGATCCGAGTTCGGATGCATGTGTAATCTTAGTTGATATCTCTTCGATCTTAAGTTCGAGTTCTAATAGATTTGACGGTTTCAAAGATGCACCGGAAAGATCCTGTTCATCCATGTTCTGAGAAAGGTAACCTGCAATAGTATTGCCGTGCAGAATCACTTCTCCTTCATCAGGAGTAATCACACCTTTGATTATCTTAAACAAAGTGGATTTGCCCGCTCCGTTATCACCTATAAAAGCTATCCTGTCACCCTTGTTCACGCGAAAAGAAACACCGTCCAATACACGGCGCTGTCCGTAATTCATCGTGATGTTACTGAGTGTCAGAAGCGGCATATTAATTCCTTTGAAATATTAATCACGGCAATCATTGTATCACAGAAATAAAAAAGGGTTGCCTCAACTTGAGACAACCCTAATTCATTCTAATTGTTTTGCAAAAATCAGAAGAGATCTACACCGTTACCATCAACGTCGTAAGCCTTCTTCTCAGCAGCAACAACATAGATCTTGCCAGCCTTAGGAAGCTTCTTTGCGATAGCTGTAGCAGAGATTTCCTGACCATCGATCTGGAAGATGATCTCAGCAGCCTTCTTAGCAGCAACCTTCTTAGCAGCGGGCTTCTTAGCAGCCTTCTTTGCAGCAGGCTTCTTAGCAGCAGCCTTCTTTGCAGGAGCAGCCTTCTTAGCAGCGGGCTTCTTAGCAGCAGCCTTCTTTGCAGGAGCAGCCTTCTTTGCAGCGGGCTTCTTAGCAGCCTTCTTTGCAGCGGGCTTCTTAGCAGCGGGTGCAGCCTTAACTTCTGCCTTAGGAGCAGCAGCAGGAGCAGCAACAGGTGCTACTGTCTTAACTTCTTTCTTTTCTGTATCCATACTAAAAGAACCTCCGTATTTTTCCTTGTTTGGATACAATAAATCTACATTTCTTTATAATTTGTGTCAACAAACATTTTTTATAATTTTTTCAACATTAAGTTTCTTTGCAAGATTCTATTTGTTCAAAATACACACAAAGAACAATCACATTTTGGTTTTAACTTCAACATTGTTTTCACAAATTTTCATTTTATCCGATAGAATTCACATCTTTGATATTTTAAAATAACCGCATGAACAAAATCTTTACAGTCTTCAAATGGGAAATCAGCAAGCTCTTTTCGAGTTGGCGCAGAACATTCACACTATTTCTACTTCCTGCTATTTTCCTTGTAGGAATGTTGAATCTGTTTCCTATTCTGATCAATTACATGTCAACAGGTTCTCTTAACAAGCAGCCAGTTACCTGTGTTGATGCTCCCGATACATTCAGAAACTATGTTGAAAACACAGTTGATGCCACAGCTTTCAAATATGAATACATAACATTTGATGAATTTAAAGAAATGTCTGCGGATAAAGAAAGCTACCGCAAACAGCTTCGTAAGGGCATGCTCGTTTGTCTGTTTTTCTCCGGTGATTTTGAACACACATTCGATGATGAGGTCAGAGCATATTACGATGAACTTTCCAAAGAAAACACCGAAGCGGAAAGTAGCGCTATTATTTTCCTTGCATATGACGGCGGTTCATTTACCGCAAACACCAGGATCGAACAGTTTAAAGAAAGTGTTTTAAAGGATTATCAGTCCTCTCTTGTTGATACATTGGGCGGGGGTTTTACTCCAATCGGAAGTTCGCTTTTTCAGGTTGATGTTTTCAACCCGGTAACCAAATTTGCAGATCATAGAACTGTTGCAAATAATACAGCCGGAAGAGTAGTAGCCGGCGTGCTCATGATCCTTATGTATTACACCACATATTCACTGGTAAGCGATATGTTCGCATCTGAACGTGAAAGAGGATTTATGGCTAAACTCATAATGACTCCGGTACCCAGAAAACAGATCTACATGGGAAAGATCCTCGCAATTACATCAATTGTTTCTTTCACATCACTGCTTACGCTCGGACTTCTTTTCTTATCATCCTGGCTGAACCGCAGCAACGATGCTATGTCGCTTCTTCCCTTCGGAATGTTTCTGACGCCTTCCGAACTGCTGATAGTTCTGCTGACAATTCCGATCACGGTCCTTTTGATGACAGCCGTTTGCGTATCCACTGTATTCTCATTGAAGAATATGGAGGATATTACTGTTAACCTTCAGCTTCCGCTCATCTATTTCCTTGGTGATTTTTTCCTTCAGCTTTTCAGAGGCACAAGACCTACCACACTCGAATATTTCATACCTGTACATAATTCCATGGAATTGATCTCTGAAACATTTATGGCTCAGGATAAATTATGGCATGTGTTATTTGTATATCTGCTCAATATAGGTATAGCAATAGCGGTATTTGCACACACGTTCAAGAAAGAGGAAAACAAATGATCGAATTAATTGACGTGCATAAGAGTTATACAAAGGACAAAGAGACTATCAAAGGTGTAAGCTTTGAGGTCCACGAAGGCGAGATCTTCGGTCTGTTGGGACCTAACGGTGCCGGCAAGACTACGCTTATGCAGATGATCGCGACTTTAATGAAACCTACATCAGGTCAGATCCTTATCGACGGATTATCAGCAGATAAGAATCTGCTGGATATACATCGAAAGATCGGCTTCCTTACAAATGAGATCAAGCTTGATCCTATGTCAACACCGAATGCTTTGTTTGAATTCTTCGCAAAGCTCTACGACATTCCGGATAGTGAACTCAGGGACAGACGTGATGAGAGTTTTGCAAGATTCGGCATTTCACCTTTTGCCGATAAGCGTTTCAAAGAGTTATCGACCGGTATGAAACAAAAGATCTCGATTGCCATCAGCCTTATTCATAATCCGCCGGTCATCATTTTCGATGAACCTACGAACGGACTCGATATCCTCACCTCGAAACAGGTTACTGACTATCTTAAGGAACTGAGAACTAAAGGTCACGCTATCATACTTTCAACACACATCTTCTCTGTTGCAGAAGAACTCTGTGACAATATCGCCATGCTGATCGACGGTTCGATCGTCGCACAGGGAACTGTCGATGAACTTATCGCTCTGGCTAAGGTAAATACATTTGAAGAAGCATTTTTCAATATATACGTTGCTCATCACAAGGAATAACGCGGTACAAATATATGACAGGCAAACGTGGAATTAAAACATTGATCGGAAGTTTCTTCCGCAAAAGAGGACAGTCAGGCGCAATGGCTTCAAATGCGTCTTTTCTCGTATCTCTTGCATTTGTTGCCGCACTCTTCTGCGTCGGCGTTTCATGGCTGCTTTGGAGATTTCCCTACCATCTTTTCAGTGATGAAGTCTATAACATAGTTGTCGTAAATGCACCGGAATCTTTCGTTGAATTTAATGAACAGACTCAGCCCTACCGTGATCAGAGAGCTGCAGATTACGGTGATCCTAAAGATGTAATACATAATTTTTCCAATATATATGCATTCCAATACAGTTATGACGGATACGGATGGACCGAATTCATTTATAAGGAAACGGATGCTCTTTATGATTTTGTGTCTTTCAGTAAGTGGATGCACCAGAACGATGCTTATCTCACTGTTGTCTTCCCGAAGGATTTCGACGAACAGGTCAATAACCGTTTTAACGGCCTTACAGATGAAAAGCCCGAGATTCTTACCTACTACCGCGCTGACTCATTAGAGTACGCTTCGATGAAAAACGGCTTTATCGAAGAATATCTTGCATATTATCAGAGTGATATACGTGCTGATTTCGGCTTTAAGATCACTTCCATGACAGATTCCCAGCTTGAAGAAAAACCGCTTGTCACCTCCGAGAACAATTACGGATTAAAAGCTATTAGAGAATCATTAAGCAGAACTTTTATACCTATTCTTTTATTCATCATCCTGCTCTATTCCTCAATGAGTATCGGTACAAATGTAATTGCAGGACAGAAAGAACGCGGCACTTTCACCGGAATCCTTCTTACTCCGCTGCCAAGGTATGCGATTATCCTGGGTTATCTGGGCGGTATTGTCTTGAAGACTCTGATCCCGGCGATCTCCGTTGCAACTTTTTCCGCCCTGCTTATGGGCTGCTTTGATATAGGAGCAATCCTTGCCCTGTACTTTTACATAATCGTTTTGGAGATCTTTATCGCATCCATAACTATACTTATATCAGTTATTAACGATACCGTTATTTCTGCTCAGACAGCATTCCTTCCTATCTTCCTGACTCTGGTTGCCGTTTGTGTAACCTGCATCCAGACTGTATCTGAAAGAGATGACTTTTATATGTTCCTTCCGGTACACGGTCAGTTCTTCGGAATCGGCGATGTTCTTATGAGCAAACCGCATGTTCCGGGATTACTGATCAGTTCACTCGCAACTCTTATCCTATCTGCCGTGATTATCCTGATCACTGTAAGACTCCTGCACAGTGAACGTTACACAGTATCAATTGATTCCGTTGATGCAAAAGCGGTCAAGCGCAGACTTGAAGGCGGCAAACCCACACTCTGGGAGACCGTCAACAAAAAATATGATGATGCAAACTTCATATTTAATGAAGCCATTTATCCGTTAGTTATTCTTTCTGTTTACCAGCTTCTTGCTGTTATCCCTGTTGTTGTCTCCTATATGAGAAAGGCAGAATACTCTGCTTACATTCAGGGACTTGCAGATGTCACTACTGTTGAGGAAGTAATGAACAAGACATTTGAAGTGTTCAGTATATTCTTCAAAGACCCGCTCTTCCTTTCGCTCATGACATTGGGATATGCACTTATCATCCTCACATACTTCATCCATGCAAAAAGGATCTTTAAGCTCAAAGGATTCAAGGACATGGCCGCTGTCTGCGGTTATCCTCTCGGCAATATCAAACACATTCTTTCACATTATTGTCTCGGATTCCTTTTCGGATTCCTGATGATGACATGCACTGTAGCCATAATGTTCTTCACCGGCCAGATTACTTTCTCAGGCTTTACATTAAGCTTCTCCGGAATCGGGGTGTTCATCTTCAATCTTCTTATGTGGTTCCCTCAGGGAGCTTCAGAGGAAGTCATGTTCAGAGGTTACATGATCCGCTCATTCAACAGAAGATTTAAACCTGTTGTCGGTATAATCTTCTCTTCGCTGGTCTTCTCTGCATTCCACTCGCTGAACAACGGTTATACACCTTTAGCTTCCGTCAACCTGGTTCTTATTGCGGTTCTTTTCGCACTCATCTATCTTCTCACAGGAGATATTTGGATGACATCCGCAATGCATACCGCATGGAATCTTTCGCAGGGCAACATATACGGCTTGCAGGTATCCGGTAACGATGCTGCCAATTCTGTAGTTACTGCAATTTACGACAAGAATGCATCTTCACTCATTACAGGCGGAGCGTTCGGACCTGAAGGCGGACTTGCAACGACAGCCGTAGCAACCGTCTGCCTGATAATAGTCACGATCCTTCTTGTGGTAAAAACAAGAAAAGCGAAGAAGCTTAGTTAAGCCTCTTCCGCAATCTCCCTTGCAACAAACACTCCTGATGCTGATGCATGTGACAGTGAATGTGTAACTCCGCTTCCGTCGCCTATAACAAATAATCCGGGATAACGTGTTTCAAGTCTGTCATTGATGGCAACTTCCATGTTATAGAACTTGACTTCAACACCATAGAGAAGCGTGTCATCATTTGCCGTACCCGGAGCTATCTTATCGAGCGCATAGATCATCTCGATGATACCGTCTAAGATACGCTTGGGAAGAACGAGCGAGAGATCGCCCGGAGTAGCCTTAAGAGTAGGTCTTACAGTAGACTCTTCAATTCTGGAAGTATTGGACCTTCTTCCTCTTGTAAGGTCGCCGAAACGCTGGACGATTACACCGCCGCCGAGCATGTTCGAAAGTCTTGCAATGGATTCACCATAACCGTTGGAATCCTTAAAAGGCTCTGAGAAATGCTTAGATACGAGAAGCGCGAAGTTCGTATTCTCGGACTGGAGTTCGGGGTTATCAAAGCTGTGACCGTTAACGGTTACAATGCCGTTTGTATTCTCGGTAACGACATATCCGTAAGGATTCATGCAGAATGTTCTGACCTTATCCTCAAACTTCTCCGTACGGTAAACGATCTTACTCTCATAGAGTTCTGATGTCAGATCTGAGAAAACGACTGCAGGGATCTCTACACGGACACCGATATCAACTCTGTTGGAGAATGTCTCGATATCAAGCTCGCTGCAGACCTTCTCGATCCACTTACTGCCTGAACGTCCGACAGAAACGATACATCTGCGGCATGTATAGGATTCACCTAAGCATTCGACCTCATATGTACCGTCTTCAAGCACCTTAAGATCGCCTACGGGTGCATTGAAGAAGAAATCGACCTTATCCTTGAGCATATTAAAGATATTGCCCAAAACCTGATAGTTCTTATCTGTTCCGAGATGCCTTACGGAAGCATCAAGAAGATGGAGCTTATTCTCCAGGCAGATCTTCTTGAAAGAAGAACCTGCTGTCGTATAGAGCTTTGTTCCCTCACCGCCGTTGGCAAGATTTATGCCGTCGACATACTTCATGAGTTCTAATGCTTTTTCCTTGCCGATATGCTCGTACAAGGTTCCGCCGAAATCGTTTGTGATGTTATACTTTCCGTCGGAGAATGCGCCTGCACCGCCAAAACCGCGCATGATGGCACAAGACTTGCAGTTGATACAGCTCTTTACTTTATCTCCGTCGATGGGGCATTTGCGTTCTTCAAGAGGTTTTCCGGCTTCGAAAACCGCAACTTTAAGATCAGGTCTTAAGTTAACAAGTTCATAGGCAGAGAATATTCCACCCGGGCCGGCACCGATAATGATGACATCATAATTATTCATAACAAAATCTCCTTATGCAAAGGATTACTACTATATTATAAGTTAACAGGCGGTTCTTTTAAATACTTAAGCAGGATGCTTACCACACCTGAAGAATATGAAATCGGGATGATGGTAAAGTCCGCCGAACTTATCCGGATACTTCTCGATAATCTCCTCAGGAAGATTCGACTCCTGGCATTCTTCAATAATAAAGCCTGCAGACACTATGTTATTTATAAGCGTAGAGAATCTGCGGTGGTAAACTTCATAATCATCCACGCACCATCTGAACTTTCTTAAGCCTTCGATATTGTAGTTATGAAGGTTTGCATAAAGTCTTTTTCCCTCTTCTGTCCTTGTATATCTGTCATAGACACCGTCATAAGCAGTTGATATCGGATGTGATGTCGAGAAAACAAGTTTGCCGCCGGGCACCATGAGAGCATTGATCTTCTTGAGCACATCACAGAAGTCTTCGGCATAATCAAATGCAAGAGAACTCGTTACCACATCAAACTGACCGACAAGCTTTTCGAGATCTTCAAACGGCAGTCTCACATATTCGATATTGTCTGCAGAATTGTTTTCGCGCGCAAAGCCAAGCATCTTTTCAGAGATATCCGTTCCGAGAACAGATAAAGCTCCCATATCTGAATACTGTTTAGCGTGCTGGCCCATACCGCATCCCACATCAAGAACGCGCTTGCCCTTAAGATCAGGCATCATGCCAAGAAGGATCGGTGTCTCAATCAGATCATTGAAATTGATCTCATCTGCGCGGAGACCTTTAAAGGATTCAAAGAATTTATCGTTATCGTAGATGTTCTGCTGTGCCATGACGATCACTCTCCGGCAACTGCAGGTTCTATATTCTTTGAAGCTTTACGTCCCTTAACAACAATGTAGATGCTCATCAACAGATTAAGAGCATCGGCAACAAGCGAACCAATCATCAAGCTTGCGGCATAAATCTCTTGAGCATCAAATCTATCAGCGTACGAAGAATTACCGTTAAGCGCAAAAAACATGTAAAAATTATTGACTAAACTGAATACGGCAGATGCGACAATCAAAGCTCTGCCAAGCCAAAGGAGCTTTAGTTCATTTTCCTTGTGTCTGTTCTTAATGAAGATAATGAGCCATACGGTTGAAAATGCCAGACCGGTTATCAGAGTGATAGTATTTAAAAGATAACCGTACTGTGCCGGATTATCGAAATCAATGTTAGCAGCAACCTTGTTGAATATGACAGCAATTACTGAAGATAATGTAGGGCCGCCTACGATCAGGATAATTCCTGTAACAAGCTTTGTTCCATATCTCTTTTTAGCATAAAGGTAAAGAAGCACGCCTGAAGCTACGTTAAACAAGATTTGTGCAGTATTATTGGTTTTAGCAAAAATATTCATTGTTTCCATGCCGGCAAAATGAATCACGATATCGTAAGCAGCTCTAATCAAACCGCTTATCGAACCGATCGTTATCATAGCACCCAAAAGCTTCGTTATGTTGTCTTTTGTACAGATGATTACAACGCCTAAGACCAGACCGGCAACCAGAATTGCCGGACGGCCAAAATAATACAAATAAAGTAAAAACTTAACACCTAATTCTTCCATATTATCTCCTCCTATATTTTCAGAAACAATTATACCAAAAGAAAACCGTTCTTATTTCTGTCTCTTAACCCTTATTGCGTAAGTCAGAGGAAGTGCAATGACTATAGCGGCACCTGCCTGAATAAAGTTAAATGCAACAGAACCCAGAGCAGCTTCTTTGCCATACATGAATGCCTCAAAAGCAAAATATCCGCCGACCATAATGAGCTCTGCCAGAATACATGCAATCAGTCTTAACATAAAACCGGCTATATTCTTAGCATGGGATTTGGACATTATAAGCGCGGCAACAAGGCCCATCACACCCTTGATAATGAATGTAGGAGCGATGTATACGGGGTATCCTGCTATGAGATCTCCCAATGCTGATCCAATCGCGCCAGAGAAAAACGCAGCAGGGCCGATAAAGTAAGATGCGATCAGAATGACTCCGTCACCGAGATTTATGAATCCCAATGCCGTCGGGATCCTGAGTTCCGTTCCGATAAATACCAGTGCAGCTAATATACCGCATTCGGCAATTATGCGGAGACTGGAAGATGATTTTGTTTTCGTGGTGTTATCAGCCATAGCTGTTATCTCATAAGATTTCTGAGATCTACCGGTTCAGTGCAAATGAACAGCGCACCGTTCTCCACAAGGAATTTACGTGACCTGTAGCCCCAGGTACAGCTGATGCAGTCCATTTCGCTGTTGTAAGCGGTAACAATATCGGTATCCGAATCTCCGATATATACGGTATCAGTGTTTTCAACACCCAAAGCGTTAAGGCAGCGTTCAATCGGCTCGGGAGAAGGTTTTCTCTCCACACCTTCAACAGAACCGCTGACATAATCGAATATACCCGGGAAAAAGCGTTCAATCAGCTTTTGCGCAGGCTCATCATCCTTGTTGGTCACACAGGCAAGGAGCATACCGTCAGATTTAAGTCTTCTGAGGATCTCCGTAATCCCGTTGTAAGGACGTGTATCCTCAAGATAATGAGAGTTGTAATAGGCAATATAATCTTTCAACAGTCTGCTTTTAAGCTGTTCGTTATAAACACCGGGATCTGCCGTAAGACTTCTTTCGATCATCTTAACGACACCGTTGTTGATAAATGTCATTACCTGCTCTTCTGTCTGAGATGCAAGGTTATTCATCCTTCTTGCAGCATTAAGACTTCTGGTAAGTCCTCCCAGAGTATCAAGCAGTGTTCCGTCAAGATCAAAGCAAGCCAGTTTGTATCTCATTTCAAATATAATACTCCATAAAAGCGTTCGTTAAACCAAAATCATGTTTTTGCGGACAACTCGCGCTCATTTTAGCACTAACACCCGATCATTCAATGTACAAGATGTAGAATTAGGAACTCCATAATGCTACCATTAACTCGAAAATAAATAATATCAGGAGTAAATCATGTCAATTATTAAATTCAGCACTATGGATCTCGGAACATACGAGACAGACGTCGTAGTCTCCGCAATCAACCAGACAAGCACTTCCAACAACAAGCCTATGCTCAAGATATCCCTTTTTGACGGTGAAGAGAGCATAACTGCCCTAATATTTGACTCAACAAAGAAGGATCTAACTTCCACAGGAATCGAAGAAGGCGGTACTGCCGTTATCTCGCTTGAAGTAACTGATTACAAAGGCAACAGAAGTTATAAGATCACCAATATCAACCCTGTTAAACTCCCTGAGGATGAGTTAAAGCAGTTGGTAAAGCTTCCGCCTGAAGACCCGGCAAAGCTTGTAAATGACATTCTGTCTCTTATTAAGCAGTCTTCAGGAAGATCTTATGATCTTACGGCCAATGATGTTCCTTCCGATGACTACTCTCTTACAGCACTTGCCGTAAGGCTCATCAATTCCAATATTAAAGCATTTACCAAGTCTTCCGCGGCAAAGACTATGCACCATAACATCTATGGCGGTCTTGCCTATCACACTTACAGAATGATCAAAGCAGCTTATGCCGTTTGCGAAGTATATCCCCTTCTCAACCGCGAGCTTCTCGTATGCGGCACTGCACTTCACGACATCGGCAAACTCGTTGAGATGAAGACCTCTGATACGGGAATTGCCGCATATACAGATATGGGCAACCTCTTCGGCCATCCCCTGCTCGGCATTGAGATGATCGACCATGAGGTTTGGAGACAGAATCAGGCAGCAGGCGGCAAGTCCTACAGCGCAGAGCAGGTCGCAATGCTCAAACACATGCTCGCTTCCCACCACGGTCAGCCTGAATGGGGTGCTATAAGAGTTCCTGTAACTCCTGAGGCAATGATTCTTCACGAACTCGATATGATCGATTCGCGCATGTACATGTACGAAGAGAATTTCAGTTCAATGGATCCCGGCACATCCAGTGATCCTATATTCGGCATCGCCGGCGAAGGCAAAGCCGTAATATACAAAAATTCCTTCAGCCAGTACAACTGAATCTGAATCAATCATAAAAGATCAAGGGTTGTCTCATTAAGAGACAACCCTTTTAAATACCATTCCCTAAACCTTATTCCCTGGCGTTATTTATTCTTCATAGACTGGATCTTATCGTTCATCTGTCTGGCCTCCTTACGGTAATAACGCATGAAGCAGAACCAGATGACAAATGCGACCAGAAGCTGGATTGCAGCGATGGCAAGGCCCTGACCTATAGTGGCAGCTCCTCCGAACCAGCCTACACTATAAGCAACTATTGTATAGATGACACAACCCGTTCCCATATGTATCAGGACTTTGACCGGTGTGGGAAGCTTCTCGCTGTTATAAACCAGTGTCGGCACACCGAATCCGATTCCGACGATTGCGCTTCCGATTACCATCTTTGTGAACTGATATCCTTCAAGGCTGAAATTACCGCCGTTTGTTATGTCAAAGAACATTCCTATCAGGCTGAATATCGTCAGGGCCATGCCTATGCTTATAACTGTACTCTTAAGCAGATCTTTTATTGTTTTTCCCATTTCTATTACCTCCTTATAATCCAAGGTATTTCTTGAATTCCGGCAGATACTTCCTAGACACATAGTCTTTGTCACCGTTCTTCAGCTTCAAAAGAAGAGTTCCGCTGAATCCGGGTTCGATACTGTCCATATAAGACAGATTGATCAGAGTTGTCTTTGATATCTGCATAAACTGTTTTCCCAATTGCTGTCCAAGTTCGTAAAGACGTTTGCGGGAACGGTATTTCTGTCTTGCACCGTATATGATAGTGTCACCGTCTTCAACCCGGACCATGTATATATCTTTTGGCTGGAGAACTACGATATCCTCTTCATTCTGAAGTGCGGTTACAGGCGTTTCACTGTTACTGAAGACATCGATCATACGCTGGATCTCATCTGTCACCTTATCAGTATGAATTACAGCAAAAGGCTCTTTGTATTCACTTGAAATATCTATGTTTACTTTCACTTCAGAAATCCCTCCCCTGAAATATACCCTTATGTTACATCAAGATGCTTTTTTGAACGAAGCGAATTTCCAGAACTCATAAACAGTCATGAATACGGATGCCATAACGATCCACACCATAATCACATGATATTCATAGGCCATATATGCCGCATATCCGACTGTTGCCAGAGCTGTCAAAGCAGCTGTAAGATGCCACCATTTGCTCTTCAAATACTTTCTGATCATTCAGATCACCTCCCTTATCTGTTTGTGGCTACATCGTAACAAAGAAGATCGGCCTTGTGGTCGAAAATGAGGTAAGTGGCAGATTTTCAAAGGTGAAATGCAAAAATCACGATTCCCGGGACATACGGGCCAAGTTAAATCTTACAATTATGGATAAGACACCGTCTTTTAATTCAGATTCTATCGTACCGCCATTTTTACCTATCAATTCCCTGGCGATCGAAAACCCGAGTCCGGTTGAAGCGCTTCCCTCATGTACTGTATAGTACCTGTCGAAAAGTTTTGCTGCCGAGACCGGAGTAAGCTCGGGTGCAGGATTACTGAACACGGCACATGCGGAATCGTCAAGACTGATGTAAAGCGATCCTTCTGCGTATTTTAATGCATTACTGATTATGTTCTCAAATATACGGTTGGCGCTTTTTGCGTCACATCTGATCAAAACAGGATGTTCCGGCAACACTATTTCAGGTTCTATCCCTTTTTTCTTGAAAGCAGCATAAAACGAAAGGATACACTCCTCCATCACTCTGCATATATCGATGGGGTCAGATTCATCTGTGTTTTTTTGCACCAAATAATTGGAAGGATCTGCGGAAGTACTGTATTTAAATAATTCATCTGCCAGTTCGCTTAATGACAGAGTGCGGCTTTTGATGCGCTCAAGATACTGTGCTTTGAGCTCTTCATCTTCTTCGTCCGCCATTAGATCCAGATATGAATTGATAGCCGTAAGAGGCGTTCTTATATCATGAGAGATCCCCGTAACGGCTTCGGCGACTTTACGGTTGCCGTCAAGATATTCATTCCGTTCTTTCTGAAGATTATCCAATTCCCTGTTAATAGTCTCAGCAGCCTTTACCGCGTGGAGATCAGTGGTTGTCAATGTTACAGGAACCTGTGTTCTGCCCTCAACCTGATCTTCAATGTCTGCCGTAAGTTCATCAAATCCGCGCCTTAACAGAACAATCTTAACGATTGCAAAGACAAGTGCGGCAGCCAAAACAATGCAAAGAACAATTAGTATTCTCAAAGTAATCCGGTTCCTTATTTGATACCGACAATGATACCACAAGCATATAGCCTTATTATCAGCATTGTATCTCCCGTTTTCTGAATACAAGGATACCTATTCCATTAGATATAAAAAGCCAGATCAACGAGCTTACACAGTTTACAGCGGCTATTCCATCCCGGTATATCAGATATGGCTGGCCATATATATTTTCCTGAGTCAGCAATTGTTTTGAAAGACCGGGATCAAAATAAATAATAGTAAGAAGGGTATTCTTAAGAAAGGGCTTCAGGGTGCTTTCTCCAACCACACAGATCTCCTTACCTTTATAAAATGACCTGACATTGAATTCAGCCAGATCAAAGCTCCGGTCTAATGTGACCGGCGAATTCTCTTCTTTGATCTCATTTAATGATTCAATGTATTCGCTGTCCACATTAACCGGCCCCTTTGACACTTCCAGAACAGATATCGGGATATATACAAATGGAAAGATCAGATTAACCGCGAGAATGAATCCCGCAACAAATGACGCTGTTTTTTTCAGGCTGACAAACAACACCATCAGACAAACAGATGTTATTACAAACATCAACAGAATTGAGAGCATTACTATAGTAAAAACCACGGGAAGATATATTGGCGGTTTCCATCCGAAGCAAAATAATAAAACAGTAAGTATCAAAAAATTCAAGGCGGTTAATGCTGTTTCCAATAGGAAAGTCAATAACAAAGCTGAAACATAAACTGATGTTTTTTTGTGTCCGCTTGAAATATAATTCTTTACCGTTCCGTCACTGAACATTCTCCCGTAAAAAACCGGAATAAATATGACTATCAGCAACACAGGCATAAGAGTTATATTCGCCAAAGCTTTACATAAGATATCGATCTCATCATCTGCATAATTAAAAGAACCTGTTAAGATCTCATCCACCTCATCGGAAACATGTCCGCACAAACCCTTATAAGCATCTGCAGCACTTATTCCCAGTCCTTCAAAGCGGTATTGGCGGATATTTGCTCCGGATATCTCGATCTCCTGATCATAGAATTCCTCATGAATAACAATACCTGTTCTGTCTATGGAAATAAACTCCGCAGAACTTAGCATATTGTGATAGAAAAATATTGATGCGGTTATGAGCAAAGCTATAAGTGCCCATAACTCATATCCTCTGATAAGCCTGTAGATCATCCCCGCAATTATCTTTTTCATTTTACGGGAACTCCTTCCTGCTTACAGACATAATGCCTGCGGCCGTGCTCAAAAGAATTACAGCCCCTGCTGCGGTTGTTTCGCTGTCATGATCATATTTCTCATACAGATAATCATCTCTGTAAGGGATTGATTCATATACATTTTGAAGCACTTTACGTTTGATACCTCCGACATATTCGGGATTCTCATGCCATTCATATGTTTCGTTTTCTGCATCAATCAATACATAAGACCGGTACGGTTCACTAAGTGAAGTTATCAGTGCCGAAGAAGCAGACATAAGGGCAGGAACCAACAAAAGGGATATTATCAATCCAAACAGTTTCTTACTGAAAAAGAATTGGATCAACAGGTATACTGTCGTAAAAGATACACAGATGATGATTACCCTGAGAAAAGCATATATCAGCATCTGATCCGGAATCACATTATTCTTATAAGGAACTGTCTTTGAATAGATAATGAACTCCAATCCTGCGATCAATACGGATAGCACAGTGGCAAAAATAGAAACTGCCAACTCAGCCAGATAGTTTTTTGTTTTTGATATACCTGTAGCGATCTTATTATTAATTGACCGGTATGAAATATCAGATCCGGTAAGGATCATACAGAATAAAGCTGAGGCAAAAGGAACAACATAAATGAGTTTATTAATATTAAGAATTACAAAACCGTTATCAAGAAATCTCGGTCTGCTGAATGAAAACATATAAAGGTCTATAAGACATGTATGAAATATGATCCCCAGTCCCATGGCAAAAGAAAACAACAGACTCTTAGCCAAAAGTCCGGTCTTTACATATCTGAATACAGAAGACTTCAATGCACAGATCATGAGATTCCTTCTTGCTTTGCGACCAGATTCATAAAGTATCCTTCAAGACTCTCGTTGTTTTCGGTAATGCTTATTACCTGAACATTTGCACTGTTTGCAAGTTCTACCAGTCTTGTAACGGAAATATCAGAAAAGATATCAACAGTCTCATCATCTTCAACCTTATACTCAATTGACTCACGGTCGAAAACAGGACACAGGAGTTCCGCAGAAGATACTTTAAGTCTTGATGATTTCCTTATCTTGTCAGTAAGTTCCTGAGCACTCAGAGTCTGAAGTATTCTTCCCTTCTCTATAAAAGCATAATGCGTTGCAAGCTTTGACAATTCTTCAAGAATATGGCTTGAGATCAGAATAGTCGTATGTTTCTCACGGTTGATATTTAACAGAATCTCACGCATCTGAATGATTCCCTGAGGATCAAGACCGTTGATCGGCTCATCAAGAATAAGAATATCCGGCTTGCCGCAAAGTGCTACTGCAATTCCAAGTCTTTGTCTCATACCAAGAGAGAACTTACCTGCTTTCTTCTTCCCTGTTCCATGAAGATCCACAAGTTCAAGAAGCTCAGGAATAGATTCATAAGAAGTCATCCCGAGATTTATATATTGGAGCTTGATATTATCGTAAGCAGACAGATTCTTATATATTGCCGGAGATTCGATAATCGATCCCATCCGTCTTCTGTAACTCACGATCCTCTTATCACGGCAAGAGACTCCGCCAATACTGTAGCTGCCGGAAGTAGGCTCGGCTAGACCTGTAATGATTCTCATAAGAGTGGTCTTTCCGGCACCATTCCTCCCGACCAGACCGAATATCGAACCATTAGGTATCTCCAGATCTATGTTTTTAAGGACATGGAATTTGCCGTAGTCTTTACAAAGGCCTTCTATCTTCAGCACATTTTCCATTTCACAAGTCTCCTTTAAGCTTAAATCCTATTCCCCAAACAGCCTCAATGTATTCCGTATCTGTTATTTCTTTTATCTTTTTCCTGAGATTGCTTATATGCACTTTAACCGAGCTTTCAGTACAATCCGGAGTTTCACTCCTTATCAGGTCAAGCAACTCAGATTTGGAGATAACTCTTCCCTTGCTTACTGCAAGCATCTTCAGTATTGCATATTCGGTACGCGTGAGCTTCAATTCCCGTCCTTTGATCAGCACTTCATGATTATCCGTATCGATAAACATCTCACCGAATGTTATGCTGCCTTTTGTTCTTTTACCTTCTGCGGTTCTAAGAGCAACCTTGACTCTCGCTTTGAGTTCCTTGATGTCAAAGGGTTTGGTAATGTAATCAACACACCCGCCAGAAAGAAGAGCAACCTTATCATCTACCGAAGATTTAGCACTTACCGCAATGACAGGAATATCAGAGGGAATGTGAGTAAGAAGTTCTTCACCCGTAAGTCCGGGAAGCATAAGGTCCATCAAAATAAGATCGGGATTAGTCCCGAGCATCATGCGGCCTTCCGTACCTGTCAGGGCACGCATTACCTCCATGCTCTCCTTCTCAAGTTCCCGTTGAAGGACAGCACCGATATCTTCATCATCTTCAACTATCAGTATCCTGTACATATCAAAATCTTATTTCTATTCAACATTCAAATCAAGTTGACTCAATAAATCTTACCTGATTCTTAACGCTTTTGCTGTCAGTAATGGTTTACAATATGACTATGAAAAGAGATCTTTCTACAAAACTTCTTTCTTTATCCATGGTGCTTGTTTTTGCGGCATCTTCAGCATCGTGCTCTTCTCCAAAAAGAGAGTATGAAACAATAAAAGATACTGATACCTGGTACGAGTGTTCCTCATTTAATGTTTCAGGATTCTTTCCTGCTGAGGAATATGAATACTCTGATTATGAATCCATCGGTGCCTCAGATGAATTCATTTATCTGACAGCAGATCTGATCCGCAAATTTGAAGGAAATTTCAATGACCTGTCAGATGATGAAATGATGGATCTTTATGAGCAATATATTCTTAAGTTTTCCTACGATGGTGAACTTATCGAGAAAAAGGAATTTGATTCCGTTACAGATGACGGGAACTACAGAGCACTCCAGAAAGCATGGATCTCGGATGACGGTGAATTCAATATTCTCGAGCAGGAATTTAATAAAGAAAATTCAAGCACCTCTTACTTTCTGAATGGTAATCCCTTAATCCTTCCTGAAGTAAGCAACTACTATAATAATCCTGTTTACATAGAAGATATTTATTGTTCCGGCGGTTATACGGTTTACAAACTCTATGTCAATTCATGGCGTGATACACTTGCTGTGACAAGGCCTGACGGTTCTTCTTATGAAATATTCCTTGAAGGCAGGATCAACGGTCAGGTTAGCGGGATCGGGAATCTTATCCCTTCTGACGGATGTAAGGTCATGATGCAGGTATATCTTGATACCGGCGAGGATATATATGTTTCATTGGATCCTTCCACAGGCACTACAGAAGAATTGAAAGGTTTCTACGGGACATCCGGTTACCTGCTTGAATACGCATCCGGTAAGACCGTTACCCGCAATTACGAAGGATTCAGTTTTCTTGATAAGACGACGGGGGCACTTACTCCGATCTTCAATTACAATGACACCAATACACTCATGTGTGACATTATGGATGCCCAAACACTCTATATCTCCGATGACGGGAGTGAAATTGTTTTTGGTTGTGAATCTTACGAAGAATCCGGTACATTTATGGTATCTTCCGGATATAAGATAATGCATCTGTCCAGAGCGTCCTCCAATCCTCACGCCGGAAAAACAAAGCTTACTTTGTCATTCAACGAAGACTTCTTTCCTGAACGTTCATATTGTATGGCTATCCAAAAATACAATGAGAACAGCACATCATTTTTCCTGAACTGTGTTTTCCCGTATGATGAAAAAGGTGAATACAAGCAGCCGGATGCAGATATTATCCTCGAATATGATCCTGTCTATGAACCCTCGGACAGCAGTAAATTTACAGATCTGACACCTTATCTTGATCTGAACAGCAGCCTTGCGGCTGATACTTACTTTATGAATTCCGTTAACGCAGCCAAGAGCGGTGATTCACTCTACCATGTGCCTCTTAACATTTCTACTTCCGGCATTATCACTGCCTCTTCCAATGTCGCTGACGGTCAGACTGGATTCACATTCGGATCTTATGCGGAATTTGTGGATAATGTATGCAACGGTGATGATCCTATGAGCAGGACAAAAGGCTACAATATGGGAAAAGCAGATTATTTCACAAAGCTTTTCATGAACATGAGTGAGCTTTTCATATGCGACGGAAAGGTCCGGCTTGATAACGAGGAATTCCGTGAACTGATACTTTTCGTAGACGAATACGGAAGCGAAGGATCAATGACGGAAGAAGAATTCTATAAGACACTCATAGATGATCACAATGCGGAGGTTCAGGAAACTGAATCCGGCAGAAGAAACGTCCCGGAAGACAGGTCCGGTGCAGCTTATGGAGAACTTTACTCATTTGCGGATTATATAGGTTGTTATCACAAGTTTGGTGAAGGCCTTGGAGTATATGGCCTGCCTTCTTTTGACGGCAGAGGTCCTGTGATCTTCTCACATGAATTTGCTTCCGTTTCATCCGGTACACTTTACCCGGATGAATGTGCAGAGTTCGTAAAACTGCTTTTAAGCTATGACATTCAAATAGAAATGAACAGTAATCCAATCAACCGTGCAGCATTAAGAAATTCCGCCGAATCTCAGCTGGCAATCTATAACTCGCAGATTGAAATCGAGAATAAATACGGCATTCCTGATTTAAGACCGGTACCTTCAGAAGCTGTTGATAAGTATATTGGTATTCTTTCGTCATCTCACAGCGGAAAGATCCTCGGCGGATCGATCGAACAGATCATCATCGAAGAATCATCGGCTTACTTTTCCGGCGGCAGAGCACTTGAAGATGTAATACCTGTTATGCAAAAGCGGATACAGACCGTACTTGATGAATCAAAGTAAAACCTGCTTATACGTTAAATAGCGTTGAAGATATCACGCCTTCTTCGCCTTGACCATCGTAAAATAGATGACTCCGGCTACAGCATAAAGCGCCATTGCAGTGATGATTATGACCGTATAGTTATTGTTCGTATTGGAAAGGATTATCTCCGAAAGGTTGTTACCAGTAATTCCGGCTACTGCCCAGGCCGACAAAGAAAGGCCGTGGATCTTTGATATATTCTTCATTCCGAATCTTGATTCCAGAAGAGCCGGCAGAGTCGAGAATCCGCCGCCATATCCGAGATTGATCACCATAAGAAGAGCGATGATAACAAATCCGCTGCTTAAAACGGCAGAAAGGCCGCAGAGAGCTACACAGGATACGAATATGATGCCGTAAACAGTTGCCCTGTCCTTCATCTTATCTGATACCGTGGAATAACCGATACGGCCCAAAGCATTGCAGACAGCGGTAACAGACGGAACTATGCTGACAATAGTTGCGAGTATTGCAAGTCCCGCAAACTTCTCGTTTAAAAGCTGCTTCTCATATGTAATGAGCATGAGACCGCAGTGAATGTTGATATAGAAGATAAGCCAGATTCCGATAAAAGTCTTGTTCCTGAACATCGATGAGACCTTGAAACTGTCATTGACACTCTTATCTTCAACCCAGCCTTCAGGCTTCTTGAGAAGGAGATGACCAGCAAACATCATTACGAAATAAATGCCGCCGAGGATAAAGAACATCGGTGCAATACCGAGCTTATTCTGAAGCATCTCCATGATCGGAGTGGCAATAGCTTTTGCAAGACCGAATCCCATGATGGATATTCCGGTGGCAAGGCCTTTGTTATCCTTAAACCAGAGCATCAGAGTCTTTACCGGAGTAAGATATCCGACACCAAGTCCGATTCCCATGATGCAGCCGTAGAAAATGTATATCAGTATAAGGGCAAGTGGTCCTCTGAGGAATTGGATAGTGGCACCTGTTCCGAGCATTCCCGCTGTAAAACACACTGCCGATATGAGAGATGATCTGTGAATATTGAGCTCAACTATCTTGCCTGCAAAAGCTGCCGACATTCCGAGAAAGAATATAGCAAAGCTGAATGCCCAGCCGACTGAGAAAGTGCTCATGCCGATTGCATTCGCTATTGATTCCTTAAACGTACTCCAACAATAGACTGTGCCGATCGAACAATGTATCAGCAATGCCGGTATAGCCGCTCTTGTCCACTTATTCATAGAGATCACCTCTGCATTTATTTGTAATCGTCCACGTCAAATCTTCTGTCTTTGAAATAGTAGTCCCTGTCTGCTTCAGTTATCTCTCTTACAGGTCTGCAGGGATTACCGTAAGCTAACATGTTATCCGGAATATCCTTCGTAACAACACTGCCGCCTCCTATTACAACATTATTGCCGATAGTAACACCGGGGCAGACAAGGACATTTCCTCCGATCCAGACATTCTCACCTATTGTAATATCTATTCCGTATTCATAGCCGGAATTTCTTGATTCCGGATGGATAGGATGACCTGCAGTACAGATCTGAACATTCGGACCGCACATGAAATGGTCGCCTATCTTAACTTTGCCGACATCAAGAACTATTAAGTTATAGTTAGCGAAAAAGTCTGTTCCGACTTCAATATTGTAACCGTAATCGCAGTGAAAAGGCGACTCGATGCAAAGGTAACCTTCCTTGGTCTTACCTAAGATCTCACGGAGAAGCTTCTCCCTCTCAGCAGTCTTTTCGGGATTCATGTTGTTATACTCGAATAGCTTTTTCTTGCATTCCATACGCTCTTCATTAAGCCCGTCCATCCAGGACTTGTAAGGCAGATTTGCAAGCATTCTTTCTTTATTATCCATATTCATTACTCCCCTTTTTTATTGTATTCAACCGTCTGTTCTCTGTCTTTTTACGAGTTCTGCAAAGAAGCCGTTCTTCGCTATGAGTTCATCGTATGTACCCTGCTCGGTGATGATCCCGCCTTCAAGGACAAGTATCCTGTCACAGTGCCTGATTGTACTTAATCTGTGGGCAATAACGATCCTCGTACAGCCCATTGTATCAAGAGCATCGGACACCTGCTTCTGCGTCCTGTTGTCAAGGGCACTTGTAGCTTCATCGAAGATCAGAAGCTTCGGCTCCGGTGCGATTGCACGCGCAATCATGATACGCTGGCGCTGTCCTCCGGAGATACCTCCCTGACCTTCCGAAATCATCGTATTCATGCCCATCGGCATTGCCCTTATATCATCAGCAATCCCGGCCTTTTCTGCCGCTTTCCAGGCTGCATCAAGATTTAATTCAGGAGCGCTGATAACGATATTGGAATAAATGTCACCCTGGAAAAGGCCTGCATCCTGCATGACTGTTCCGATCTTTTTCCGAAGGGATGACATATCAAGTCCCGTTATATCTTTGCCGTCATAGTATATAGCGCCCTTCTCGGGCTTTTCGAAACCTAGAAGAAGCCTTACAAGAGTTGATTTGCCGCATCCTGTGCTTCCCACGATCGCTACATATTCGCCGGGCTTTATCTTAAGTGAGATGTCATTTAAGATATAGGGAGTCTTCTCAGAATACCTGAACGAAACATTATTCAATTCGACAGCACCTGATATCGAAGTGATGATCTCTTTTCCCTGAGTTATCTCAGGCTCGGTGTTAAGGAAAGGTTCAGCCATTTCGAGGATAGGCCTGATCCGGGCAGCAGACAAAGCGATGCCTGATACAGACATGAAAGCTCCCATAAGCATTCCGTATGCTGCGGTAAATGCATAATAAGATGACGGATCGATATTGTTCACAGCCGCAAGATAGTAAAGAACGATATTTGAAACCAGTGCGATAGCTGAAGAGATTACACTGTTCAGCTTAATGAACACCGGCGGATTGTAGATAAGCCTTGCACCTTCAGAATATACATCCATCCACTTTGCAAAAACTCTTTTCTCTGCACCAGAGAGTTTTATCTTCTGAACGCCAGTTATAAGGCCGTAACTGAGACCGGATTCCTTTGCACCAATTTCCATTGATTTCCTGTTTATCTTAATCTGCATCAGTGTGGACACGATGGAGAATACAACAGTGATCAGGATTATAAAGATCGAAGGTATAACAAGCGCCGGCGTAAAGTTGAATATCTGACCGATATACACAAGCGATGTAACCGATGTAAGGCCTGTACCTAAAACCATGCCCATGATCATCGAGCACAAGCTGTTGACCGATGTTGAACGGCTCTTTAATTCACCCGGAC
Organism: Oscillospiraceae bacterium; assembly: GCA_902788505.1. Lineage (GTDB taxonomy): Bacteria > Bacillota > Clostridia > Saccharofermentanales > Saccharofermentanaceae > Saccharofermentans. The sequence continues at coordinate 133,613 of CADAKH010000017.1, forward strand.
TATATTTCCTGAAGAAGTTTGCAGGAAGCTTCATGAGTCTCATCATCATCGAGGCCTGAACTCCAAGCGATGTCTTTATGTCAAGCCGTGACTGTATGAGCATCTTGATGCTGCTGATAAGCTGCGATGACAAAGCAACACAGATCATCGTGATCGCTATCGGAATAAGCACATCCTTGCGTCCTGAAGAAAGCACAGGACCTGTAAGGAGTCTTGTAATCCTCGGCATCAGGAGTCCGACAAGAGAGATCGCCATAGTGGATACAAATATAAAGACCAGATCACTTATCGAAATGCAGTTCTTCATATAGATAAGAAGATCAGGAATAGTAAGCTTCTTTTGTGGCAGAGGCCGGTAGAAACATATCGCGTTCCTGTCAAACAGATCAGAAGTCCTGCGGTTCAGCTTCATACGTCTGCCGGTTGCAGGATCAGTATATCTGTATCCTGTAAAGGCATCAGGAAGAAGCGCAACCGGAATGCCGTCTTCTTTAGTGAATGCAAGGATCGGGCCGTAGGCATCCTTATACCAGCCTTCCTCAAGTTCTACTTCCCTGCTCATCAGACCATTGGGACGAAGCGCATAACTGAGCTGGTCTGATGATGTTGTTATGTTCTCCGGAATATCCACAGGCTTGAAGTGATAATACTTCAGGATCTCATCAATAGCATTCTTGGTAATGATCCTCTCATCACCGAGCTTTTCGGCAGTACGGTTACCCATCACTATACCGGCTATCCTGACGAATGAATCTTCAAGAAGCTGCTGTTCGGCTTCACGCCTTTCTTCAATCTGGTTCTCAAAAAATCCCAATGTTCCGGCTCCTTACTCGTTTGATACAAGGTCGGCATATATACCGCCGCCGGCCATCAGTTCTTCATGGGTTCCGCGCTCTGCGATCGTTCCGTGATCGAGCACGATGATCTCATCGCAGTCTCTTACAGTGGAAAGGCGGTGAGCTACAACGATACATGTAATACCACGGTCGTGGATTGCATTAATGACTTCATATTCAGTCTTGGCATCCAGTGCGCTTGTAGCCTCATCGAGAATGATGATGGAAGGATCCTGTGCAAGGACTCTTGCAATCTCCATTCGCTGACGCTGTCCGCCTGAAAGATTCTTGCCGCCGCTTACGAGTTTATGCTGATATCCGCCTGGCATGCGCATTATGTCATCGTGAAGGCTTGCATCTCTTGCCGCAAGGATCATCTCAAAATCCATGATCGATGTATCCCACATCTTGATATTATTCGCGATGGTATCCTCGAAAAGGATTATGTCCTGATCTACAACTGCAAGTGAACCGGTCAGCACTTCACGCGGATACTCTTCTCTCGGATGACCGTCAAACAGTATCTCTCCGCTCCACGGCTGATAAAGGCCTGAAATGAGCTTTGATATAGTGGATTTACCGCTTCCCGACGAGCCCACGATAGCTACACGGTCGCCTGTCTTAAGGCTCATGGAAAAATCTGAGATGACAGGTTCTTCAAGTCTTGAATAACCGAATGTGAGATTCTTTATCTCGACATTGCCGCGAAGCTTTTCGAGCTTTGTGATCGTGGGTTCAACAGATATCGCCGGATCATCGGGATATTCCATAACATCTTCGACACGCTCCATCTGTGTGCGCATCTCCTGTATAGCCTGACCTGCTCCGATAAGTGACATTGCAGGAGACATGAATGAACCTAGGAAGCCCTGGAACATCAATACAGAACCGAGAGTAAAAGTGCCATCCATCGTAAGGTAGATTCCCGCGATCAGTACTGCATAATTTGCAACTGTTACAAAGAAAGTCGGAATTATCCCCAGGAACTGCTCATCTCTTGCAGCTTTTACTCTTTGTGAATTCACCGATGCCTGATAGCCTGCCCATTTTTGAAAGAAGCCGCTCTCGGCACCGCTCGCCTTTATTGTCTCGATCATTTCAATACCGCTGGCAGTCGTTGCTTCAAGTTTGCCGGCATCTCTCAGCTGAACACGCGTGATGTTGATCCTTCTTTGTGAGATTATCCTTGCCATGAAGATATTAAATATCAAAGTTGAAAGACCTATCAGCGTGAGCATGGGACTTTGCCTTAACATCAGCACGAGATAGAAGACCATCATTGCCGTGTTTAATACGAGAGGTGCAAAAGTACCGATCAGGGTGCTTGCGATAGAAGCATTCATTCCCGAACGCGACTGAATGTCGCCTGCCAGTCTCTGTGAGAAGAATTCCATCGGGAGATGAAGCACCTTCCACATATAAGTCGTATTGCCGATGACAGACATCTTACCGTTGATCTTCAGTGAATAGATAGTCTGCGCCCAGGAAACAATAAGATTGATAACGGCAAGAAATATCATTAATAGAATAAAGGGATAGAGCCAATCCCTGTTGATGCCTGTCAGAAGGCGGTCAATGAATATTCTTGACGTAACGGAATCGGCAATTCCAAAAAGATAACTGATCGCCGTGGTCAGCATTACAAAAACGATCGCTGCACCTGCGCCGGCAAGCCTTTTGGCAGCAAAACTCAATGTGCTCTTGCGCTTTCCACCCGGATTGAAATCAGCTGACGGAACAAGTGTAATAACTACACCGGTAAATGAATTATCGAATTCCTCCCAGGAGATCTTTACAGTTCCTCTTGCGGGATCGTTGATATAAACATGCTTACCCCTGAAGCCGTTTAAAACAACAAAGTGATTCATGTTCCAGTGGATTATGCACGGAAATGTCCCCTGCTCTTTAAGGCTCTCAGGACTCATGCGGTAAGCATTTACTTTAAAACCGTAGTGTTCGGCTGCAAGATATATATTCTTCGCCTTGGATCCGTCACGGGAAACACCGCAGTCGATGCGCACCTGCTCTAAAGGTTCCCATTTGCCATAGTATGCCATGACCATTGCCAAAGACGCAGCACCGCATTCAAGTGTTTCCAGCTGCATTACAACCGGGACCTTGGCTACACCTTTATTTTTAGGCTTTTTGATCTTTGTACCTGGCATAAGGCCTTACCTGCTCTCAAGCAGAAAATCAATGGGTCTTACCTGTTCGATTACAGCAGTTCCTTCATATACTCCGTCCGGAAGAGCAAGCTCAGAAATACCGTAAACTCTTCCGTATTCGTCTTCTGCCGTAGCGGCTATAAAGTATTCGTTCGAAAGTAAAGTGAAAGGCATGCCTTCTTTGAGTTCTCCGGAACCTTCGGTCACTACCTTTGCCGTGTGATCTTCAACGATAACTTTTATATCTGCAGTTGTATTGAGCGTGCCTACACTTGCCCAGATAAGAAGGCCTCCAAGAAGAAGTACTACAGCGCCTAATACAACCCAGATTCCCGGATTGGTTACCTTAAGGTAATCTGTCAGTTTCTCAGGTGAAGATATACGCTCGATCGTTTTAGCACGGAACAGATTCTGCCTGTCTTTATTCTCTCCCAAGATTAGCTCCTCCGAAAATCACTGCCTCATCAGCTTCTCTGTATTTGAATCGAGTTCAGCCAGGATCTTTACTATGAATTCCTTGGGCTGTCCTTCTGAATCATATATCCACTTTGAGAGCACGGAGATACAACCCTGAGCACGGTATGCCGTTCTGTAAGAAAGCTTTACATCAGTGATCTTAACTCCGATCTTCTCAGATTCGATCTTCTTAAACAGACCTTCAAGGATCTTCTCAAACTTGACTCTTAACTGTCCCGGTGAATTCTCGCTGAAGACCATCCTGAACATTAGACGGTTCCTGTCAACATAATCCACAAGCCTTCTGAAGAATTCTTCCGTTCTTAATTCCTGAAGTTTTAGAACTAGCATGCCCCACTCGATGAGTATGTCCTGCTCGAGCTTGTCATAAAGGTCATATACATCAAGATAGTGCTTATAGAAAGTGGCACGGTTGATATCGGCCTTGTCGGAGATTTCCTGAACAGTGATCTTGCGGAGTTCCTTCTCGATCAGAAACTCCATAATAGCATCGCAAATAGCTTTACGCGTCTTAAGAGTTCTGCGGTCAGTCTTCTTCTCTTCCATCTGCGGTCGGCTCCCTTCATGTACAAGTAATCAAATTATATGGATAATTTTATCACTTCCGGCGCAGATAATCTTTGAAGAAATAAAAACAAAGTATAAATTAAATCAGGTTTCTTCAAGATAACCCTGCTTGGGAACAAGACGGAGTTCGAATGTCTCTCTGTATCTTACATCCTTCTTAACGGGCTGAGTCGTAATGTTATCTTTCGTTCTCTCGATTTCTTTTGAAGCGAAATCACAGAAGAATTCACAGAAATCATTATTCATGAGCTGCTCTTCATGCAGGAACTCATTCATCTGCTCAGGTGTATAAGGAAGTACCGTGAAGTCGAACTTAGGATTGTAACCTATCCTTCTGATCTCAACTGAATCGCCGTCACCGTTGGTGATCTTAACGATCTGTGTATCGGTATGAGAGGAGTTCTCCGCAGGTCTTGCATACGGATGGTAGATTTTGCCCACACCTGCAGAATATACGCCGAGTCTTGCCGCATTCTTACGGTCAACATAAGATTCTCCCGGGCCTCTTCCGTACCATGAACATACGCAGTCGTCCTTTACGATGGGGAATCTGATTCCATATCTGACCATATCGTACTTCGGCTTGAAATCAAGTGTTACCCTGATCGTATCTGCCTGAGGGACCTCATAGAAAAGGATTACTTCACCATGCATCGCGAATGACTTGTATCTCGATATCATCGTGAACTCACCGTCTCTGGAACTGTACTCCGAACCGATATACTTCAAGGATTCCTGGATCTGCTCGTAGTCGCTCTCCTTAGAGAAAACAGTACGCGCAAGAATGAAGCTTCTGTCAGTTCTGTCGATATTTGAAGGACAACGGTAGAAGCTCGGATAAAGCGGTCCCTTCATGAAGTTATATCCTGCGATCTCAAGGCTCTCAAGACTGCCCGGATCTCTTGAAAAACCGATCCTTAAATTGCCCTTACCGACAAACAGACCGTGGGCTATAGTGCTGACTGAATTGTGAGTAATGACATCGACGATCTTCTCTTCAACAGGAGCATTGCCGTCGGTATAAAGATCTGCAACATTTGCAAGTCCGCTATCGTTGATCCTCTCGATCCTTCCGCTGTCTTCCTCAGTCAGCAGAGACTGGTCTTCAATGATCTCGGGAAGATCACTGTCAATACCTTCACCGATTCCTGGAATACCAGAAGCAGAATGTCGTCCCGAACCGAGCTGTCTTGAAGGATCTTCTTCAGGCTTCATTCCGTTTCCGAGTCCAGTTGCCTGCTCTGTAACAGGGCCTACAGGGCTTGCTATATTATCTGTAAGGACATCCTGATAGAAAGCCACTTCGTAGCCTGCCTTAGCGTAATATGTGTCCTTATGGAGCTTTAATGTGATATCGAAAACAAGCTCTTTTGAAAGAGCGTTCATATACATTTCGATGAATTCAGCCTTTCCCTGTGCCCAGCCGGGTGTCGTAAACACTTCAGTCGAGAAAGGGAATCTCAGTGTTCTTGAGCCGAACGGTTCGATCTCAGGAATTATTCCTCTTCCTGACATGATCGTTCTTCCGCCCAGGAGTATCTTCCACTCGAGATCCAGTTCTTCGGTATAACCGAACTGGTTGGAGTTTCTCATCGTAAGATTTGCGGGATCGCCTGCCGATGCAAAGATCGCGATCGACTGGCACTGCTTCTTGATATCGAGATAGATCGGGTGCGGATTTCGCTCTGCATCCACGATGCCCTGACCGATACAGGAATTCTCCTTCTGCTTTCCGCCGACGAGATCTGCGTGATGGATCCACTTGTAAGGTGTATCATCATCCGTAAATCTTGTTCTTCCCGGTATCGTCTCGAAAAGGTTTCTTCCTGTTCTGTTAAGACTGAAGATCTTGTTCCTGTCGAGGCAGAGATCCTCCCACGGTCCGAATACTGCACCTGCATCACTCGGCATCGGTCTCATATCCGAGATCTTGCCCTGAGGTCTGGATTTCTTGCCGTTGGGAGCTACTGTTCTGACAACTTCGCAATACCATGGTCTCGTGTCATCTATGAGAAGACATTCATGCTTTACGCGCTGAGCCGTCTCAGGATCGAAATTGTATTTCTGGAATCCCCACATAACTACTGAAGGGTGATTCATACATGCTTCAACATAATCTCTCATGTAGAAATCAGCTGATGTCGCGATAACATACATACCGTACTGGTCACAGAGATTTAAGAACTCATCCGATAAAGGCATACCGTCTGCGATAACACCGTTGATGCCCGCACGCTTCATCAGGATGATATCCTGGCGCATACGGTCCTGGGGAACTGCAATACCGCCCTGCGGATCGAATTCATAGTACTTGACCAGCATGAGATTTACGCGGCGGTCATTTACATTGAGCTTATCCTGAACGATCTCTGTCGTTCTGAAGCCGAATCTCTTCTTTTTAGCGCAGATTACTTTGCCGTCAGAATCCATGACCTCGAAAATAATGTCGTACTGGACAGGTGTGCAGTCAGACCACTGTGCAACGTCCTGAGCGACGAAGTCCGTGCTGGCACGTGTCTCCTTCAAAGCATCCACAACACCTACGACAGGCTCGCTCTGGCCTTTGATGTTAACGAAAGGCAGCTTATAAGGATCGTACTGGGCCCTTGCCTCAAGAAGCGAGATCCTGACGGAATAAGGGATCATATAATTCGTATGGTTCCGCATCGAAAAATCAACTTTGATCATGAAATCGCCATGAGGAACACGTGACACTGATTCGCGCACAGCGAGAGCATCCATTTTCGCGATTTCCGAAATATATGCCGAAGGAACATAATCAAGCTTGATGTGAAGATTGGACAGTTCGAGCAATGAATCCTCTACGATCATAATAGGTCTGAAGATTCCGGCAAAACCGAAGTTCATCATGTCGAGAATGATGTGTCCTGAATCATCTCTGTCATAACGGTTGACGATTATCGTGATGTGATTCACGCCGGCTCTGACAAGACCTGAGATAAGAAGACGCTTTCTTGTAAACAGCGCATGTGAATTGCAAAGGAGCTTGTCATTGATAAAGACCTTGAAGCTTCCGCATATTCCTGATGCCTCAAGATAAAGCGCTCTCTCGATATCGGAAGGTTTGAAAACAACTGTGGTCTTATAGATACCGACCTCGTCATCATCATCGCCAGTTGACTTAAGAACATACTTGTCGCTGATCGTTTCTTCTTTCCTTGCAGCATTCTCGGCAAGTCTGATCGGATAATCGTAGATCAGGTTCTGGGGAAGTCCGAAGCCTTCCGTCTGCCAAGTCGAAGGAACATTAACAAGAGGCCAGTCGGAATCATCAAATGAAGTATTCATGACACCGAAAGGGATCTCGGTCTGACCGTTAGCAAGATAGAACCTCCATGTTGAAAGAGGCTTTACATAAGGAGATGCAACCTGGCCGAATTCCGGCATTGTGCGCTCATTGAAAATATAGTCAAAAGATTCGTAAGGCAAAAAGCCGTCGTTCGAATATGTAAATTCCAAGACATGTACCCCCTTTAGAGCTTTGTCCGATAATAGTCTATGCTAATTTTAGCATTATATAATAAAGACAAAGTTTCAGGAGCGTTACAAAAACGAAGTAATTCTGTGGTAAATCTACGGTATTTTCAGTGCCTGATCAATACTGGATTCCGCCTACGAGCCACCTGCCGTTTATCTTGACAAAATATACGTGTGCATCGGTCGGAATAACCTCAGGCTCATCCGAACCCCAATACATCTCCATCCACTGCTCAACATAGATCTCCATGTAAACGACTTCATCGGAGAATACGATAACATCCTTGATCTCCTCATTGTGGATAGAAACACTTCCGTGCGTCGTATAAAGCTCTCTGGATGAATTGCGCTTGATATAGCTCAGAGCCGTGCTTCCGCTCGGGAAATACTTATCCAGCGCGTAACTTGCAGCATCCTGTGAAATGTAATTTGCAAATGTCGAAGTAAACGTGATAGCGAACTCCTCAAGCTCTTCCCTTTCCTCAAAGTCCTTGATGAAATGGACACTGTAGGAATCGTTGACGGAATCATATACGATCTCACAAGGATTGCCGAGATAATCTTCAGCTGTGACCACAGGCTTCTTGTAAAGACCTTTGACTTCATAATTAACGGTTCCTGGAATAACAGCATACGGATCAACGTACTGGGTAAGTTCGGAAGGAACTATATCACCTGATTGGTAAGCTTCCGTGAGCTCTATTCCGTTAACGAAAACCTTATATGTCTCCGGTGCTGAAATAACAGCGTCAAATGAAGCAGCCGTGAAGAATTCGAGAGATTCCTTTTCCCAGGCTTTAAAACCATACGGAAGGTTAGCATCCTTGTCTTCCCTCAATTCGAATCTAGCGACCATAACTCCGTCAACAGTCCTGATATAGTATTCAGGCTCATCTTCCCTGGAACTTTCAGTCTCAACATACTCGAATTTCTTATCGCTGATAAGTGACGTTACATATTCCCTGACGACTGATTCATCTTCAAATTCCGTAACAGCCGGCTTGGAAGTCATGCTATCGAGAATATAATCAACATCATGGTCATTGAAATGCTGTGTTATGGCCTCCGCCTCGTGATAAGGCAGGGAATCCTGATAACGCGCCTCATACTTGGCAGCGAAATCATTGAATCTTAAAAGGAACCACGCAATAAAACCTGTAACTACAACAAGCCAGCAAATAAGAAAGACGAGGAAGAAACTTACCTTACTCTTCCCGTCTTTCAAATTGGTATTCTTTTCGCTGTTATCTGAGGACTTCATTTATTCCTCCGTTGACTGTCCTGCATTTCCGTTGCCTGCATCCTGAGGCAGAACTATAAATGCAGTAGGCATCTGGCGTGAAACTCTAATTGAAGAACTTGAAACGAGCTCATCGTCATAAAGCCACATAGCTGAGGACATACCGCCGTCAAGGTTAGCTGCGTTGACTGCACCGAACTCGAGCATTACATCGATAAGGTCAGCCATTGTAGCGCCCATTGAGGATGTCTTTCTTCCTTCGATAACGAGAAGAAGGATCGCACCGTCTTCTCTCTGGCCGATTGCTGTTCTGGGGTTAAGTCCTCCGCCTGAACCGCTGTAGTTTGCAGGGACACCGTTTACGATAAGAGCAGGTCCGAAAGAAACTGCATCTCTTACACCGATATCCATGGCGTGCTGAGCAGTCATTCTGCCGACTACAAGCACATTGTCGGTTGTAAGTCCGTAAACATCATATGTTCCGCCGAGATAACCCATTCGAAGCTCGCCTTCTGAAATAACGATACCCTCAGGCCATCCGCCGATCCCCATTCCGTTTGTATCTTCGTACTGGCCGCCATTGACACCTGCAACACCGCCGTACTTGTCGATGAGTTCCTTGAGTGTAAGGCCCGCGCCGCTGTGATTATATTCATCGATCGTAGCGACCATAACTCTTGAAGGATCATAGATAACGAGCATCTTGCCGTGATACATCGGGCCGCTGATGTCGTGTACTTCGATACCGTCTCCGTCAGGATCAAGCTCATTTACGACTACTTCAGCTTCAGCAGTTTGTCTGTTCTGCTCAGCAGCCATAGCGTTAACGAGTGTTGTATCAGTAATCTCTTCAAACTCATGTGTTGTATTGCTGTTCATGATCGCTTCGATCTCTTCATCAGAGAGGATCATCTTGGCAAGGACACCGCCTGCTGAAGACTCCATAACGGAAGGAACGAACTGGTCTCTCAAATGAGTTGAAGGTCCCTTCATGATGATCGTCAGAAATGAATAGAATCCTGCAAGAACAATTACGAGAGTTGCAAGAAGTGTAGCCATAACCCTGCCAAAACATACAAGTGCAAACTTGCCTGCTCTTTTAGCGAGTTCCTTATTCTTCTCCTTGCGGAGCTCTGCTTCGATCTTTTCGAGTTCTCTTTGTTCGATCTGCCTTGCGACCTGTTCCCTGCCAGCCCTTGCAACTGCAGGCTCAGCTTTCTTGATGGGGCGCTGCATAGGTCTTGAGGCAGAAGGTCTGTTGGTTTTAGTGCCGGGATTTTTTACGATCTCGATCTTGTTGTCGTCAGATTCTTTTCTTTCAGTCCATGTACGGGGTGATCTGACCTCGAAATCAGGACGGCTGACAGTTGTCTCATGTCCGCCTCCGGCAAGGACCTTGGGTCTTGCGGTAATCTCGATCTTGCTGTGCTGCTCTGATATCTCAACCATACGGTCGATCACAGCCATAGCCTCCTGCTTTGACATGCCCTTCATGCGGTCATAAATCTGCTTACGCTTTTCAGGTGAGAGACCGGCAACTATTTTCTTGAATTTTGCAAGATTGTCTGACTCCATAAAAACCTCAAATCACTAAAAATAGACACTATTTCCCTAATTAGATATTTTGGAGTATAGCATAACGTTTTTGTTTCACAGTCATGACAAATTGCAATGTCAACAAACTGTAATATGCAAAAATTACAGCTTTTGTAACAATGTTACTTCAAATGCCTGATTTTAACGGGTTACACCGATTATTTTCGGTACGAAGCCGATTACGAAGTGGATAAGGATGCTGCCCCATACTGACTTGTTCTTCTCGTAAAGGTAGCCCGTTACCACACAGAGAATAGCAGCACCGAACATCATTGGAAGTTCATAGCCCATGTGGAGCACAAAGAAGAAAAGAGCTGTCATCCAAACGGAGAAATGCTTATTGTACTTCTTGCAGGAAGCCGTGATATTGTCCTCGACAATGCCCTTAACAAAGAGTTCCTGCAATATTGCACTGAAAGGATAGAACCAGCGCATATAAGTTCCGAGATAGAGTCCGAACCAGGGTCTTGCCGCAATCTCAGGATCTATCTGATTCTGAACAAGACGGATAACAAACAGAATGCCTATAAGCGCAACGCTCATGATTCCGCTGATAAGAAGGTCATTCATAAGTTTCTTTTTCTCTGGCTTAAAGCATTCAAAGTGAATCTTGAATCTAGTGAAGGCAGCAAAGATAAGAGACAGGATAATAAGATATCCTTCCATGATCCTGGTGAGAATATATGCATTGTCCTCAACCAGAGGCTGTCCTACAGCATAAGGGAAGATTTTAATAACGATGACCTGACATGCTATTCCTATAATAAGGAACAGCAAGGTAGCAAGTGCAGGTGTCAGTCTTTTCCTGATCGTCATTTAACTTGGTCCCCCGAAAGTTAAAAACTCTTCCTTTTGCATAAAGCATTAAGCAAAAGAAAGAGTCTTCTAACGCTTTGGTGCTCAGAGACAGAATCGAACTGCCGACACGGGGATTTTCAGTCCCCTGCTCTACCGACTGAGCTATCTGAGCAAGAGTTAGGCCGAACACCTT
>CADAKH010000018.1 GCA_902788505.1 Oscillospiraceae bacterium
TTACGCTTCCAGGAACCAGAAAGCCCGCACCGAGACCAAGCTGGATATGGCAATCACATTCCTGAAGTCTTACTTCACGGATCATACAGAGGTCGAAGCCAAGAAGATCCAAGAGATGGCAAAAAACAAAAACATCTGTAAGAGGACACTTGATGAAGCCAAGAAGTACATTCCCGGACTCGGATCGGACAAGAAGGGTGATGTGTGGTTTTGGATCTTAAACAAGGATCAGATATCCGAAGGAGGTTCAGATGAGTAAGACTTTCCCTGCAAAATCGCATCAGATCCACTTCAGAGTAGATCAGAAAGAATATGAATCCATTCGTAAAAACGCTGCAAGAGCAGGTCTTACCATCAGCCAATATGCACGTAAAGCAATGGCTGGAGACATAATCGTGGAAGCTCCGCCGGCTGATCTGAATTACCTGCTGTGTGAAACAAAACGTGCCGGAAGCAATCTTCATCAGGTCCTCCGCAAGTTGAACATACTCGGTATAGCCCATCCCCTGGAACTTGAAAGGTGTGCCGATGATATCCGGAATGCCATGAACGCAATCTATCAGACTTACTGTCCTGAAAACAGAAACAAATAATAGGAGTAAAGGAGATATCTTTATGGAAAACAATCAAACTCAGAACAATAGATCAAATGTTGTCCCCTTATGGGAAAAATACACACTGACCATCAGGGAAGCTGCCGATTATTTCCATGTTGGTGAAAAGAAATTACGGCGAATAGTTGAAGAAAATCCTATGGCAGATTTTGTCGTCATGAACGGCAACCGGGTCATGATAAAGCGTAAATACTTTGAACAGTATATAGATCAGGCAACAGCCGTATAAAACAATCGTTAATCAGAGTTCCGGTATGGTATAGTTATCTATATCATATCGGGCTCTCTTTACAGAAAGGAGAGAGACTAATGAGCGAGAAAAGACGCGACAAGAAAAATCGCATTCTTCGCAATGGAGAGAGCCAGAGACCGGATGGTAGATATCAATACACTTACTACGACAATACCGGGATCAGAAGGATCGTGTACAGTTGGAGACTGGATCGTACGGATGCAACTCCTTCCGGCAAAAGACCTGAGTTATCATTAAGAGAGAAGGAAAAGCAGATTCAAGCAGATCTGTTTAACCAAGTAGCTGTTAACGGCGGTGATATTACGGTTCTTGAACTGGTCAAGAAGTACGTCAAGACAAGAACAGGTATAAGACCTTCTACGGCAGCGGGTTATAAGACATGTATCAATTTCCTGTCCAAAAACCCGTTCGGTAGCCTGAGGATCGACAAAGTCAAAATGACGGATGCCAAGTGTTGGCTGATAGATCTGCAAAAGAATGGGAGAGGTTACAGTTCTCTTCATACTTTCAGAGGAATACTGAGACCTGCCTTTGAGATTGCATATCAGGATGAACTTATACGTAAGAATCCGTTCCAGTTCGCACTGGCCGATGTCCTTATCAATGATCAGGTTACTCGCGACGCTATATCGAAGCGAGAGATGAATGAGTTCTTGGACTACGTGAAGAACGATAAGCATTATTGCAGGTATTACGATGCATTCTATGTTTTGTTCCATACGGGTCTTCGTATCTCGGAATTCTGTGGTCTTACTTACAATGACATACATTTCGATGAGATGTATATCAATGTTGATCATCAGCTTCAGCGTACAAGCGGCATGGAATATATCATTATTCCTACCAAAACAAATGCAGGTACCCGCAGGGTTCCGATGACTAAAGAAGTCGCTGCCTGCTTTGAACGTATGATCGGGAGCAGACCCGCGTTGAGAAAAGAACCGGTCATTGACGGATATACGGGATTTCTGTGTGTTGATAAGAACGGAATGCCCAAGGTCGCGATGCATTGGGAAAAATACTTTAAGTTTGCCCTGGAAAAGCATGACAGGATCTATCGCTTGAGGTTCCCCAAGATTACGCCGCATGTGTGCAGACACACATTCTGTTCCAATATGGCAAGAAGCGGAATGAATCCCAAAACGCTTCAGTATATTATGGGACATTCTGACATCACAGTCACGATGAATACTTATACACATGTTAAGTATGATGATGCGAAGGAAGAGTTTGCCAGAGTTACTGCCATCGGATAACCGCTGTAGTAAATTGGTTTGGTTTTACTACAAATTTACTACAGACCAAGGCTTAGATATGCCGAGAAAGGGCACGATAAGCCAAAACAACAAGAAAGGCCGAGTTCTTGAAAAACCTAATGATCAAAGGCTTTTCGGGGATTATCGGGGCAAATCGTAACTATGATAAAAGTTTTGTTTATATGTCACGGCAACATCTGCCGTTCAACAATGGCGCAGTTTATGTTCCAGGATATGGTCAACAAGAAAGGGCTTGCAGACCGTTTTTATATTGACTCTGCTGCCACAAGCACGGAAGAGATCGGAAACGGTCCGCACTATGGTACGGTCGGTAAGATGAGAGAGGTCGGCATACCGGTCCTCCCGCACCGTGCGCGACAGATGACACGCGCCGACTATCAGAACTTCGATTACCTGATCGGCATGGATTCATATAACATCAGGAACATGACAAGGATCGCAGGCGGTGATCCCGACGGAAAGATATATCAGATGCTCTCCTTTGCGGGCAGCACAAGGAGCATTGCAGATCCCTGGTACACGGGTAATTTCGATGAGACATATTCTGATCTTGTGGAAGGTCTTGAGGCCTTCATGAAGTACCTGGAAACTGAGATGTTATAATTCAGGTATATTCATTAAGGGAGGATAGTATGAATACTTTTAAGAAGATCGCTTGTTCGTTTCTGGCACTAGCAATGGTCATCGGGCTTACAGCCTGCAGCCAGCAGCCGTTCGACCACAAAAAGATTGCAAAATTCTGCGATGATCAGGATTTTGAATGCTCTGAAGATTTGGGCGATTTCATTGATGATTATGAAGCGATCCTCACCGGCAAGGAAAAAGGAGACGGCTCATATATCTACGTCACCAACAAAGATGCCCAGAAAATATACAACAATACTCTCAACCACCTTAATGATTTCCCCAAATACGATGTTGAAGAAGCTACATGCTTTGCCATCAATGACGGCGGAATAAACGTCGGCTGGTTATTTAATTTTGCAGATAAGAATGATGCTGAGAAATTCTTCAAAAAAGCCGGAAAGAAATATGCCGATGACGGCGAGAAAGGCAAAGAAAACGGTTATTCATACTACATTTCCGAAAATGATAATTCTATCGGTCGCAAAACACTTTGCGGTATCTATCTCAGTGGCAACACAGTGCTAATTCTGAGATCTGTCACCGGCGACACAGATATTATGGAAGATTTCTGCGAATATTACGGAGTAATCTCACCTACTGAGGCCTGACGGATGCTGCTTGTTTACTACCTGGTATTAGTTAATCTTGCGTCGTTCATTCTTTACGGAATGGACAAGTCTTATGCGAAGAAAGGCGCGCGGAGAATTCCCGAAAGGACATTGCTGTTCTGGGCGTGGATCGGCGGTTCCATAGGTGCGTTTCTCGGCATGAGGCTCTTCCACCACAAGACACTAAAACCGAAGTTCTTCGCGGTCCCTTTTCTCATGGTCGTCGAATTGGTGATGTGCGGCTTCTTCCTCTATCAGAACTACCATCTCACCGTGAGCAGATACGACGTCGATCTCGGCCTCGAAAACGACATCACGATAGTTCAGGTGTCGGACCTTCACAACCAGTTTTTCGGCATTAAGCAGTCCTCTCTTTTGAAGCAGATCGAAAAGGCCGGCCCCGACATAATAGTTGTTACGGGAGACATCGTCGACTCGACACACACCTCTTATTCCATCGCGATGGACTTCATCAAAGGCGCGGTAAAGATCGCACCCGTCTATTACATCACTGGCAACCACGAGAACAGGCTCCACGGCAGTAAGCTCGATGCTTTCTACGAAGATATGCGTTCCGAAGGAGTTATTTTCCTTGATGACACATATGCAGGGATGGACGGCTTCGTGCTCGCCGGCATCGCCGATTCCTCACTCGGATCGTTCAATGCCTACCCCGCTTTCTCCGATGAGCGTCCGGTCATAATGCTCGCACACGAGCCGCAGTACTACGAACTCTATAAGAGCCTCGGCGCCGATCTGGTCCTGACAGGACACGTGCACGGCGGCCAGATAATCATTCCGGGCAAAGGCGGAGTCCTGTCGCCTGACTTCACGTTCTTCCCTGAATTCTACGAAGGAATGCACGACTTCGGCGGCATGAGGCTCATAGTAAGCCGCGGCCTCGGCAACAGCGTCGCGCCCGTCAGGATCAACGACTATCCGGAACTCATCGTGGTAAAGGTAAGCTGATTTAGCGGAGATAACCAGTTCAAGCCTTCAAACCTTGTGCGATTGTAGGAAATATAGACGCGGTTTTCTATATTTCAACCTAATTGCACCCTTTACTCCAGCCGTGTAAAATTTCTTTATGGAATATTCAAGAACAGTCACAACCGAATACGGCCTTGTCAGAGGCATCGTCAGAGACGGCTGCGAGGAATACCTCGGAATTCCGTTTGCGCTGCCTCCTGTGGGCGAGTTCGCGTTTAAGCATCCTGTTCCGCCCGAGTCCTGGGAAGGCGTCCTGGACGTCTTCAGAGGCCCTGCAAGCCCTGTTCAGGGCAAGGGAAGGACCAAGATCGAATACGAGAGCAAAGACTGTCTCTATCTCAATGTTTTTGTTCCTTTGGGAATAGCACCCGACTCACCCGTAATGGTGTGGTTCTACGGCGGTTCCTATGCCAACGGCGGTGCCGGCCGTGTCAGCGAAAATTCTGACGACCTCTACTACGACCTCGCAAAATTCGCAATCGACTCAAAGACCGTCGTCGTAAGCTTCAACTACCGTCTGAATCTTGAAGGATTCTTAAACCTGAATTTTCTCGATAAAAATTTCGATAAGAGCAACGGTCTCTTCGACCAGATGGCAGCGCTCAAATTCGTGCGCAACAACATCCACCGCTTCAGCGGAGATGCCGACAACGTCACGGTCTTCGGCCAGTCAGCCGGCGCGGCATGCATCCTTGCACTCATGAGCATGCCTGAAGCAAAACTCCTTTTCGACAAGGCAATATTAATGTCCCCATGCGCTAAATCCTTCTGGACCGAACAGCAGAGCGAGCGTCTCACGCGCAAATACCTGAAGTACATCGGCGTCGCCGAGAACGAGCTCTCCCGCTTAAAAGACATCGACATCGAAGTCATCCACGAGGCAAACAAAAAGCTCCGTTCTTTCGTATATCAGGAAGGCAGCTCCAACTGCGCCTTCTCGCCCGTCATAGACGGAGAAGTATTACGTGACTGGCCCGAAAAGCTCGCCAAAGAATCCAAGAAGCCAATCGTCATCGGCACCTGCAGCCAGGAAGGCGATGCATTCATCTGCAACATCCCGACAATAGCGCTTCCTCTTGCCGCATACTGGTTCAAGTTCAAGCTTCGCTTCGGCAAAAACGCCCGCCGCGTCATGTCCGATGACTTCACTTCATTCTTCTACACCACACCATCACGCGAGATCGCACGCGACATCAAAGGCCCGTCCTGGGTGTACGAATATGTCTACATGACACCCGACATCGAGAAACGCGGCGCCGGCTGTTTCCACGCGAGCGAACTCCCCGTCATGTTCGACAGATCCAATGATTTCGTGAAAGTGGAAGATCCCGTCTCCCGTCGTGTCGGCGAAAAGATCCGCGAACTCTGGGGCGAATTCGCAAGGACCGGCAAAGCCCCCTGGCCGATGTACAAAGACAACGGGGATGTATTCAAGCTGAAGTAAGCTTATTGTTATTTTGCTATACTCCCGGCGGTTAACTGATTTGATATCGAAAAAACGGTTTTAGTTATCGTTTCATTAACAGCGGTCCCCGAGTTAACGAACAAGATAATAAAAATGTGTTGAATATCAGTTTTCACTCTTATATTCATTTATTCCTTCCATTATAATAGGTTTGTGTTTTATTGACCTTATGGAGGCATAATATGGTTGTATCAACAAAGGGACGTTACGCACTTCGCGTTATGATCGACATCGCAAAATACGGCAAAGACGGTTACGTCACACTCAGCGGCATCGCTGAAAGACAGGGCCTGTCCGAGAAATATCTTGAATCCATCATAAAGATGCTCGTGCAGAACGAGCTGGTCAAAGGACTCCGCGGCAAGAACGGCGGATACAAGCTCTCACGTGATGCAAAAGAGATCACAGCATGGGACATCATCTCCGTCACCGAGAATGACTTCTACGTCGTAGCATGCATGGATCCCGAAGCACCCAAGTGCGACCGTGTCGCTTCATGTGTCACTCTCCCGATGTGGAAGGAATTCAGCGAAGAGATGAAGAAGTTCTTCCAGAAATATACGATCGCCGATCTGGCTTCAAAAGAAGGCTGAGCAATCTTAGTTTGTTAATGATGAGGGGCCGCTGAAGCAAGCGGCCTCTATTTTGTTTAGATGTGGCTGTCGCTTAATCAAAACATAGTATGGCATGTCATAAGATCTGTTTTATCTCATCGTCGTCCGGAATCCGGGATTCATCTTCATATGATTTATCAGAGTCCTCTCTCCTTCAAGCCGTGCACTACATTGATGTAGAATTCGCGGATGTCGAACCCATCGATGTTCTCGCGGTTCAAGTCGATCATGTCGGCGTGGGAAATGCCGCGCGGGCCATTGTTGGTAAGGAAGTGGTATTCGGAACCCCACTTGAATGAATCTTCGCCGACGAGACCGTCGTTGTAGCCGTCGAAATATTTGACGAAGTTGTAACTCATGTTAAGAGGGAACCTGCCGCTTGTTGCGTGGTTGAGCCTTGAGCCGAAACTCTGTGTGTAGATGCCGTCGAACTGTGACTGCATCGGCGCCATAGTTGAGTTAAGGCGTGCAACACCGTCTTTTGTGAGGTCGGTGACGGCGCGGATGAAATCAGGGTTGATGTCTCCCAACGCCTTGGCACCTTTGTTGTAGGTAGCGGCGACCGCATTCTTGAGCTTCTCGGGTGCCTTGTTCATGAGATATTCGGCGAACTCACAGCCCCTGTGAGGAGTGTTGATTGTTGTGAGTGAAGCAACGTAAGGTGCCATACCGAGCATGGTGATGCAGTATCTTGAGTCGAGGCCGCCTTTGCTGTGGGCGATGATGTTGACCTTCTCGGCGCCGGTCTCCTGAAGGACCTGAACGATCGCCTTCTTGATCTGGAGGGCGCATGTCGGAACATCGCCTGCGGATTCCTGACCGCCGTAGTAGATAGTCGCACCGTTCTTGATGAGTTCGGCAGGAACTCTTCCCCAGTAATTCAGATGCTCAGAATCTCTGAAGAAAACGCCGTGGACCATGAGGATCGGGTATTTCGTCTTGCATATCTGGTTAGGGATACGCGCTTCGTTGCGCCAGTAACGCTCGCTCTCTTCGCGGATCTCACGGGCGGAGATCTTCACGATAATTGAAAGCACGAAAAGATTTGCCACGGGGATCATGCCGCAGAAGATACCGAGAAGCCTTTTGCCGATGCCGATCTGCTTGGATGTCAGATAGACGATTATTATTCCCGTCCAGAAATAAATGTTCAGAAGTCCGATCGTCACGCACGCGTATGTTATTATCGGCGTCCATCCGAGATCTTCATTGAAGAAGAGTGAGACGATGAATGCCGGAACTACCACGAGCAGTGTGAACGGAAAAACAGAAAGGATCGTGGTACCGTAGGAGCACACCTTGAGTCTGCCGCCCGCAACGCCTGATGCGTATAGCGCCGGGAAAACGAAGGCCAGTACTGTAAGTACAACCGTGAGTGCAATGAACCAGTAGCTGACAGTCTCGTAAAGGAACGGCGTAAGGCATGCGGCCGTGATGAATATGCCATCCAGTATCTTGATCGCGAATCTCTGCTTGTACATATATCTATCCCCTTTTTGGCCGGGCCGTAAGATCGTCTGCCGGCTCTTTATATATTACATCGGCACGACCCGTATGAGCCATGCCGATGAGAAAATCTTTTCAGTTTTACCAGCTTGCGGAGTCACCGAAGTTGTAGTCGTCATTGTAATCGCCCTGACCACCGTAACGTTCTCTGTTACTCCTGTCCTGAATATCGCGGATACGGTCTTCAGGAGACTGTGTCGGTGTAGGTTCACCATGACCCTGTCCGCCCGGAGTAGGAGTAGGTGTTCCCTGTCCCTGTCCGCCTGGTGTCGGTGTGGGGGTTCCTTCGCCCTCGCCGCCCGGAGTAGGTGTCGGTGTGCCTTCGCCTTCACCACCGGGAGTAGGTGTCGGTGTTCCTTCTCCTTCGCCGCCGGGTGTCGGTGTCGGAGTTTCGCCTTCGCCGCCCGGTGTAGGTGTGGGAGTTCCGTCTTCACCGCCGGGTGTAGGAGTAGGTGTCTCGCCGCCCGGTGTGGGTGTTGGAGTATCCGTGCCGCCCTGAGGTGTAGGTGTCGGTGACTGATCCTGACCCTGAGGTGTAGGTGTCGGAGTCTCTGTTGCATCCGCATCCGGCTTGGGTGAAGGTGTCGGCGTAGCCGTACCATTTTCCGGATTGGGTGTCGGCGTCGGAGTGTCTTCCGGCGGAGGCGGATTCTCGAACTGGTTCTTCAGAGACTCTATGAACTCGTTGATCTCGTTATAGAGCTTCTGGGCTGCGTAGTAGTGACCATCGTTGTTCTCTGTTGCGCAGTCGTTCTCTGCAAGAATGCTTTTCGCGGTCTCACAGATCTCGATGACATCCTTGTAGTTATCTTCGTCGATCGAATCAACGTCGATCGGTGTTACGTAAGAAAGAGCGTAGTTAACTCTGATCTTGCAGTCGTAGGGCTCGTCGGGTCTCAGGTTGAGCGCGAGCTGATACTCCTGCTTTGCCTTCTGATAGTCGCCCAGCTGATAGAAAACATTACCCTTGTTGAAGTGGTTGATATAAGGCTGGGTGAAGCCCAGGAAGCCGAGCTCGTTCTGCTGATAAATGCCCTGGCCGTAATTCTCGATCATCTTTCTGTTGCCGAAATAATTGACAACAAGGATCGCCAGGAATGAGGCAGTAAGGATCCAGACTGCTATAGCTATTTTCTTTACCATGCGTCAGGCCCTCCTCTTAACGCTTATGAATTCATAAGCGATCAATGCTGCGAGCGGGATAACGAACCAGAAGTAAATATCGGCATAGCCGTACTTAGTGGTCTCTTCCTCCTCTGCGTCCAATACATCCATGACATCCATGATAATAGGATCGATATTCTCCTGGCTTGTCATGTGGACATAAGGGATTCCGAGGTCGTCCGAGAGCTGCTCGAGATTATCTTCATCGATATAGGAGATAGCCGGTTCATACGGATAAGATCTCTTATCTTCTACCAGAACGACCTCATCGTAGAGCTCGTCGTAGTAGTGCATCTGGCCGCCCTTGTCTGTGCCGTAGCCCATTACTGCGCCGCCTTCGATACCGTCAGCGATGTCTGCGAAAGAGTCGAGCTTGTTCTTGTCGGTATTCTCACCGTCTGTGATGAAGAATACGACTACGTGTCCGTCGCCCAGGATCGTTGCGTTGTCGATCATCTGGCCGAGAAGCTTTTTCGCGACATTGATATTGGTACCGGTTGCGTGGTAATCGGCAAGCGGATAGATCGAATTGACCGCAGACTTGATGTAAGCGGTGTCGTCCGTGAAAGGAGCAACGAGATTGACGTCGTTGTTGAAGTCGATAAGGCAGAACTTCGCGCCGACCATCTGCTCCGTGATGTACTCGACATCGGCCTTGACACCGTTCATACGGGGCTCAATGCCGTTGTAGTCTTCAGCCATCATGCTGAGCGTGTCGTCGATTACGATGATGCAATAGCAGTTGAGCTTCTGTCTCATGACTTTGACTTCGTCCGAAATGTACATTGGCCTCAGATTGATCGCGAAAAGAAGGACCACGATCAGACACTGTCTGATATAAGGAACTATGCCTTTGCGCTTGATAGCCAAAAGACCGATACAGATTATGACCATTAACCAGATGGGAATCATAGGTTCAAAAGTTATCTTATCCATCTGCTTACACCTTCAAAATAAATGCTACAAGGAGCATAAGACTTAATGAGAGCAGTAAGAGCCTGAATGGCTTTTCCGGTGTCTCATATTCGATTATCTCGTACTGTGTGTCGTCGAGTGTTGCGATCTGGGCTCTGATGTCGGACACGATGTTCTCAACGATATCGCTATCTTCACCATAGTAGAATGTTCCGCCTGTACCCTCGACAACATCCTTCATCATCTGACGGTCTGCATCGACCATCTTCTCTGTGCCGACACCGAAAACAGTGATGTCTCTGTCTTCGCACATCTGGCCTGCTTCCGGAAGAGTAATGATCTCTTCGCCCAGGAGCTCGTTATCCGTCGAGAGGATGATGACTCTCGTACGGTCGGGTTTCTCCTCATAGTCGTAGAAGTCGAGGCAGGCAGCGGCAAGGCCGTCACCGATGATGGAAGAACCTCTCTCCTCGTTATCTACAAGAGTACCGTTACTGATATAAGCATCCATCTCATATAACTTGTCTGAGAAAAGGATCTTGCCGTTCATGTAATCGAGTCTCATCTTGAGACCTTCCTTGACCTTGTCCAGAACCTCGATTATGTAGTTGTAATCGTTGGTCAGGGGGCAGAGAAGGACCGGAGACGAGTTGAAGATGACGATGCCGAAACGCTCGCCGTTCAATTCTCTTACTACGTCTTCGAGCTTATCGATGAGCTCTGCATTCAGATGGTCGCATGTGGTTGAGATATCCATGCAGAGGATGATGTCCCTGTTATAGTTTGCAAGCTGTCTGGACTCTGTCTTGTATGGTCTTGCCATAACGAATCCGGACAAAAGGATGCTTGTGATGATGAGAACGATAAGGACATACTTGAGGATCGTATTCCAGACGAGTCTTGCCTTGAAGCCCGAATCGTTTTTCAGGTAATCGGGAATGTAAGACTTCTTACCGCCCTTATACTTTCTCTTTACCTTGAACGTGATAAATGTAACGATAACAAATACCGCTGCAATACCCGCACAGATATATAAAGCTAACGGATTCTTCAGTTCCATTCAGATACCAATCTCCTTGACTTTGCCAAATGATCCCTAACATCACCTTCCGAAATCTTATCGAATTCCGGCTGGTAGTACTCTCCTACAAGATTTGCGAGGCCCTTATACTCGGTCTGGTTGATCTCGTAGAGAGCGAACTTATCAACTTCCGTACCTGTTGCCCTGTAAACAAAGTCTCTTACGACACGGCTCATGCCTTCGTAAGCAGGTCTGATCTTTGTCGGATCCTCATTGAATTTAGCTTCAATGCCATCCAGGAGGGCAAGATATTCAGCCTTGAGCTTTGTCATGTCAGGCTTAACGAAAACCTTCTCCTCAACGATCTGTTTCTGCTCTTTCTCCTTCCTCTTCCAATCCTTAAGAAGCTGGTAAAGGAACATGAGGATGATAGAAACTGTGAGAACAGCAAGGATCGCTCCCGTTATTATTATCGGAAGTTGTGAGAAATCAAATAATCTTCTTAAGTTTATCGTCGTTTCCATAACCTATTGATCTGTCTTACTCTTCTTATTTATCTATCCGTTTATCAGTTTACCGTCTTGTTCTTTTCGAGAAGCTCGGCGATCTTACCGTCAACTCTCGTTGCCGTATCGACCTCGACCCACGGTATTCCGTATCTGTTGAGCTTCTTCTCGGCCTGTTTCTCGAGATCTTCCATGATCTTCTTCTGCTGCTTCTGCAGTGACTTGCTCTGCGCGATGAACGGCGGCATGTATCCGCGGCTCTCGACATTGTAGACCTTTTTGCCGTAAATATCGGTGTCGCTTACCTTGATGAGCAGCACATCGTGAACCATGGTGATCTGGCCAAGAAGGTTCTCCTTGAGGCTGATGATTCCTTCGGTGTCGGTTACCATTACGACGATCATGCGTCTCTTGATGTTGTGCATGATGTACTTCAGGATACCGTTGAGTTCGGACTTGTTGGTCGGAGTAAGGCACTTCGCATAGCCTTCGAGAAGGAACTCGAGATTAAGGAAACCAGTCTTGAAAGGCGATCTCTCCATTTTCTCTTCGTTATAGTAAAGGCCGCTTACATAATCACCGTTGTCGGTGACCATGTATCCCAAAGTACCGCCGGCCATAAGGGCTACTTCGCCCTTCTCCTCGCCGGCCTTGGTATCGGCAAGCATCCTTCTGTTGGCATCCATGACCAGCATGATGTTGTGCTTCTTCTCGGCAATATAAGACCTGATAAGAACCTTCTGGGATCTTGACGTTGCCTTCCAGTCGATATCCTTGATATCGTCGCCGGGCACATACTCACGGAGCTCATCGAAATTCATACTCCTGCCCTTGTAGATGGAGTTGTATGAACCGTCGAGAACTCTGCTCGTCGTCTTATCCGTGGCTATCGTCTTATAACGCTTAAGCCCGAATTTAATTTTCGAGACGTAGTCTAAGTTCATGGAGTAACGATTGCTCCGACAATAGCATCAACGATGGTCTCTTCCTTAACGCCGTCAGCGATGGCAGCGAAGTTGAGCATGATCCTGTGACGCATTACTTCGTGTCTCATAGCCTTAACGTCGTCAGGTGTAACGTAAGCTCTGCCCTGGATAAGAGCAACAGCCTTGGAAACTTCCATGAATGCGATAGCGGCACGTGTGGAAGAACCCATAGCGATATAGCTTGCAAGGTTCGGTGCGATATACTTCGAAGGATCACGTGTAGCCTGAACGATATCGACAATGTACTTCTTGATCGCAGGTGAGATGTAAACCTTCTTGCAGAGATTCTGTAAGAACTCAATGTCCTCGATAGTAACGACTGCTTTGGAAGCCGTGAAGACTTCGCCCTCGATCCTGTTGAGGATCTCGACCTCGTCGTTGGTATTAGGATATGTAATTACTTCCTTAAGAAGGAATCTGTCCTGCTGAGCCTCGGAAAGTTCATATGTACCTTCCTGCTCGATCGGGTTCTGTGTAGCGATAACGATAAATACCGGCGGAAGCTTATAGGTCTGGCCTCCGATACTTACTGATCTCTCCTGCATGGCCTCGAGCATGGCGCTCTGTGTCTTGGCACTGGAACGGTTGATCTCGTCGAGGAGCAGGAAGTTAGCATAAACAGGTCCGATCTTAGTCTCGAACGTATTGTTTGTCATATTGAATGTCTGCGTACCGATGATGTCGGAAGGCAGAAGGTCAGGCGTACACTGAACTCTCGAGAAGGATCCGCCTACGGCCTCTGTCATGACCTTGGCAGCAGTTGTTTTTGCAAGACCCGGAACTGACTCGAGCAGGATGTGGCCGTTTGCGATCATGGAGACCAGGAGCGACACACCGAGCTGAGACTGACCTACGATCTTGGAATTGTAGTAAGTCCTGATGTTGTTGATGATCGTATTGGCTCTGGCGAGCTCATCAACATTGATGTTCATTACGAGTTGTTCAGCCATAAAAACCTCTCATTCTTGGCGCTTTTGCCGCTCTTTGCGGCCCGCGCTTATTAACCGTAAAAATATTTTGACTTGCCTATTATACTATCTAAGGCGCAAATTTTATAAGAATTTTGTAAGAATGCTTCATTTTTGCGCCATTTTCGTGGTATTTCCCATTTTGTTTTATGTCCTTTCCTATGTTTTCACACTATTTGTACAGATGAGGAATGAGAAATGTTGCAGTGTGGCAAAAATTTTTGAGCCGGAAATACTGTGCCGTAAGTGTCTAATTTTCCATGGGATATATCCCATATGAAATTAGGCATTCTCAATGGCATGTTTTTGTACAGCTGTCGTTGCTGTTAAGGCGGGCTGAAGTGCAACATTCCCGGCTGTGTATCTGTATTAAAGATAGAGCATACGCAAGGGGGATACTGCATATGAATAGAAAAAGTCTCATTTCCGGGTTGCTGGCTGCGGCAGTGCTTATGGGCGCCGCGGCTTGCGACAGGAATACGGGAAGGGACGTTCCCGCTGACATAAGTGATGATATCGCGGGCGTGGAAGACACCGCTGCAACTGACGACACGATCAAGGTGACGATCGCTGAGACCGGTTCCGGAGATGCTGACACAGACACAGATTCATCCGGCAAAACAGATGTCACCACGGCGGGTCTGCCGGTGCCGACAAGTGAATACGATCCGATTGTTTTCATGTATACATACTCGAACATGGCGTGGCACTATGAAACGATGTGCACGCTGATAACGGCAAGCGGCGAGGTTTATATTTTCAGGGACAATCCGGCAGTGTCGATGATGCATAACGGACGCGATATAGAGCTGGAATATCTCAAGGAATATGCGGAGCCGTCATGGAACTTGGATCACGAAGACATCGAAGAGCTCTATGAGGTCTGTTGCGCAGTAGCGCCTGACGTTGAGACTGATATGGTGCATGCTGCTTACGACAGAGGCGAATACAAATTCACATGCATTGATCAGGAGACGGGCCGTGAGATAACGGTATCCGTTGACGGCGATTACAGGATGGAGACTGACGATCCTACGCTTAAAGAGGCGCAGGAACTTTCTGAGGACCTCCTTGCGGGCATCAGGGGCCCTATCACGGATCTCAAGCTCAATCTGTATTCTTATTGCATAAGCGCGCCTTATGGCGGCACGGAACTTATCGGAACGCATTTGGTTTTCGACAGCTTTGAAAAGCTTGCCCGGTACTGCGAAGAAAACGGGATAGAGCTTGATGTGGAAGCTGCAAGGGAACAGTTTGAAGAGGCGTCTTACATAATGCTCCAGGTTTTCGATACGGACCAGAGACTGAGCGGAGTGCTTATCACGGATGATGAAGTACTGCAGCTCCTGCCTTCGCTCGAAGCATTTGAATACGATCCTGCTTATGACGGCAAGGTCGGTGTAGGCATGTGGAGATTTGAGGGTTTTGAGGAGGGCCGCTACGTTGACGAGAACGGCGATCCGTGGGTCTTGTACGGATAAGCCTTACTCTGCGCCGTTCCTGACGAGTTCCTCGTGCTCTTTCTGGATCGCGGGGTCAAACGAGAGCATCGGCTCAACATCGTTCCTGCCCTTGATGCGTCTTGCGACATAGTTTGACGTGATCTTCATTACGAGCGGACAGAGGGCAATGACGCCAATGAGATTGGGGATCATCATGAGACCGTTGAAGGTGTCGGAGATGTCCCACGCAAGAGAGCTCTCCATGACCGCGCCGGATACTATCAGGATTACGAAAAAGACCTTATAGACAATGGCGGCTTTCGTGCCGAGGAGATATTCAACTGATTTGCTGCCATAGTGAGACCAGCCCAATACAGTCGTGAAAGCAAACAGCAGGATCGCCACTGCGATGAACCATTCGCCGGGCTTGCCGAAAACATTGCTGAACGCCTTGGCTACAAGCGTCGCATCATCAACGCCTTCTTTGACAAGACCTGTCTCGAGATCGATGTAACCTGATGTGAGAACGACCAAAGCGGTCATTGTGCAGACGACAAATGTATCAGCGAAGACTTCGAAGATACCCCACATGCCCTGCTTAACGGGCTCTTTGACATCGGAATTCGAGTGGACCATAACGGATGAACCGAGACCCGCCTCGTTGGAGAAGACACCTCTCTTGCAGCCGTTGGTGATGACTTCCTTTATTGCGATTCCGGCGATGGCGCCTGCTACGGGCTTGATGCCGAAAGCAAATCTGAAGATAGCTACGAAAGCGGAAGGCACTGCCGGGATGTGAATGGTGACAAGGATGAGTGCGCCGATTATGTAGGCGACCGCCATGAAGGGGACGACTTTCTCGGCAACTGCTGCGATCCTCTTGAGACCGCCGATGATTATTATGCCTGCTCCGATCATCAGAATAACTCCGATCAGAAGAGGTACTAATTTAATATTTCCGAAAACCGTCAGATCTTTTTGTTTCTCTGGGACGAAAGCGGATATAAGATTCAAAGTGATCTTGTTGATCTGACCCATGTTGCCGATACCGAACGAAGCAAGGATCGCAAAACATGCGAAGAAGACTGCCAGGACTTTGCCGATCACTTTGCAGCCCTTGTAAGATCCAAGACCGTCCTGCAGATAGTACATCGCACCGCCGGACCACTCGCCGTCGGAGTTTTTCCTTCTGTAGAAGATGCCGAGAACGTTCTCCGAATAGTTTGTCATCATGCCGAAGAATGCTGCGACCCACATCCAGAAAACTGCGCCGGGACCACCGAGGCAGATAGCTGCCGATACACCTGCGATGTTGCCTGTACCGATAGTTGCGGCCAGAGCCGTGCAAAGCGCCTGGAACTGGGAGACACTGGACCTGTCACTCTTGTTGTGACTCTTCTTGTCGAAGACACCGCCGCCGGTCTTTTTCCACCAGTGACCGAAATGAGTAATCTGGAAAAACTTCGTAACTACAGTCATCAAAATTCCTGTGCCGATAAGAAGGACGAGGCCTACCTTGACCCAGACAAATGAATTTATGGCATTGTTGATATTGGTAAGGTTCTCCATAACTGTACTCGCTTCGCAGGATTTATGCATTCCTCGCGGGAAATGCCGGAAACATAATAAAAGATACGGGCTGAGACCGCAAGTTATAAGAGAAAAATGTATTTCAACTGCAATATCGCCGGTTTACGGTACGATCAAAAAGCGGGATCTTACTTCCTGGTCTTCTCCCATTTTTTCTTGACTTCCCCGGCCTTGGCGATGATCTTCTCTTTCCAATCGTCATCCTGGGCATCAAGCTGGTAAGCATCAAATCCGAACTCCCGTCCGTAGGAGCAGATAACGGATTCATCATCAACGTGAAGCGATATCCTGTACCTGTTGGGGACTTTCTGGGGAAGTATCTGCGCTCTTCCCTGCTGAACCTCTTTATTGTGTCTCGTGCCGTTGACTATTCCGTCGAACCTGACACCATAATGTCTGAACAGCAGTTTAATATAGTTCTCGGAACGGAAAGAAGATGTGTACACCCAGACTTCATAACCCAGCTTCTGCAGGGAATTGATGAGGTCGGGCGTGCCGAGCCTGAGACGCTCTTTGTAGATGCGGTTGAAGGGAAACCGGAGTTCCTTTTCCGTTTTATGAGTCTTTGGATTCACGAAAAGAACTTCATCCAGGTCAAAAGAAACCCTCATCTTGTCCAGGTCATCTTTTGGCTTCATTCTTCTCCATCTCCTCAATGATGCTTATTGTCTTTTTCGCCCAGTCCTCTTCGGAGGAATTGATCTCCATTTCATCGAAATCCCCTGCCTTGCCGCGCGTAACAAGGATAAGATCGTTGTCGATGTGCAGGGTCTTTTTATACTTGTTGGCAATGAGCTTTTCCATCCTGAGCGCGCTTTCGGTCTGGTTCTGGTCTCTTTTCGCAACACCTGTGATTATTCCGTCAACATGGACTGAATAAGCCCTGAAGAATTTCTGGATGTCATCGATCGAATAGTAATCAGCGGCATAGACCCAGATGTCGTAGCCGTTTTTGGCCAGGAAATAAAACAGGGCGGGAATGCCGAGCCTGATCCTCTGCTTCATACGGAGATTGAGCGGAAAGATAAATTTTTTCTCGAGATATTTATAGTTCTCCGGTCTGAATACGACCTCGTCAAGATCAAGGGTTACGCGCTTGTCGTGCTGTGACTTCTCGAGGATCTTCTTAATATCGGATTCCGTCGCAACATTGATTATCTTGATCGGCACCCGCTTAATGTTGCAACGCATTGCGGCAGCCCATCTGTGGTGCCCGTTCAGGATCAGATAGCCGTTCGGGCGGAGTTTCTCAACCGTAAGCGGCTCATCGAAGACCCTGCGCTCAAAATGCAGGGCTTCGCGGAACTTCTTCTCATATTCGCCGATGATCCTGTAGCTTGGTCCGACGGCCGGCATGGAGAACTCATCTTCGGCATTCGGATGCAGATCGGAACATTTAGCCTTTCTTACAAAAAGGCGTTCGATCATTCCTGCCCGGACCGGTATGTAAACGCCTTTCTGCTTTGATATCTCATCTGCTATGAATTCATCGAATTTGGATTTTGCCATAGAACGGGCCCCCGTTTCTCAGGTTTCTTGTGTTACGGACGTAAAGCAAATGAGGTAACCGCCCTCATCACGGCCTGTCACTTTCGCGTATTTGCGTTCGCCGTCTTTGATGATAAGAATGTTCGACCGGTCCTTGATAACGATGTCAGATGACATAACTGCAAATCTTTTATCTGAAGATATCTTCAGTATCTTCCCTTTGTACTCATCTTCGGTGACCGTCTTTTCCATAAGCATGAAAAATGAGCACTCCTGATCGGTATCTGTCCATGTGATCTCTTCTCTCCCGAGCTCAAGAGAAAGACTTCCGATTCCTGTCAGCTCGTAATATCCGAGTTCATCTGCAGATCCTTTGGGGAGAAACGCACCGGCGGAAGAATAGGTTATCTCTTCGGAAAGAAGGACCTTTGTATTCTCGGATATGAGAACCTGGCCGCCGATCGTAAGAGCTTCAAGCCTTCCGGTTGTATTGACGGGCGAGCCCATGCAACCGTACTTCATCTTTTTGTCTGATCCGATATTGCCGACAACGACATCTCCGGAATTGACACCGATTCCCATCTCGAGTTCCGGATAGCCGTTCTTGCGGTTCCATTCGTTCACTGAAGCCATCGCGTTCTGCATCTCAACAGCACATCTTACGGCCATATCTGCGTGGTCCGGCAATTCCTTCGGCGCACCGAAAACAATAAATATGCCGTCGCCCAAAAACTCGATGACCGTGCCATGGTATTTCTCAATTACGGTAACCATCTTCTCGAAATAGTGATTCAGAAGTTCGATCAGGCGCTGCGCAGACATAGTTGTCGCAAGCGCGGTAAAGCCTCTTAAGTCACTCATGATTATCGAGACATTCTGTGTAAGGCCGCCACGTTTCTGACCTTCTGAGGTTGTAAGAACATAGTCCGCGATGTCGGGTGAAGTGTATCTCGCAAAAGCTGACTCGACCCTGATCAGCTTTGTAAGATCAGTGATGACGATCAGGTACAAAGACACATCGCCCTTATAGAAAGTAAGTCTGACGTGAAGGTTGAACACCTTCCCGTCATTACTTACATAATCAACAATTGCTTCCTGTGAAGTAAGCTTCTGGGTGACCGCATCGATGAACAGCTGGATAAGATCATCGTTGCCTGCGACATAAGGAATCGCATCCCAGATCTTAATACTGTTATCTGCTGTAATTCCGAAAAGCTTCTCGGCTGAAGGATTGGCTTCAACAAGTACACCCGAAGAGGAAACAACGCATACCGCATCGTCCGTATTCTCAAAAATATACTTTATCTGATCGGCACTAATGCTTTCGAACATCCTTCAGTTTCCCTTCGGGCCGGATTTGTAACCTGATTATATCAGCTGTTGAAGAGCTCGTTGATCTCCTTGCATGCTGTGAGGTAATCGTAGGTAAGCATTCTCAAACGGTATGAAAGGTGCTTTAAGATCATCTCGACCTTAACAGGTGTTGTCCTGAAAAGCTCTTCAAGATCTTCGGGATTGATGATCTCGACAAATGTCTCATCAGTCTCTGCAACAGCAGTAGCGCTTCTGGGATCACCTGCGATCATGCCCATCTCACCGAAGCATGCAACAGGATAAATATCCGTGAGCTTGATCTGGTTGGCTGCACCGTAATTGCTGTAGATTCCGACGTCACCGCCGTAAACGATATACATGCACTTGCCAATCTCGCCTTCCTTGAAGATGACAGTACCCTTCTTGTAGGATTCAACAGCTCCCGATGCCTTGCCCTTAACACTCTCGGATGCCTGTCTTAAAGCCTCTGCGGAAGGCTTTGTAAGATCGATCTTGGATGAAGAGATATCATCGATATATTTCTTGATCTTGGCAAAGATCGAATCGCTCTTTTTATCCTGTGAAGCACGTACTTCCTTGAGAGCAGAAGCAACTGCATCGTAATCAGCAGTAAGCTCCTTGATCCTCTTTCCGAGATGGTTCATGATCTTCAGGATCATGCCGGGATTCTCTGCGAAATAGCTGTTAAGCTCGTTCTCGGGGATCTCAACTACGAGAGCATTATCTTTGGCGACAACGGTATTGCTTCTGGGATATGCTTCGATAACGGCCATCTCACCGAAGAAGTCGCCCGCGGAAAGCTCTGTGAGTGAGCGTTCCTTATCACTGCCGTAACCGGAAATAACTTCAACAGTACCTTCGATTATCTGGAAGAAACTGGTTCCGATATCACCTTCTTTGAAAATGATCTCACCGTTCTGGAATCTCTTTTCTGCTTTCATGTTTTGACCCCTTTCAATTTCATTAAATAATTTTGACTTGATTATAACGCGAAAAAACTGACATTTGGCTTAGTTCACACAATGTTTAACATCAATTAACCTCATTCTCTTTTTTAAGTGTAACCGCCGCAAGAGGGTGCTCGCGGCGGCTGGAGGTAAAGTGCATTCCGGGTATTCGGGTGACCGGAAAACAATATTATGAAAAGAACGGATTATTATGGATCTCTTTTACTGTCTCTTGTTGCCTTTCTTTGACAAGATATCAAATACAACAGCTATAAGGAGAACTGCGCCCTTGGCGATCTTGATCCAGTCCTGGTCGATAGTCATCAGTGACATACCCTGGTTGATAACACCGATGAGGGTAGCGCCGATTACCATTCCCATTACGGTTCCCGATCCGCCGTATGCGGATACACCGCCGACGATACATGCAGCGATAGCATCCATCTCGTAGTTCTGTCCGGCAAATGCGTTAGCGGAACCAAATCTCGTTGTAACGATGAGAGCTGCAAGAACTGTTAAGACTGACATGTTGAGGTATGCAGCAAACATTATGAGCTTGTTATTAATACCGGAAAGTCTTGCTGTTTCAGCGTTGCCTCCGACAGTCATGAAGTGACGTCCGATCGTTGTCTTCTCAGTAATGATTCCATAAATGATAAGTACAGCAATGATCCAGAGAAGAACTACCGGGATACCGCCATCGTAAGCGAGCTTGAATGCAAGTACGAGGATAATTGCTACTTCAAGAACACTCTCAAGAATGACAAACCAGATAGGATCTACAGAGTAGCCCTTCTTAACTCTGCGTGCACGGCTTGACAGGTTGAGGTAAACGATAGCCGCAGCACCGATAAAGCCAAGTACTACACAGGGGATGTTGAGCTCACCCCAGGGTGACTCGAAGATCTTTCCTGTGAAGAGTCTTGTGAAAGACTCAGGGAAATTGGAGATAGCGGATGTCTCGGAAACTGTGATGAGGATCTGAGTACCTAAACCTCTGAATGCAAGGTAACCTGCAAGTGTTGCGATCCACGGCGGGATCCTGAGGTAAGCGATAAGGAAACCCAAGACAGCACCGTAAACCAGACCTACTCCTACAACTATAAACAGTGTCAGAGGTGTGCCGACATATTTGATGACGGAGAAAACACCTGCAACAGCACCCATGAAGCATACGAAGGAACCTACTGAGAGGTCGATGTTACCGCCGGTGAGCATACACATGAGCATACCGACACCGAGGATATATACATATGCGTTCTGCTCGATAAGAGAAGTAACATTTGATGGTGTAAACATGTTACCGCCGGTAGCGATAATGAAGAACACATAGATAGCGAAAAGTGCTATTGTCATTACATTCTTTTTAAGAACGTTCTTTATGCTGAAATTATTCATGCATTAGCACCTCCCTTCTCAGTAGTCTCAGTTTTTTTCGTTTTCTTAGAGCCCTTTCTGCGCATCTGCATGATAACGTCGAAAAGAACTGCTACGAGAAGAACCAGGCCCTTAACTACCGTCTGATAGTTCGGAGGTGTATGGGCAAGGATCATTCCCTGGTTGATGATACCGCAAAGGGCAGCACCGATGATTACACCGCCGACGGAACCTGTTCCGCCGTATGCCGAAGCACCGCCGATGAAGCATGCTGCGATAGCATCCATCTCATAACCCAGACCGTATGTAGGCTGTGAGCCCATAAGTCTTGCAATATTGAGGACACCTGCGAAACCTGCGAGAAGTCCCATGAGTGTGTATGCACTAAACATAACCATCTTTGTGTTGATACCGGAAAGCCTTGTAGCTTTCTCATTACCGCCGACAGCATAGAGGTTACGGCCAAGAGTTGTTTTCGAGGTGATGTAAGCGAATACACCAAGTACGAGAGCGATCCAAATAAGAACTGTAGGAATACCCTTATACTGAGCGAGCTTGTATGCGATCCATACAACAACTACATCGATAAGAACCGTCTTAATGATTACGGTTAACAGCGAATCAACTTTATAACCCTTCTTGACGAGGTTTACACGGTTGATAAATGTGTATACTGTATAAGCGATCGCAATGAGGATACCTACATAAAGACATGTCTTGTTGAGTCCCATGGAAGGTCCGATGCCTGCCATAAAATCAGGGATATAGCAGGTATCACCGCCACCGAAGATATTAAGGAATGTCTTGTCTGTAACCTGATATGCGAAACCCTTCATGATGAGATTTGCAAGTCCTCTGAAGGCCAGCATACCTACGAGTGTTGCGATGAACGGAGGAACCTTTACATAAGCGATCCAGAATCCGTGCCATGCACCTACCAGAAGTCCCATGACGAGCATTGCGATTACTGCAAGAGGCCAGGGGAGATTTGCATCCATGATGATCGCACCGACACCGCCTGCAAGACAGACTACTGATCCTACTGAAAGGTCGATGTTACCACCGGTTAAGATACAGAGGAGCATACCTGTTCCAAGTACGAAAACGTATGCGTTCTGTGATATTAAGTTATTAATGTTCTGAGGAAGTAAAGACTGACCGCCCGTGATGACGTAGAACAGTATTACAACACCAACCGTAACGATAAGCATCATATACTTTCTCAGAAAGTTTTTTACATTTGCTCCACTCATCGTTATGCCTCACTTCCCGACTTAACTATGCAAGCCATAATATTCTCTTGTGTTGCCTCGGAAGCTTTCATCTCTCCTACGATCTTTGCCTGGTTCATGATGTAGATCCTGTCACTCATTCCGATAACTTCAGGAAGTTCGGAAGAGATCATGATTACTGACTTGCCGGCCTTTGCAAGATCGTTGATGATGCAGTAGATCTCGTACTTGGCACCTACGTCGATACCTCTTGTAGGTTCGTCGAGGATAAGAACATCAGGATCTGCGAACATCCACTTCGCGAGAAGAACCTTCTGCTGGTTACCGCCTGAGAGATTGCCTACGAGCTGCTCGACAGAAGGAGTCTTTGTCCTGAGCTTCTCCCTGTATTCATCAGCTACCATGTATTCCTTATCCTTATCGATAAAGGTTGCCTTACTGATTGCCTTGAGATTGGCAAGCGTGGTATTTATCTTGATAGAGTTTGAAAGAACGAGTCCGTTACCCTTACGGTCTTCAGTAACGTATGCAAGTCCTGCGGCGATTGCCTGCTTTGGACTGGTCAGATGAACCGGCTGTCCTTTAAGCACTAACGAACCGGAAATTCCGATACCGTATGAGCGTCCGAAAATACTCATAGCAAGCTCTGTTCTGCCTGCACCCATGAGGCCGTAGATTCCTACTACCTCGCCCGCACGAACCGTAAGGGATACATCATCTACAACCTTACGCTCTGCGAATTCCGGATGGTAAACGGTCCAGTTCAAGACTTCCATCATGACATCGCCGATCGGTACATCGTGACGCTTAGGGAAACGGTCTGTGATCTCACGTCCAACCATTCCCTTGATGATCCTGGACTCAGAGATTTCCTGACCTCTTGCATCTATTGTCTCGATCGTGGATCCGTCTCTTATGACTGTGATCTTGTCTGCTACATATGAGACCTCGTTGAGCTTGTGGGAGATGATGATCATCGTCATTCCCTGCTCTTTCTGGAGCTTCTTCATAAGATCGAGGAGTGCTCTAGAGTCTGTCTCATTAAGTGATGATGTAGGCTCGTCAAGAATAAGGAGTCTGGCATTCTTTGCCAAAGCCTTAGCGATCTCAACGAGCTGCTGCTTGCCCGTACCAATATCTTTGATAAGTGTTTTCGAGGAATCCGTAAGACCTACCATCTCCAGATACTTATCTGCTTCTGCGTATGTCTTGTTCCAGTCAATACACCATTTTTTTCCTTGTTCATTGCCGAGAAACATGTTCTCACCGATCGTCATGTAAGGGATCAGTGCGAGTTCCTGGTGGATGATAACGATTCCTTTTTTCTCGGAATCTTTAATATTGTGAAATGCACATACTTCGCCGTCGTATACTATGTCGCCTTCATAGGAGCCATGCGGATAAATACCGCTGAGAACGTTCATAAGCGTGGATTTACCGGCGCCGTTCTCTCCGACTAGTGCGTGTATCTCCCCCTCTTCAACCTGAAGGTTGACGTTGTCGAGAGCCTTAACGCCCGGAAAAGTTTTGGTTATGCTATTCATTTCAAGCAAAACTTTTGCCATGTGTCGCCTCTTTCGTTTACGTAGTGATTTTGTTTTTGTTTCTTACTTGTAAGTTTGAGTTTTTAGTTTGAGTTTGTTTGCAAAGATGCTGCGGTTTGAAAAACTGCGATTGCAGATGCTGCTGTTTAAGCTATCGCGGTTTAAGTAAACCCTAATATACAGGCGGGGTTTCCCCCGCCTGCAAAGGGCTAAAACTTGTTAATTAAGCAAGCTGATCAGCTGTGTAGTAGCCGGAGTCGATAAGGATCTTCTGATAG
Source organism: Oscillospiraceae bacterium (assembly GCA_902788505.1). Taxonomy (GTDB): domain Bacteria; phylum Bacillota; class Clostridia; order Saccharofermentanales; family Saccharofermentanaceae; genus Saccharofermentans. The sequence goes on from CADAKH010000018.1 coordinate 24,748, forward strand.
TTGCTAGCGTCAGCAAATACAGGTGAGCAGAGGTAAGAAGGAACAACTTTCTTGCCGTTGTCATATGTAGTTGTGTCGTTAACTTCAACAGTCTGACCGTTGAGGATCTGTGTAACCATCTTAACAACCTGGGAAGCGAGTGTACGTGTATCCTTGAATACGGACATTGACTGCTTGCCGGCGAGCATGTTCTTAACGTTTGCGATATCGCAGTCCTGACCAGTGATGATCGGGTATGTGCCTGTGTAGTTAGCTGCGAGAGCGTTCTCTACGCCGAGAGCTGTTGAGTCGTTGGAGCAAAGCCATACGTCAACGTTTGTGCCGTTTGCATAGTTAGAAGAAAGGATGTTCTCTGCTCTAGCCTGAGCTGTCTCTGTCTTCCAAGAAGGTGTAGCAACCTGCTCGAATGTGGACTCGCCGGAAACTACGTTGAGCTTACCGGACTCAATGTAAGGCTTAAGAACGTCATAAGCGCCGTTGAAGAAGAAGCCGGCATTGTTGTCACCGGGGTCACCAGCTGTGAACTCGATGTTGAAAGGACCTGCAGCATTGTCGAGGTCAAGTGTATCTACAACATACTGTCCCTGGATTGTACCAACCATGTAGTTGTCGAATGTTGCATAGTAGTCAACGTTTGCGTTGTCCATAAGGAGACGGTCGTAAGCGATGACAGGAATCTTCTTAGCAGCAGCCTTATCGAGAGCTGTTCCGAGTGAAGAACCTTCGATAGCAGCGATAACGAGAACCTTACAACCGGAGTTGATCATGTTCTCAACCTGGGAAAGCTGTGTAGCAACGTCGTTATTAGCATACTGAAGGTCTACTTCGAAGCCGGCAGCTTCGAGCTCTTTCTTCATGTTGTCGCCGTCCTGATTCCATCTCTGGAGATCCTTTGTAGGCATTGATACGCCAACCTTGTTCTTTCCTGAACCAGCGGAGCATCCTGTTAATGCTGTAATAGCCATTGCAGCACAAAGAATTGTTCCAAGAATTTTCTTTGCATTCATTTGAGAAATTCCTCCTATTGAATAATATGGCACTTCTTGCCACATACAAATTAACATTAGGAATATAGGAATTGCATATCGACATTCTTGATATTTTTGGCTATTCGTCATAAGGAACAGCATTGTTTTAGCACAATTTTGTAGTCATTCTTACAAATCTGCCAAAATTGTGCTAAATACAACAGTAATGCCTAATTTCACAAATAAGTCTTTAAAGACTTCTAATAAAACACTATATAATCAGAAGACCATTAGCATTTTTCAATTGTTCCGCCGTTTCTTCGGTTCAATGTTTTTATGTGCCGGCAGAAGAGACAACGCGGTCGATCAAACCGTACTCACGTGCTTCTCCAGCATCTTTCCAGTTGTCTCTTTCGCAGTCCGCAATAACCTCTTCAACCGTCTTTCCGCAATTAGATGCAAGTATCGTGCTGAGTCTTCTTTTTGTCTTAAGGATGTGCTCGGCAGCGATACTGATATCTGTAGCCTGGCCGCCTGTCGAGCCCAAGGGCTGATGGATCATCACCTCTGCGTTAGGCAATGCGCATCTTTTACCCTTTGCTCCGCCGGCAAGCAGGAACGCTCCCATGCTTGCAGCCATTCCCACACATATCGTTGATACATCACACTTGACGTATTGCATCGTGTCATAGATAGCCATCCCGGCCGTGACTGAGCCGCCGGGGCTGTTGATATACATATGGATGTCTTTATCCGGATCTTCCGATTCAAGGTAGAGAAGCTGTGCTATAACAGTGCTTGCCATCGCATCATTGACTTCGCCTCCGACAAACACGATTCTTTCCTTTAATAATCTGGAATAGATATCATAAGCGACTTCCCCGCGGCCGCTCTTTTCGACTACTGTAGGTACTAACATAATAAAACCCCTTTCTGTATATGTGGAAGATCATCTTTCACATATACATATGGGGTGTCATCAGAGTTTTGTAAAAGGATTATCCTGCGTTGATGTAGATTTCTTCTCTCAAATGGAAGCCGCTGTCAATGATAACGGAATCGAGATTCTCTTTTGTTACAGCGGAAGGTTCGATCGCGATATATGCTATCTCATTTGTTCCGTCGAAAAACTGTTCTGTCTCACCTAATGATTCACCGGCGGCAAGCTTTACGGCACACTCTGCAGCGAGGCGTGCCAGCTTCTCTACCGGCTTATATACAGTAACGAGCTGAGTGCCTTCAACAAGTCTCTGGCATGCTTCAAGATCGCCATCCTGGCCGGTGACAAAGATCCTGCCTGCATAACCTCTCTCGGCAAGCGCGTGGATCGCTTCACCTGCAAGAGCATCGTTGCCGCACATGATCGCATCGGCAGAGGATATCTCATCAAAATGTTCGTTGACGAAATCGTATGCGAGCTCAGGTTTCCAGTTGTCGCAGTTGTATTTGAGCGTGATGTTCATCGCATGTTCTTTGCAGACAGAATCAAAACCGTTCATTACCTGTGCAACGTTGTAGTCAGTCTCAGGACCCATGATCTCAACGATCCTGCCGCCATCACCGACATTGTCACAGATAGCCTGAGCCATCTGTTTTCCGACTGCCTCATTATCGAAAGAAATATAAAGATCGGCATCGGCATTCATTACGAGACGGTCGTAACAGATGACCGGAATACCCTTGCCCTTCGCCTCTTTCAGAACATCGGAAAGAGCCACTGCATCAGCCGTGATGATGACGATCGCATCTACACCAATCTCGATGAAGCGCTTGATCTGTGCTATCTGGGTAGTAACATCACCGCCTGCCGACTGGACGTTTACTTCGGCACCTAGTTCGTTTGCGGTCGATACGAAAACATCACGGTCACGTGTCCAGCGCTCGATAACGAACGAGTCAAAAGACAGTCCGATCGTGCATGTCTCACTCTTGGTAGTATGCGTGATCTCTTTGGGTTCCGCGGTTCTGCAGCCAGCGCAGAAAAGAACGGAAAGGACCATTAAAAGTGCGATAACTTTGCGCATCATCTTTTGCCCTCCTTATATTCGGTGGGTGTAACGCCGGTATGCTTTTTGAAGATACGGCTGAAGTAATTCGGATCGGAATAACCGACCTCCGAACAGATCTCCTTCATGGACTTGTTCGTGCCTTCGAGAAGCTCTCTTGCACGCGCAACCCTGACACCCGTCAGATAGTCGGTAAACGTAACACCCGTCTGTGTCTTGAACACTTTGCTGAAGTAGAACGGGCTGATATCGTACATGCCGGAAAGATCATCAAGAGAGATGTCTTCCCTGAAGTTCTGGTCGATATATTTTTTTGCTTTCTCGGCAACATCTTCTGTCTTGGCAGCATTGGCCGCGTTGATCATGTTTACCGCGCGCTCAATGTGGCTTATGAACCACAGACGGAGCTCATCGTAACTCTTCATGGAATTGATCTCGGGAAGATATTCGCTTCTGGACATGAAGTGATAGACGTGTCCGCCGTTGCCATAAGCAAGTCTCTCGCCCCACAAAACGAATTCCAGTACTTTCAGACAGATATCGCTCATTGCGCCGCCTGAACTTTTCTCCATCCAGTCGAAGAAGAGATTTGCCTGTTCTATCGCTCTGGATACATCACCCTGTGAGATCGCATCGAAAAGATCCTTCTCGGTCTTCAAAGGATAGTCCGAATCATATTCGCAGCCTTCCGGAAGATCGACAGCCTCTGCAACATTCTGCGTGGATTTTACGAGTATCGACAGTGCCTCGCTGTACGATTCCGCCATATTTTCGAGAGGCTTGACAGGTCCTATGCCGATCCTGAAATCTATACCCAGAGCTTCCGTCAGTTCTTCCTGCGCCCTGCTGGCAGAATCGACTATTTTCTGATATTCCTCGGGCGACAAAGAGCTCTTTGCACAGGGGATAAGAACAGGTATCTTGTTGCCCATGACTGAGCCCGTTATGCACTTGAAATTGTCGCTTATTATGAGCAGGACTGTTTCATAGTTTTTCTGTGTCTTGACACTTGCAGGAACAGCGCCGCGGAGATATCCGCCGGGCTCTTTATCACCGCTTACTATGGCGAGCATAAGACCGTACTTCTCGTCCATCTCGAGGAGCTTTTTGTACTCATCGATATTCTCTTTGTAATGCTCATGCGAAAGAAGGTCCTGGATAAGACCGTTCTCAATAATGGGAACGATGCTGTCGAGCTTCTCCTTGATCTCGAGCTCGCGGTTCCTCTGCTCTCTGGTGCGGTCAACTTCATCCATCGCCTTTTTGAGGACTGCAATGATCTGTGATTTGTCGAAGGGCTTATTGATGTAGTCAATAACACCGAGGTTTAATGCCTGTTTTGCGTAGTCGAATTTATCGTATGCAGAGATTACGACAAACACGATATTCGGGTTCGTTCTTCTGATCTCTTTCATAGCATCGATACCGTTGATGCCGGGCATTCTGATATCCATGAAAGCTATATCAGGGCGCACTTCATCAGCGAGCTCTATAACACGTCTTCCGGTCTTTGCTTCGAAAGTCTCGAATATTCCCGGATACTCTTTATCCACTATGAACTTGAGCGATTCGCGGACGATTCCCTCGTCATCTGCGAGCATGAGCTTATACATTTGCATCCTCCAACGGTATCTTTATCGTTACGTGAGTTCCTTCGTTCTTGCGGCTCTTCATCTCAAAAACTTCTTTGTTGTTGTAGTAAAGATCAAGCCTTGCCATAACGTTCGTTATTCCGACGCCTCTTGTCTCAGAAGGGCGCTTCTCGTGATTCATGATCTTCTCGATGATCTCCTCATCGGTGCCGATGCCGTTGTCGCTGACCCTGATACAGCACATCTTATCTTCGCGGTAAACTGAAAGCGTTACTTTGCCTTCGCCCGGTTCCAAATCCTTGATGCCGTACTTGATCGAGTTCTCGACAAGAGGCTGGATGATCATGGAAGGGACCATTACTGAAAGAAGTTCCTCATCGATGTCCTTCTCGAAAAGGATCTCTCCGCTGTATCTTACATTGAGGATATACATATATGAATCGACAAGTTCGATCTCCTCTGAGAGCTTGACCGTCTCGGAACTCTTCTTAACGTTGTAGCGGAAGAAGTCTGCCATGTTCCTTATGTATTCGACCGTCCTGTCGGCGCCTTCCATCATGGCGAGCTGGGCACCTGCATTGAGTGTATTGAAAAGGAAATGCGGGTTGATCTGCGACTGCAGATACTTGAGCTGCGCATCCTTAAGGTGCGTTTCCATGAGAAGGTTCTTCTCTTTCATCTCACTCTGCGTGATGAGCTGGGTTCTGATACGCGCGATGTAATCCTTGATAGATGCGAGCATCTCATTGAACGCTCTTGTCACCTTACCGACTTCATCATCGGATATTACTTCAAGAGGTTCAACGTTCTCCGGGCTCCCCTGAGAGATCTCATCGGCTTTTGCGGAAAGACGCGTAAGAGGCCTTGTGATCGTGTTCGTCAGAATGATTATGAGAAGCACGTTCATGACCGATGCAACGGCGAAGATGAGCATGCTCATGATCTCCGTATATCTCAGTGAATTAACGAGAGCATTGTAGTTATTCGAGTTAGTTCTGAACTGCTCGTTGTTGACCGAGTAGATATACGTATTGAGATAATCTTTTATCTTGGAACACTCATTGTACTTGGCCGTGTATTCATCGATGTTGCGTCCGCGCTTTGCCTGGATCGCTTCATCGGCCGTTTTGAGATATGTCTCGAGCATGTTCCTGATGTCTCTTTCAGAGAGCTTTGCATTGTTGTCGGTAACTGTATTGTTGAGCCCGTTCATTAGCTGATCCATGTTCTGCGTGGATGCGTAGTAAAGCTCAAGATCGTCAGTGCCCTTTGTCTCAAGATAACCCGTAAGACCGGAATGGATCTGGTTCAGATTGTCGGACAATTCGTTGAGACTGATGTTGCTTGAGAATACCTGGTTGATCTTCTCCAGTGCCATATTGAGATTGACATATATGAAGATATTGACGCCCATCGCAATGACAGACGTTACGAGGAATACCGCAACGAGCTTACGGGAGATCTTCATGTTGGCAAAGAAATTAGCCTTCATCACTGCCTCCCTCAGGTTCATAGTCCGAAAGATTATCGCGGTTGATCTTGATGTAGTTCGAACTGAAATATTCACTTACGAATCCGGTGTCGTTGTATTCGTTTAACGCGTTGACACACTGAGCTGCAATGGTATTTGACTCAACAGCAAATGTCGCATAAACAGAACCCCTGTCGATCGCTCTCAGTATCGTTTCGGAGTCGTAGTAACCAAGGATCACCGTCTTGCCTACCAGGTTCTTGTCTACGATACACTGATACACACTTTCAGTAGTTCTGTCGTTCAGGCAGATAATGACGTCAGGTATGTTATCAAGGTCGTCAAGGATATTCATTACGCTCTCTTCTGATGTGAACGGCGTTGATGAATCAACTACCGCAGAAGAAAGCCTGACATTTCTTCCCGTAACGGACTCCTTGATCGCAGAGTGAATGATATCGTCGGCATTTCCGTCATCCCTGTCGAGAAGGATGAGTGCGGACAAGGGATACTTTCTCTTCGCTTCACCGATCGATGCAAGCTCGTCACCATACTCGGTGCCTAAGCTGTAGTTGTTAAGACCTATAAAGCTCTTTCTTGAAGAGCCGACGCAGTCGGTAAGGACTGTTACGACCGGGATACCGTTCCTTGCAGCCTTCTCGATAAGTTCGGCAGTCTCTTCCGAGTCATCGCCTTCCAGTATGATGCCGTCTACTTTCGAACTGATCGCAATATTGATCCTGTCAGCTTTGGAATAACTTGTCGAAAGATTCTGGCCCGTCATCTCAACGTAGCAGCCGTTGTTTATGGCATAATCGGAGATCTCCTCGTAAAGCCTGTTCGAAAGCTTGCTCTCGGGATCTTCGGCAATATATGCATATAATCTCGGGTACTCGGTGAAGACTTCCTCCTGGACTTCCCCAAGTTTATTTATCATCTCTCTGTAGTAGAACAGGCCTGTTACTGTCGCGAAAAAAAGAACGAGCACTATGCCCGCCAAAACAGTAACCAGGATTCTGTTTCTAGAGATCTTCATCGTGATAATTATACTCTATGTATTTTTACTTCGCATTATAAATAAAGGGATGTCTCATCAATTTGAGACATCCCAGCCGGATAATCCGAATCTTTAATACGGTTTATTCATCACCGCCGGTAAGTCCGTCAATACTGTCTTCACCACTGGAAAGCTCATCGAACATCTTCTTGACTGAAGGGGCATTCTTGGTGAGCTTCTTGATGCTCAGGTCCTCGGCCTTGTTGTTCGCAAGTCTGAGATTGTTCTCGGAAGACAGGAGGTTCTTCTTGACCTTCTCGAGATGTTCGATTGTCTTGTCAATCTCCTCGATTGCCGTCTGGAACTTGTCGGAGGCAATTCTGTAATTCTTGCCGAAAGCATCCTTGAAGTCCTGCATATTGCTCTCGAAGTTAACAAGGTCGAGCTGCTGGTTCTTGACTACCTGAAGTTCCCTCTGGTACTGGAGAGAATTGAGAGCAGCATTCCTGAGAAGGGTAATCATAGGAATGAAGAACTGGGGTCTTATCACATACATCTTCGGGTACTTGTAGGAAACATCGACAATACCGCTGTTGTAGAGCTCGCTGTCGGGTTCAAGAAGAGATACGAGCACTGCATATTCACAACCCTTCTCCTTCCTGTCCTTATCGAGTTCCTTGAAGAAATCCTCATTCTTGTGCTTGGTGGAAGTCGTGTCCATCTCATTCTTCATCTCGAACATAATCGAGATGAATTCAATGCCTTCAGGATCCTTCTCCCTGAAGATAAAATCGCCCTTGCTTCCGGAACCGCTCACTTCATTGTCCTTCTCAAAATATGCATTCGGGAAGGCTGTCATACGGATTGTGTTGAACTGGTTCTGGCAGTGCTGCTCGAGACTCTCACCGACCATCTTCGTGGACTGGCGTGCCTTGAAATCCTTGTAGTATTCAATCTGTTCGTCCTTGACCTTGAGCTGGTTCCTGTAGTTCTCTTCGATGTTCTTCGCCTTGAGTTCGCTCTCGGTCTTCTGGCTGGAAATCTGGCTCTTCAGCCTGATAATCTCGGCATCCCTGTCGGCAATCTCCTTGTCCTTGTCGTGCAGAGCTTCGGTAATCGCAAGCTTCTTCTCGCTGTCGTTCATAGCGAGCCTGTTCTTGAGCTGCTCAATCTCCATCTCCTTGCTGCTGAGGACCTTGTCCCTGTCACTCAGCACTTCGGCAAAGGACTTCTCCTGCTCCATCTGGGCAATCTTAAGATTGTCCTTGCTTCTTTCCTCCAGCTCTCTGGCACGCTTATGGAGCTCCTCTTCAAATGCTTCATCTCTTACCTGGCTCAGAAGCTGGGCATAACCGGATTCATCTACTTTAAACACTTCGCCGCACTTGGGGCACTTAATCTCATTCATAAGCTAAATCTCCTTTCGGTGTTCTGCAAATCTATATGGGCTAATTATATTGCATTGTAAAACCTTTTTTGCGGCCAATAATCGAACAGTTTATTTGACAGGGATTTCTGATACTTACTTATGTCTTCTCTTATAATCTTCACGGACCTCATCGAGCATCTCTTCTGAACAGAAAGCTTCGTTCATTGCCTTCGCACTCTTGGCGCCCCTTGCGCAGGAGACCATCTTGTTCATTACCTTGAAGTTGAGAGCCGTTCCTGCGCTGTCGCATTCGTACCTGACTGCATGCTGTCTGTCAACGCCGAACCTGTCCGCAACGCTTACTGCATCGATGTTTGCGCCGAGGAAGATGAATTCCCAGTGATACTTTTCCTTCTGTTTCTCGATCATCTTTTTGACCTTGTCATAGGAATACTGTCTGCTGGAATTCTCCATGCCGTCAGTCGTGATGATGAAGAGGGTCTTTTCCGGAACATCTTCTTCTCTTGCGTACTTATGAACATTTCCGATGTGATGGATCGCGCCGCCTACCGCATCCAAAAGAGCTGTCGAACCTCTTACATAGTATTCTTTTTCCGTGATGGGACTGATCTTATCGAGAGAAACTCTGTCGTGGAGCACATCTGTCTGCCCGTCAAAAAGAACTGTTGAGATCAATGCCTCTCCTTCTTCTTTTTTCTGCTTTTCGATCATGGAGTTGTAGCCTCCGATCGTGTCGCTTTCAAGTCCGCTCATCGAGCCGCTTCTGTCCAGGATAAATACGATTTCCGTTAAACCTTTTTTCATTTTACTTTCCTCACTTTCTATCGCTATTCCTTTGCGAATGTCTTATCGTGAGTTCAGTATAGGATCTTATGAGGGGTCAGTGGTCGCTTCGCAGGCGACATTTTCATTATGCGCCGAGCTGCGGCTGGTCGTGGTCGAAAAGCGCTCCGTTAATGAGCATCAGGTCATATACACCGTGGTCTATCGAGTACTCGATGATAAGATCGAACTTGCTCGATGGCGAGAAGGCATAGCCCGCACGTCTTAAGAAATCCCTGGTCTCGTCCAGATTAAGGCGGAGCGCCAGCGCAAAAGCCACCGCGGTATTCTTTTTGGGCTGATAATCCCTGTTGCTTCTTATCTTTGAGAAAAGCTTTCTGTCTACATTTGCGCGCTTGTAAACTTCAGTGTCCGAATAACCTTTTTCGATGATAAGTCTGAGCAGGCTCTCCTGCCATGTCTCGCCGACATTCTTAACAACATCATCGAGTGATCTCTGTGAAGATTTTGCTAATGGTTGGGCACCGGCGCACATGGCTGCCTGAGACTCTGCCATCATTGCATTTTTGCCGGATTCGAAAAAGCCTCTCCGCTCACGTCTTAAACGCTCTTTGCGGGACCGCTTTTCATGATGTGACTCTTCTGATTCTTCGTCGCATATTTCAAACTGAGGCATCTCCATTCTGTCTTCCATGACAGCTTGGGGATACTCTTCTTCGATCCTTTCCTCGACATATTTCTCATCGATAAAACGGTCAACACCGGCAAAGATCTTGTCTGATAATCTGAAAGATTCGCTGTCGAAAACTACGAGTGTGATATCCATCTCGTGATCTGCAAGAAAACTGCTGAAAACTGATGTCGCGATCAGGAGGGCATCAGGCTTCGGAAAGCCGTATGTACCGGTTGCAAGAAGCGGGAAAGCGATACTCTCGATTTCCAGCTCTGCTGCCTTGTTAAGACAGTTCTGATAACACTTTCTGACAGTCTCTTTTTCGCCATGGTCACCGCCCTGCCAGATGGGACCTACCGTATGGAAAATGTACTTTGCCTGAAGGTCAAAAGCAGGCGTTACAGCCACTTCGCCTTCAGCGATGCGGCCTATCTTTCTGCGCTCTTCAAGAAGCTTCTCCGCTCCTGCGGCATTATATACCGCACTGTCTGTTCCGTCCGAATAGACGGGCTCGGGATTGGCAGTGTTTACGATAGCATCAGCACTGATCTTCGTAATGTCATTTCGAACTATCTGAAAAGCCATTTTGCACCTCTTTTGACTCTTATTATAGTCTCATCTTTAAATGTGACAAACATGTAAGACCTTCGTAAGCAGATCAAATGGAGAAGATACCCTGTTTTTCCTAAACTTTGGTTGTCTTGCAGGATTTGCCTGAATTTTAATAAAATCTTAAGGTATTTGCCGCAACTATTTAAATCTATTTGTGCAATAATGGGTGCCGGGAGAATAAAAACTATGGAAACAATCAGGATCATCAATTTCATCATCACGGCCATCTTCGCCGTATGTTACTCATATCAGTTCTTTTACGTACCGGTATCGCTCTGGATGCAGCACCGCGAAAAGAAGGCTAAAAAAGCCTGCAGCACATCCGACAGCGAACTCTGCAACAGAAACCTCAAGAACTATGCTGTTCTCATCTGCGCCAGAAACGAGGAAAATGTAATCGGCGAACTCATAGACAGCATCGCAAACCAGACATATAAGGGTGGAATAACAACATTCGTAATGGCTGACAACTGCACCGACAACACATATAGTGTTGCAATCAGTCACGGTGCCATCGCCTATACCAGAAGATCCCATGACAAGATCGGCAAGGGTTATGCGATGGAGGCTCTTCTCGGTGAGATCAAAAAGGATTTTCCTTCCGGATTTGACGGCTATTTCGTTTTCGATGCCGACAATATCCTTGCACCTGATTACATCGAGGAAATGCACAAGTGCCACCTCGAAGGCAATGAAGCGATCACATCTTACCGTGACACCAAAAACTACGGTGATAACTGGATCAGCTCCGGCTACGGTCTCTGGTTCTTAAGAGAATCCATGTATCTCAATTACGCCCGCTGCAAACTTGGCTCTTCCGCAGCTATTTCGGGCACGGGATTCTTCTTCTCGAATGAAGTTCTAAAGGATATCGGCGGATGGCCTTTCCACCTTCTTACAGAAGACATCGAATTCACGATCAACCGCGTCTGCAAAGGCCGTAAGATCGCATTCTGCAGAAGTGCCGTTTTCTATGACGAACAGCCCACGTCTTTAAGACAGTCTTTCAGACAGCGCATGCGCTGGGCAAGAGGCTACTTCCAGGTCTTCCATCACTACGGCAAGGCCCTCACACGTGAGACTTTCCATGGTAATTTCGCGGCATTCGACATGGCCATGAACATCATGCCTGCATTCTTCCTTACCGCGACATCGATCGTCTGCAATCTTGCATACGGCATCATCGGCGCGGCAACGGGCGGCGACATCACGATCGCGCTCTGGTCAATGTGTGAGACTATCTTCAATGCATGTGCGCTCCTCGTTGTTTTAGGCGGAATCACGACCGTCACGGAATGGAAGAACATCCACGCCGGTGTGGCAAGAAAGATCTTCTCGATCTTCACATTCCCGCTCTTTATGCTCACATACATTCCTGTTGCTTTCACGGCGATCTTCGTAAATCCGGGATGGAAACCGATCAAGCACAAGGCAACGACATCCGCGCTGATGACAGACATCTGCCGCACGGAAACAAAACAGAAAATATCCTGATCAGTCAATCGAATATAAAACGGGGGCGCCTTCCTTACCTGGTGCCCCCGTATTCGTTATGAGTTATTTTCGCTGTGCCATACCGCATCCGCCCATGCCGTTCTTCTTCATGCATTCGGCACAGTTGCCGCAGCAGGGACTCGTCTTTTTGCGCCTGACGGCAAGTATGACTGCTCCCGTCAATACCGCTGCTATGACTGCTATCAGAATGAAATCGACAGGTCTCATATAAGCGCCCCCGTGCATGCCAGAATGATGATCCTGAAAAGGAAGCTTACGATCCACGCAAGAACGCACTGCCATACGACAACTACTAAGGACCACTTCCATCCGAGCTCACGCCTTACGGATGCGATAGCTGCGACACAGGGTGTATAAAGAAGGCTGAATATAAGAAGTGTTGCGGCTTCAACTGTGCCCAGAACAGAACCGATACCGCCTTCCGCGCCAAAGAGAACTTCAAGTACTGACACAACACTTTCTTTTGCCATGAAGCCGCTGATAAGAGATGTCGTGATACGCCAGTCGCCAAGTCCCAAAGGCTTCATGACAGGTGCGATGAATCCCGATATCAGGGCAATGATGCTCTTTGAAGAATCACTGACAAGGTTAAATCTTGTATCAAAGCTCTTGAGGAACCATACAACGACAGTCGCAATGAGTATGACCGAGAAAGCCTTCTGCAGGAAATCTTTTGCCTTCTCCCACATGAGCTGGAGCGTAGATCTGAGACTCGGAAGTCTGTAATTCGGAAGCTCCATTACGAAAGGTGCTGCTTCGCCCTTGAAAAGCACTTTCTTATAGACGAATGCGATAAGGATGCCGACTATGATGCTCAGGAGATAAAGCCCGATCATGATGAGTCCGCCTTTGCCGGGGAAGAAAGAACTTACGAAAAATGCATAGATCGGAAGCTTGGCCGTGCAGCTCATGAACGGTGTCAGAAGTATCGTCATCTTACGGTCTCTGTCGGAAGGCAATGTCCTCGTCGACATGACTGCGGGAACCGTGCATCCGAAGCCTATCAGGAGCGGTACGATAGACCTTCCCGAAAGTCCGATCTTTCTGAGGATCTTATCCATGAAGAATGCGATCCTCGCGATATATCCGCTGTCTTCCAGAAGCGACAGGAAGAAGAACATTACAACGACGATCGGCAGGAAGCTCAGAACGCTTCCGACACCTTCGAAGATACCGTCGATGATGAGGCTGTGGATAACATCATTAACATGGGCATTCGTGAGCGCCTGTTCGGTCACATTGGTAAGGAATCCGATACCAAGTTCCAGAAGCCACTGGAAGAAAGCGCCGATAACATTGAAAGTCAGGAAAAACACCAGGCCCATGATCACGATAAAGATCGGGATAGCCGAGAATTTGCCCGTTAGGACCTTGTCTACCTTCTCGCTTCTTTCACGTTCCCTGTTCTGAACGGGCTTTGTCACGCACTGCTTTGTCAGCTGCATTATGTATGCAAAACGCATATCTGCAACGGCAGCAGCGGGATCCAAACCCGACTTCTTCTCGACTTTGACTCTGATATGTTCAAGAAGATCTTTTTCGTTGTCATCGAGGTCCAGCTGATTTAAGATCAGCTCGTCGCCTTCAAGTGCCTTGCATGCCGCAAATCTTAACGGGAGTCCCTGCGTCTTCGCCTTCTCTTCGATGAGATGTTCAACGGCGTGGATCGAACTGTGTACGGGACTGTCAGGTGAGCAGAAGTCCTGCTCGATAGGCTTTTCGCAATACTTGGCAATATGGATCGCATGTGTGATGAGCTCATCGATACCCTGATTCTTCGCAGCGCTGATCGGAACGACCGGCACGCCCAGGATCTGTTCCATCAGGTTGATATCAACAGAACCCCCGTTGCCTGTCAGCTCGTCCATCATGTTAAGAGCCACTACGACCGGTCTGTCGGTCTCAAGAAGCTGCATCGTCAGATACAGGTTGCGTTCGATATTCGTGGAATCAACGATATTGATTATCGCATCAGGCTTACTGTCGAGGACAAAGTCTCTCGATACTATCTCCTCTTTGGAATAGGGCGACATCGAATAAATGCCCGGAAGATCCGTGATCACTGTATCCGGATGGCCGATTATCGCGCCGTCTTTTTTATCGACAGTAACGCCGGGGAAATTACCGACATGCTGGTTTGAACCCGTAAGCCTGTTGAAAAGTGTTGTCTTTCCGCTGTTCTGGTTGCCTACCAGCGCGAAAGAAAGGACGTGACCGTCCGGCAGCGGATTCTCGTGTTTTTTATCGTGGTGGATACCCGGCTCACCTAGATTCGGGTGCGCAACATTTGTCTTGTCCTTGCGCTTTTCTTTCGCCGTATCTTCAGCCTTTAACTCAAGTTTTGTGACTGCAATCTTCTCGGCATCGTCAAGTCTTAACGACAGTTCATAACCATGTATCCTGACTTCGACGGGATCCCCCATCGGTGCAAACTTTACGATCGTGATCACGGCACCCGGAATGATGCCCATATCCAGAAAATGCTGACGCAGCGCCCCTTCTCCGCCAACCTTCTCAACTCTGCAGCTCTCCCCTGCCTTGAGTTCCTTTAATGTCATAAAAAGCTCCCTGCCGGTCATCTCTGCTGAATAAAGCCGTTTTGCACTGGCTCCGCCCCTTAAGCAGATAACCGAATATATCTTATTTCGACATTATTATAGACTCAGGCTTCTTTGGGAGATATTGACAGTTAGTACAAACTAACTATTTATATAAATGAGCATATTGTTGCAGGTTAGCACATTCTAACTTTTTGCTGTCCTTAATTCTCCCGTCACAACCGCTTATCACAACAGATACCGCCTTATCTTCTCTTCGATCACTCTGGTATTGAGCGGCTTTTTGTCCGTCTCCATTGTCAGGATCAGTCTCGTCTCATCAAAGTCACCGGCAAGCGTATACTTCTCGATCTTTTTTACGTTCCTGTCAGCATAATTCTCATTGCCCATCATGCCAAGATGCTCCCAATAGTACTCTTCGCGGAGCCTTACATTCAGGCAGTTAAAATCCGGTGCCGCCATCACCACCCCATTGTGATAAACCGGGAATTCATAGCGGTACGGTATATTGTTTCTGTACAGCGCATCGGCAATCAGTATTTCAGACTTCGATCTTACACGCTCACCCCGCGCCGTAAAGTATTCCGGTTCATTCTTATCGAATCCCAGGTGTTGATAAGGTACACTCTGCCAAGCCCTGACAAACTCCTCATCACTCATAAAAAGCGGCTTCACCAGCTGTTTTCTCGGCTCACTCAAAACCTCATATACTCTTTTTGCCGCATCAGGATCGTACTCTTCCAGAAATCTCTCGACCGCCTTGCGCTGTTTTTCAAGTTCTTTGATCAGCTTAAGGTCGTAGGCTTTCTGGGCCAGAGCAACAGCGGTTGACTGTTCCTTCCGCGGAATATAGATGCCATGACGGCCGCTTTTTCCGGTCTTTTGATAATACTGATATTGATTCCACTTTTTTGTCAGCTGCAAGCAACCTTCCGGCGCGCCTTCCACGCGGCTTTCGATT
Source organism: Oscillospiraceae bacterium (assembly GCA_902788505.1). Taxonomy (GTDB): domain Bacteria; phylum Bacillota; class Clostridia; order Saccharofermentanales; family Saccharofermentanaceae; genus Saccharofermentans. The sequence goes on from CADAKH010000018.1 coordinate 40,274, forward strand.
CTTCGTATTCTTTCTTCGGTTACGGCTTTCAATTTTTTCATTTCTTCTATCAACAAGACTGTTTCAAACATCTTTAAACCTCCACATCTGGCCTGGAATCTACACCTACATGTCAAAAACGGATTTTTCGGATTTATACCCGTAGTTTTTTCCTTTTTTCACGGTCAAATCAGCAGAGCCTACATGCAAAATTTCAAATACTAATAAATTGGCATGTAGGTTTTGCGTCTTAGCAATCAACAATCGGCTAAACCTACGGGTAAAAAGCACTGTTTCTGCGAAATAACATGTAGCTCGCTTTTTTCGAGGGCTTTTGACTTCAATCCTAGCGGCCGGCATTCAAACTTCAATACTTTCGGGCAAGATTGAGACCGGTCTCATTTTCGGCCGGCGTAAAAATCTGTATCGGCAAGGCAGAGGAAATCTGTATCGGCAAGGCAGGGGAAATCTGTATCGGCAAGGCAGGGGAAATCTGTATCGGCAAGGCAGGGGAAAACCATATTGGCACGACAAAACAACAAAAATGTGCAAAGACTGCGAATAACCCGTCAATTTTTATTTACATGTGCGCGTAGAATGTTGTAGCATATGGTATCTGTAAAAGAGAGGGATTACCATGGAAAAGAAAATAATCAGGGGTGCGAACCCTTATATGCCTTTGTGGGAGCATATTCCGGACGGCGAGCCGCGCGTTTTTACATATAACGGCGAGACAAGGATCTATCTGTACGGATCACATGATGTTTTGAAGACCGAGTATTGCGGATACGATTATGTAGTCTGGTCGGCTCCGGTGGATGACCTGACGAACTGGACATGTCACGGTGAGTGCTACAGGGCGACAGACGGCGGCGTACTCTATGCACCTGATGTTGTTCAGAAGGGTGACACTTTCTATATGTATGCGGCTGAGTCCAAGGGTTCGGTGATCATGATGGCAACATCGAAAACTCCGTGGGGTCCTTTTACAAATCCCGTTAAGACTGAACTCGGTTTCGATCCCGGCATCCTGGTTGACGATGACGGCAGAGTGTACGCATACTGGGGATTCTGCGAATCTTATGCAGGCGAGATGAATGACGACATGGTAACTCTCAAGAAGGAGACTGTAAGGCCTCACCTGATCGGTCATTCAAAGCCTTTTTGGATCAAGGAAGATGACGGACATGTTATTCCCGAGGACGGTTTTTTTGAAGCTTCAAGCCCGAGAAAAGTTAACGGCAAGTATGTTCTCGTTTATTCAAAACGTTACGAATATCCGAAACCGGAGCTTGGCGTATTCGGAAGCAACAACGGTTTCCTCAGCTACAAGTGGTGCGATTCGCCTCTTGGTGATTTCAAGATGGGCGGCGATATCAGCTTCAACGGCGGAGAGATAATCGAAGGGGATGACGGCAACGGCATCATGACATATCAGTGGGGCAACAATCACGGCTCGCTGATGAAGATCAAGGACCAGTGGTACATCTTCTATCACAGGCAGACCGGATGCAATGAGTTCTCAAGACAGGCAATGGTTGAACCCGTTGATGTCGCACTTGATAAGAACGGAAAGATCTTCATCGGAAAGATCGAATACGAGAACGGTGAGCCTGTCAGATCCGATGTTGTCGATATGACTTCACAGGGCTTTAACAGCGACGGACTCGATGCTTATTCGATCATCTCCGCAGGTTACACATGCCACATGTACGACGGCAACGGCAAGGCAATGTATCAGGACAATGCCGAAGGTACTAACAAGGACGTGAGAGTTGCTCATATACAGCCTGTTTACGAAGGCGATTCTTCGCCTGTTGTTGACATCCAGAATGGTGCGACGATCGGATTCAAGTACATTAACTTCGGTTCAGAAGGAGCTTCAAAAGCTACTGTCAGGGGAAGCTTCCCTGCATGCTACGGAATAAAGATCAGACTGGATTCTTATAACGGTACTGTTATTGCTGATAAGAAAGCAGAAGCAGACTCCGTAGAACTCGTTCTGGATCTTTCCGGAAAGGTCACGGGAAAGCACGCTGTTTATTTTGAATTCCTGTCAGACGACAACACGCAAAGAGCAGTATTCGATACATTTACTTTTGATTAACGGGGAGAATCATCATGGGTGCAAGGATCAGGAAGATCACAGGTCTTATCACAGTTATTTCCATAGTTTGTCTGCTGACTGTTTCATGCGGAACATCGGGCAAACCTTCTTATGTATTGACTGCCGGTGAAGACAACGGATTAGTAGCGGCTTACAGAGCATATTTCGAGATCGACGGAAATACAGTCAATGAAATACAGGAAGACCGTTACAGAAATCTTATCTTAAAAAACAGCGACTACATGGCAGTCAACTATACGACATACATATACAACGTTGATGCAAAATCCAGCAACGTAACCAAGTGGTCCTATACCGAAAGCGGCTACGACACTGAACTTTACAATACCGATAAACTCATAAAGTATCTTAAAAAGATGGATGTCTATTACACCGGCGATGTCTATATTCAGATCATGGAATTCGACAAATACACACTGATTGAAGTTCAGAATAAAGAAGGCAGCACTGTAGTTGATATCTCAACGGCTCTTTTCAAGAACGGAATGATGGTCAACAATCCGAAAGGCGTAACACTTAAGTCCCTCGATAAAGTTTATAAGCTTGCCTGATGCTGCAAAAACCTTTATAAAATCTGATGAAAACAAAATGAAACGGGTTGTCTCATATTGAGACAACCCGTTGTTTTATCTTCAAAAAGATCAGGCTGCTTCGGCCGTAGTCTCAGCCGTTGTTTCCGTGGTTTCTGTTGTCCCGGTGGTATCGTCATTTTCTCCTGCAGCAGCAACCTCATCAGCGTTGAGGCAAGTGCCTCTTGCATTGTTGTCTGTGGGAATATGGATATTGCCACTGTCACGTCTTTCACGGAGAAGCTCTATTATCGCCTGATTGTCTATGGGTGAATCAGCTTCAGCATGAAGCGGTGTCTTGCCTTCGAAAACAGAATCCGGCTGTGTTGCGCTGTAGTTTGTAACGCAGACCCTGTAGACAGGATCAGTGCCGTGAATGTCAACTTTGGTGCCGTCATCCAAAGTGATGCTTGCGATCTCGATATCAGGCTCCTCTGCGGTGCCGTGATTATAGTATTCATATGTAAGACCGGAAACCTGGTCACCGTAATTCGATTCCATATAACCGTCTACAATTAGCTTGGCCAGTTCTTCTCCGGAGAGATCATAGATGAGCCAGTAATTATTGAACGGACTGATGGCATATACATCTCCCACGGAGATCTCAAAGATTCCGCCTTCAGGAACGACAAAGTCTGCTCTTACTCCGTTCCTGTTAAAGAATGCAGCGACTACGCCTTCGTCTCTTGTGTATTCGAGCATGAGACCTGTGATGAAGTTGCCGCCGGTAGTGGTCTTATCATCGATGTAGCCCTTCTTCTCGACGGTGGAATCGATATATCCCAATGCCTCGTTCAGACCGTCGCTGATCGAATCCCAGGCAGCGTGTGAAAGCTTGAGGATCTCGGGATCAAACTCACTTGCATTGCCTAATGTGTCGTAGAGCTTCTCGGGTTCTTCAATGATCGATGTGTAGGAAGGATCTTCGACCGTGACATTGCCTTCGCTGTCGATAACGATAACTGCGCTTGCATATCCCTGAGCATAGTTAAGTGCCTGGATGTACGGGATGCCGTTATCTGCTACACCTGCAATACCGGCGTGTTCGTGACCGCCGCAGACAACATCCACGTCCTCGTGGCTTAACGCATCGGCAACAAGAACAGGGTTCTGATGGGCAATGACAATCGTGACGTCAGGCTTTTCGCCCTCGTTGATATCTTTGATCCTTGCTTCAAATTCCTCAAAATCATCGTGGATCTCATAAGGTGCGATCTTGGATGTCATGATCTCGTCGGAGTAATCAGGGATGTAACCGATAAGCGCAATGCGGTAGCCGGCCTTTTCGACGATGACATAATCCTTCGTAAAAAGTGTTCTCGAGTGGTTATTTGAATAGCAGAGATTTGCTGCAATTACAGGTGTATCGGGATCTCCCGAAAACTCACCGAGTTCATATGCGGGTACCGTGCAGAAAGTATCTGCAGCATACTCTTCGACATCCCAGTCAAATTCGTGATTGCCCAGAGTTACAGCATCGTAATCCATAATGTCGATGGCAGCTCTGAGTGCGGCGCCGTCGGTGAGATTGGACAAAGGTGAACCCTGATAGATATCGCCGCCGTCAACTAAGATGACGTCGTCTATATCCTTGGATGCCCTTGCATCGTTAACGACCTTGGAGATGTGAGCCATTCTGTACTGGAATTCCGTAGGATCCCCGCTTGTAGTATCAATGAGATATCCGTGAATATCCGATGTCTCGAAAAGAGCGATCCTTGTGGGTTCTTCAGGCACCGTCTCGGATGTTTCGGTAACTGCGGGAGCAGAGCCGGATACTTCGGTTGCAACACTTGTCTGTTCTGCCTGCATCGGATCTCTATAGACAGTTACGACTACGAAGACCAAACCGGCGATAAGCAGTCCCAGCACAAGAACGGCGAGGACCGCTCCCAGATTACGGGATGATTTAGACATATTCTTTACCTCTTAAATCCATATTTAATCGAATGCTATTATCCTGATTATTGCACTTTTGCGCTTTTAGTTTTTGCGCACTTCACCAAGTATACAGCAAACAATGTAATTGCAAAAATTATGCCCGAAGTGTATCCGACAGCCGAAGAGAGCTTGAATCCTTCAGGTGCCATGAGAATATAAGTAAGGCTGACAGCACTCATGAACGTTGCGGGAATGGCCGTTATAATGCTTGCAAAACGGCTCCTGTTCGTCTTTAAAAGATATGCGGTCGCAACCCAGAGCGAGATCATCGCAAGAGTCTGGTTGCTCCACGAGAAGTATCTCCAGAGGACATTGAAATCGAGCTGCGTGAGAACAGCGCCGACAGCCAGGAGCGGTATCGTGATAAGAAGTCTGTTGCGGATCTTCTTCTGATCGAGCTTTGTCCATTCGGCGAGGATAAGTCTTGCACTTCTGAATGCAGTGTCGCCTGATGTGATCGGGCATACGACCACACCGATGATCGCAAGGATTCCGCCGACCTGCCCCAGCATTGTCTGGCTGATCTCATATACTGTTCCGGACTGTCCGATGTTTGACAAAGCATCACCCAGCATCTGTGTACCGCCGTAGAAAGCAACACCTGCTGCAGCCCATACAAGAGCGATTACGGCCTCGATTATCATGGCGCCGTAAAAGACGGTCCTGCCGTTCTTTTCGGACTTTATGCACTTGGCCATCATGGGCGACTGCGTTGCGTGGAATCCTGATATCGCGCCGCACGCAACCGTGATGAACATGAACGGCCAGACAGGCAGATTATCGGGGTGGAGATTTTCTAAAGAGATCTCAGGGATCGTGTACTGCGGAAGGAATATCATAGCGCCCGCAATGCTTACGGCCATAACGATCAGGATGACTCCGAATATGGGATAGAGCTTGCCGATCACCTTGTCGATCGGAAGGAGCGTCGCCGCGATATAGTAGATGAGGATAACGATTATCCAGAACGTCTCGCCAAGTGAAGCGGGCGTGAGTCTTGCAATGAGCGAAGCAGGAGAATTTACGAAGACCGTTCCGGTTAAAAGGAGCAGAAGGATCGAGAATATTCTCATTAAATATAGTGCGGGTTTTCCGAGATAGATTCCGGAAAGTTCGGCGATAGATGCGCCGCCGTGACGCTCGGAGATCATGCCGCTCATGTAGTCATGAACTGCGCCTCCCAGGATAGAACCAAATACTATCCATAAGAATACGACCGGTCCGAAGCATGCACCCATTAGCGCGCCAAAGATAGGTCCCGTTCCTGCTATATTCAGAAGCTGGATAAGAAGTGCTTTCCATGTCTTCACAGGCACGCAGTCAACACCGTCATTAATCTCAATGGCGGGAGTCTTGCGGTCATCCGGTCCGAAGATCTTTTCGACCACTTTTCCATAGGTAAAAAAGCCTATGAGAAGCACGAGCAATGCAACAAGAAATGAGATCATAATGTTCCCCGGTTCTGTAGGATATTTTTCATCTTACATCACAGAGATTTTGCAGGTGTTTACTCAGTGTTAATTTTCTTAGACAAAACCTTTACTTTATTCAGGCGTTTTCGATCCACGTCATATACTTATCGAGCGTTTTGCTCTCGTTGCGCTCGAAAAGAAAATAACCCGCCGTATACCACGAATGCGTATTTCTCTTATCTTCGACCTCATAGAGCTCACAGCTGTTGCCGACTATCTCCGCCTTGCCGGCAAGATCTTCCGCGCACTCAAATTCAAGAAGACCGTCGTGCCTGCTCTGGATAAGCAGCATCGGAATGTGATTCTTTGTCATGAGCGACCAGGGCTCAGCTTCCGTGCGGTCATAGCCCTTTGCAAAGAGCATTCCCAGGAGCATCTTAAGTGTCATCGACTGGCTCTTTCTGAAGCTGTACGGACCTCCGACACCTATGTATCCGATGACGTTTGAGACATCGACTTTATACTCGTCCTGAACCTTTTTGCTGTAGCAGAGAATAGATGAAAGATGCGCGCCCGCAGAAGGTCCGGATACGATCACTTTCGATGTGTCGATCCCCTTGTCATTCAGATATTTTATTGCCGCATTATAAGCGTTGCAGACATCTATAATCTGCGCCGGATATTTATTTTTCGGCGACAGTCTGTAACCTATTGAGACGAAGCGGTATCCTGCCCTTGCCATATACTGTCCGACGTAGTCAAAGAACTTGGGATTTCCCGCATTCCAGCCGCCGCCGTGAATCCATATGACTATCTTGTCACTCACTCTTTCCTTCGGCTCATAGTACAGAAAATACTGTTCTTTATCTGTCCCGTAATCCACGCGTTCAGGTGTAAATTCCTTCTTCGTTTTGAAAAGAAGCCTGAAGTAGATCGGATAATAACTTAAGTTTTCTCTGATGTAATCGATCACTTTGTGAACTCCCTTATTTCCCTTATCCATTGTTCCGGTTTAAAGCACGCAAGTTCAGCATGCGCGAGACCTTCAAAACTTCTTATCTCCATCTTGGGATTTAACTCTTTCAACTTAAGCGCGCCTTTTTTTGAGACACATTCATTTCCCTTTGTGCCATGCATGAAAAGTATCCTCATGTCGTCCGGATACTTAATGAATTCAAACGGCTTGAATACAGTATCGATAATGTTGTCTATTGTCTCAACGTTCATATTGTCTGCGATCTTCAGGAATTCTTCCCAGTATTCTCCGGGGAGACAATTTACCTCAAAAGATGCTTTTATTTTCGGGTCACGCGCTTTTGATTTGCTTAAGATGCTCTTGTAATTGCTCTTCATTATGCCTTTGAAAAGACCATTTACCTTCATGAGCGGCGCGCCGTCTATAACGAGATTTTCGATTTTTATGGCAGTGCTTTTTGCAAGTTCAGATACGATCCTTCCGCCCATCGACAGCCCTGCTAAAAGATACACTTTCCCGTTCAGTTCGCTGCTGATAAATTCTCCTATCTTTTTCACCTCGTCATCAACACTAATGAACGTGCTCGCCTCATCTTCTGTGTGACCGTCTAATTCCGGCACGATCACATAATGTTCGCCTGCGTATTCCTGTACCGCCTTGTTCCAGATGCTATACGGCGTGAACATTCCGTGGATGAATATCACTGCACTGTTTTCCTTATTCCCGTATGTGTGGAAAACCATTTCCTAATACCTTCCTTTTATTCCTTTTTTGATCTTTTCTTATACCTTTTTCTTATGCTTTTCCGCCCATCATAAGGATCACGGACTTCGCGAGATTTTTAAACATGTCTTCAGGCTTGTACTTGCCTTCAATATGCGGAACCTTAAAGCATTCCGAGAGCACGTATCCCGTCTGGATGCCATGGTAATTAACGATCATGAACTGAATGATCTCATCGATTGATGATGCGGGTTTGAGCTTGTTGTGTTTTACAACGTCTTTTAAAAACTTTTCAGTTGCCACCGTCGCATAGAGAAGCGGGCTCTGCTCATCTTTTCCGAGCCTTTGCGCGATGCTCATCGCTCTTTCAGGGTCAGTCATCGCGAGCATGTCGCTGTAGATCGATACCTTAAGAAGATCCGTTCCGACTTCCTTCATGTAGTCAGCCTGCATTGCACAGATCTCGTAAATGGTCTTCTCCCATTTGTCCGTCTTCGCCCTGCTCAAAATCGCATCGAGTTTATCGTCGATTTTATTATTCTCATTGATCGTGATTACGAGGTCCTTCAAGACTTCATCGAGATCTTTGTAATACCTGTATACGACCCCGTGCGAAAAGCCCGTCTCCTCTATGATGTCCTTCATCTCAACAGATGAGATCGGCTTTCTGGTGCACACGCGGTATGCCGCATCGACTATCTCTTTGCGCTTATTCTTGTAGTATTCTTCGCTGACTTTGGGCATGTTTTCCTCCGCATTGCGCAGCATCTTGTTCTGCGCCTTTGTAAAAATGACTTGGTGTCATTTTAGTACAGGGGAAACGGTTTGTCAAAGGGGGAGGATTTTCGAGGGTGGCCGGCTGATTTAAACTCTTTCAACACGCACCTGACTATATACCCCCAGGGGGTATGCGAATTTTCAAAATCAAAAATTTACCTACTAAAATCGAAAAATCGAAATTTAGTAGGTAATTTCTATTCCCATATCCACTTGAAAAACGCTTTTTAGAGCCCGAAAGGCCTTTTCGGGCACGGAGAAACCAAGATAACAGTCCAGAGAACCGCTTTTCGAGCTCAAAACAGACAAATTAGGGGCTATATACCCCCTCCCCCTTACCTACTAAAATCGAAAAATCGCATTTTAGTAGGTAAATTTCCATTAAAGAGGGTGTTCAGAAATCCGGAAGGATCAGATCTTTGTCTGTCCTTCGCGGTAACGGCCGAAGAATATGCCGTCGTCGATAAATTTGTCCGCATCAGATACCCAGACCGGAAATGAGCCTGTAGCAAGTGCAGTCTGGCCGTTTAACATGCCCGTGTGAAAAGGCAGATGGCGGAACTGGCGGAGAACGAGTTCCATTCTCGTGAAGCGGCAGTTCTCGGGATGTTCATAGAGCATGTCATCCGTGAGCAAATCGAGGTAAGACAAAGTCTTCTTCTCGACGTGATCGAGATACTCAAGAAGCTGCTCGTCAGAGAGCACGACGGATGTCGGATTATCGGGGTTGTCCATTCCTTCCTCGTGGAAAGAATGCTCTTCATAGACATTGGGGTTGATGAACCACTTGTCTGCGGAGTGAAGCGCGTGGTAGACCCAGCGCCAGCATGGCGCGCCGCAGATAATGGCATCTCTGTCGTATGTCTTTATGGATGTTCTTATGTTGATGAAGTTAGGTACAACTGCGTTTTTGATTATCATTACCAGGTCGTTCATTTTCAATTCCTCCTTATATAATTATGATCCAGTAAAGTCATATTTGCGTACGCCTAACATCCAGAACTTGTAGCTTAAGTAGAAGAACACAAGTCCGAATAGAGGCGCGATCCATGAGAGCAGCGGCACGTTATCCGGAGTCAGGATAACAAGGCTCGGATAGTATGCGATGAACGCGATCGGGATGATGAACGTGAAGATCACCTTGAATATGCCCTGGAAAATGCTGGAAGGATATTTTGCAAAATCCTTGAAGCGGAACATGATGACCATTACGTAGCCGGAGCCCTTGATCCAGAAACATGTGGCTGCAGCGAAGTTCATGAGTGCGATCATAAAAAGCGATGCTGTAAGCAAATACAAAATGAGCTTCAGGATAACTAAAGGCGTTACCGGAATGCCGATCCTGATCCATGCATAAACTATGGTTCCGATACCGAAAGCAAGCTGGCCAAGACCCTTTACATCGAACACTTCCGATATGAAGTAGAAGAACACGTTGACCGGTCTGAAACAGTACTTTATGAAGTCACCGCTCTGGACCATGAAACGCAGATTCCAGTTGTTATCGAAGAAACACTGCACGGGTGTCAGTGCGACCAGCGAGAAGCCGTACAGGAACAGCATGTGATGGTAGTCCCAGCCGTTGATCTCCGGGAAGTTGTGGAACAGGATCATAAAAGTGACAAAACCTGACAGATTGGTCATTATCATGCCGAATGTCGAGATGACGAAATCCGCACGGTAGCTCATCTTGCTCTTCAGGTCCTGAACAAGTATTTTTCGGTACATTGACGAATAAAATCTCAGTCCTCTTTTGCGCATGTCAGCCTCCGTTCACGGTGACCTTCTTCACCGCACAATTCCAGAAAACGTTGCCTGCCAGAGTCAGTACTGCAAGCCATAAAAGCTGCAGTCCGAAAAGCCTGATAAGCCCCGGCCAGGTATCCGATCCGGCCTTACCAAGAAGGATCGATAACGGTATATCGTATACGGCTCTGAAAGGCAGATACTGCACGATCGCCCTTGCTTTCTCGGGGAAGAATGCAAGCGGGATGGATGCTCCTGACAAAAGCAGGACTATTGTCTCTTTTACGATATTGATACCCCATGTTGATTCAGTGAAAAGACATATCGGTGCGACGAGCATTTCGATGTTGTAGTTGATGATCAGTGCAAACAGTGTTGCCACCAGAAACCACACGATATTCAAGCCGATCTTTATTGCTCCGTGCGTGACGATCATGACGACGATAAATGTCGGAATAAATGTCAGAACGAACTGTACAACATGGTTGCCGGTGTAGCTCCAGAATGTGTATTTGCGGAAGCGCATCGGCTTTAAAAGGTCTAGTACGATCTTGCCCGACTGTATCGATCTGCTCATATCCCATACGACGAACATCTCTAAGAAATTGAAGAGCGCTGTCGCTAGGATCAGGTAGATCATCGTATCCGAAAAAGTCATTCCGTTCACGACATCAGTGCCGGAAGAATCGTAGATCGCTTTCCAGAGATAGTAAACAAGAACGAGATAAATCAGGTTCGCAAAGAGCGTAACGAAGATGCCGAGTCTGAAATGCAGTGACTCCATTATCCCGGCTCTTGTTATTGCAAACAGCCTTTTGGGATTCATTTTGTGCCCCCTTCGTAGATCTTCTTGATTACTTCTTCCGTTGAGATCTCAAGGATCTTAACGTCCTTTATCTTCTTCTCTTTCTGCTTTTCCATGATGACGTCCATGACATCCGTCGTCTTCTCGTCGATCAGGTATTCCTCCCACGAATCGTCTGAAAGCTGAAGCTTCAGTGTCCTGTAAGAACCGAAATAGTTTTTTAAGTGATCTATATCGTTGTCATAGATCTTCGTACCCTTATCGATGATGACTATCCTTTTGCAAAGTGCATCAACGTCGCCCATATCATGGGTGGTGAGAATTACGGTGGTGTTCTTCTCTTTATTAAGTCCCAGAATAAGTTCTCTGATCTTCGACTTCATTGATACATCAAGACCGATCGTCGGCTCATCAAGGAAAACGATCGCCGGGTTGTGCAGGAATGCGGCAAGGATATCGCTCAATGTTCTCTGTCCCAAAGACATCTGCCTTACGGGCTTATGGAGGATCGGTTCGATATCAACGAGCGAACGGTACAGTGCGATCATCTCTTCGTAGTCCTTTTCGGGAACCATGTAAAGATCTCTTAAGAGCTTGAAAGATTCGATCAGGGGGAGCGACCACCAGAGCTGGCTCCGCTGACCGAAAACAACACCGATGTTCTCGCAGTTCTCAGTCCTGTTCTTATAAGGCACTTTGCCGTTGACAAGGATCTCGCCGGAGGACGGTTCAAGAACGCCTGTCATCATTTTGATCGTGGTCGATTTGCCCGCACCGTTAGGTCCGAGATATCCGATGATCTCGCCCCTTTCGACGGTCATGGTTACATCTTTAACGGCAGAGACAGTCTTATAGTCTCTCGAGAACAGATCTTTGATGCTGCCCTTCAGACCTTCATGGCGGTTCAACACCTTAAAGTCTTTGCAAACATTCTTCATTACTACTGCTTCGTTGCTCATAACAATTTCCTCTTCCTTTTTTGTTCAATTGCAAGTATATTGTAGATACGGGCGCGAAAATAGATTGAAATTGCCTTGATTTTATAACTATTTTCCACGCTCATGTAAGATTGTTATAGTTTTCGCGTTTTTGGAGAAAGATTGTTATGAAGAAAGAAGTGATGGGCCTCATCGTCAAGCGCGATGACGGTTCCGAGATAATCAATTACGATGATGCGAGCTTTCCTTCATATATATACGACGGCTGGATCGCACCCAAGGTAACCTGGGAAGGCGTACCACACTATCATGAAGACATAGAGATCATGACCATCAAGAAGGGCCGTCTTGCTTACTATGTAAACGGCAAGGAACTGCTCTTAAATGAGGGTGACACGATCGTCGTTAACTCCAACCAGATCCACTATAATCTCTGTGTAAACGGCGAAGTCGCCAAGTATGTGATCGCGATCATAAATCCAAGGATCCTGTCCAATTCCGTCGCCGTCGATATGCAGGCAATAAGGCCTATCACGGAGAATCCGGACATTCCTTACCTGAGATTCAGATATATAAATGAATATACCGAACAGATGCGAGATCTGGTCCTGGGTCTTCCTGAGATAAGGCACGATCCTTTCCAGATAACAAAGCAGTTCTATCAGATCTGGGATATCATCAGAAAACAGGCATCAAGCTATGGAGCTACAGCCGAAGAGCCCATATCCGATCCGAGGATGCTGTCTTTTAAGGCAATGATGCACTTCCTCTCGAATAATTATCCCGAACAGATAAAACTCGATGATATCGCGGCAAGCGGCAATGTCAGCAAATCGCTTTGCAACACTCTTTTCCACCAGTATGTCGGTGAATCTCCTATAAATTATCTGATGCACTTAAGATGCCGCAAAGTGGCTGAATTACTGCGTTCCGGCAAACAGCCCATGTCGGAGATCGCAGCTCTGACCGGCTTTGGCGGAGTAAGTTATATGTCTGAGACATTCCGCAAGTTTTTCGAAAAATCACCCAGAGAATACAGAAAACAGTGGGAGTAACTTTTACTGTTTATTAACAATTTGTGTTTACTATGGTCATTTTAGAAACATTTTCGCGAAGAAACCGCAATTCCATGCCTGATATAATTGCTATAGTATTTCTTAAAATAGCGTCAAGGGTGAAGATCTGATGGTAAAAAGAAACAGCAACATCGATAAAACTCTAAAAAACCTCTCCCTTAGAAAAGAGGCACCGAAGAGTGCTTTCATTCTTCTTGTGCTGCTTTATACCATAACATCATTCCTTACGACGAGAACGTCGGTGATGCAGGGCTCCATAGCAATCGGCGATCAGATGATCAAATATAATTCCTTCACCGGTGTTTTCTCAATGCTCGGATACATCTGCATAATCTGCCTCGTCATGCTGTTCCGCAGAGTCGGCTACATAGTATCGATGGCTGCGATCATCCTGCAGTTCCCTTTAATGATCTTCAACATCTTCGTGCGCGGAAACCTGAACTCACTTCCGGGTTTATTCTCCAGCGTACTTGTCATTGGAGCGATCTCCATAATCCATTTCAATTACAAGAAGGTCTTGAATTACCAGCAGAGCATCCGCGAACAGGCCGTAACAGACAGAATTACAGGCCTTCCGAACCGTTTTGCATGTGGCGAGCTGATGGCTGACCTTCATAAGCGCGGTGATCCTTTCGCACTTGTTTCGATCGATATCAATGATTTCAAGAGCATCAACGATACCATGGGTCACGATACCGGTGATAAGGTATTAAGAGAAGTTGCAAGAAGATGGAAAAATCTGGCGAACAGTCTTGAGACCGGCACTATCGACTTCATTGCAAGAAATTCAGGTGATGAATTCATGCTCGTAATAAGTGACTATGAAACAGCCGATGTAGTTGAAGATACGATCCGGGCATATAAGACCGAACTCGAAAAGAAGATCACGCTGGATGACTGCGACTATTATCTCACAGCATGTTTTGGCTACTCCCTGTTCCCTGAAGACAACGATGTTATTGATAATATCTGCCTTTATTCTGATGCGGCTTTGCACGAGGTGAAAAAGGTCGGCAGCGGAAGCAGACTGCTCAAGTACTCACCTTATGTCCTTAACACAGAAAGAACGTTTGAGATCGAGCGCAAGATCCGCACTGCATTAAGCAACAACAAGATCTTCTTCCATCTGCAGCCTCAGTACGATATGGATCACAAGCTCAGAGGATTCGAAGCACTTGCGCGTATGAAGGACGACGACGATACATATATCAGCCCTGTAGATTTCATTCCCGTAGCAGAGAAAACTGGTCTTGTTGACCGCATCGATATGCGCGTTTTCGAGCTCGCCATGGATTTTCTGGATAAGGCAACCAACGAGAGAAATTCCGATGTCATGCTGAGCGTAAATGTCTCCGTAAGACATCTTATGAAGAATAACTTCATTGATGAGATCAAGCGCATTATTTCATCCCACAATGTAGCACCTGAGCGCATTGAGATCGAGATCACCGAATCCATCATGATCGACTCTGCCGAGAAGGCTCTTCAGCGCATCGATGAGATCAAGGCAATGGGAATGAAAGTTGCAATAGATGATTTCGGAACAGGTTATTCCTCACTCAGTTATCTGAATAACTTCCCGTCAGATCTTCTTAAGATCGACAAGTCTTTTATCGATCAGATGAACTTAAGCGAATCATCCAGACAGTATGTAGCAATGATCATTTCGATCGGACATATCCTTAATCTGAAAGTTATCTCCGAAGGTGTTGAATCACCGGAGCAGGTCAAAGTCCTGAAAGATATCGGATGCGATTACATTCAGGGATATGTCTGGGGCAAACCGGTACCGCCTGAAGAAGCAGCAAAGCTTATGGAATCGTTCTAACGAATTTAGAAATAAGAGGATAGTTTTAAGAAGTTTGAAGGTTGTCTCACGTATTGAGCCAACCTTCTTTTTTAACTCTAAATATCCGTTTTATTCTATCCGCGTTCATCCAAAACTTTCTGAACTCTGTCCTGCGCGATTCTGATCACCTGATCAATGCTCTTTGGTGTACCTGACCCTGTTCGCAGGGGTATCTTCGAAGTAACCTCCAAAAAGACTGCTGATGGTGGTTTGGTTAAAGTATTCTACCGCTGCCTCTCCGGTCAACCTTACGATTTATAACAACAGGAACTTCTCCCCTGTTCTATAAATTATAACATCCGGATTATTGTCTCTTGTTATCTTTTTGAGTTGCAGATTCATTTATATAACGCCGATCATATATCAGTTCCGTTGATTTTTTGAACATTGTTCAATATAATCATCTTGAACATCGTTCAAGGAGATATGTATGAGCGACATAAAAGAACTTCTTATAGATCAGACAATTGCCCTTATTAAGGAATCCGACGGCCAACCGGAAAGTATTACAGCCAGAGCCATAGCCCAAAGGAGCGGCGTGGCGCTCGGCCTTATCAATTACCATTTCGGCAGCAAGGACAATCTGCTGGCAGAATGTTCCAATAAGATCATCAATGACCTTTTAAGCGGCATGAAGCCGGATCTTGTGAAGGCAAAAGACGACGGACTATCCGATTGCGAGCGTTTGACCGTTTACGCGAAGCAGACGTTTGAATACCTTTTCGCAAACCGCGCAATAGTTAAGATATCTATCCTCTCAGACTTCAGATCTTACGGATCCGACTCCAATTCAGCTCTTACACAAAAGGGTTTTCAGATAGCTTTAAGGGGTGACATCCCCGACAAGAGCAAACGCCTGATAGCCTTCTGCCTTGCATCCTCGATGCAGGCTGCTTTTCTCGCGGCAGATGAATCAAAAAAGATAACCGGATATGATCTTAATACAAAAAAGGGACGCAGTTCTTTTATCGAAGACACGGTAAATATGCTCATGGGAGAGATCGTATGAACAAGAAATTCCTCCCCGCTCTCATGCCGCTCAGAAGCATCATATTTATTGCCGTGTTTATCGTAATATCAATGATCGCGGGAAAGGGCCTGTCTGATATCAGTAACACATGGTCAGTCGTTGCAAGCGCAGTAAATATCATAACGGTCGCCGCCTTGATCTTACTGACAAAAAATGACGGCGGATTTAAAAAACTGATCAACTATGAGAAGGGCAAAACAACACCCAAACAGGTTGCCGGCATGAGTTTACTCATTCTCCTGCTCGGTATGGGTGGAATGTTTCTGGCAGGGTTTCTGTGCTATGGAATAATACCTTATGCGCCACCGATGATAATCGCACCGATACCCGTTCCTCTTGCAGTGATCAATCTCATTTTGCTTCCTGTCAGTACAGCGCTTGCAGAGGACAGTATCTATCTCGGTTGCGGAGTGGGCACGATCAAAAACAGATACTTATCCGTGATCATTCCGTCTTTCTTCTTTGCAGTTCAGCACAGCTTTATTCCGACACTGTCTGACGCAAGGTATATGATCTACCGTTTCCTGTCATTCCTTTCTCTGACGATATTGCTTTGCATCATCTACAGGAAAAACAGGAATCCATTGCCCATTATGATCGGACATGCGATCATCGATTTACTGACAGCCGGGCAGATCCTGGCAACCTCGGCGATTCCCGGATTCTATGACATGATGACAAACCTATAATCCCGTAAGCATTATGCTCACGGGATTATCAGCTGACTATATTCAGGATTATTACTAAAAACTCAATTGTATATCACAGGACCAATCTGCGGTCCTTCTTCGACATATGAAGTGGCTTCTTCTCAGTGAAAAAGAGCATAAACGTCTGAGACAGTAACCTCTGCATCTGATTACTGATGATTTAGATGCCTACTCCTGATTCAAGTATTTCTATTCCCGGAGCATCACAATCTATCTCCATCATTGCTCCGACAGGAAGTACAGTCATAGAGGTAACTGCTCCCCTTAAGCGCATGAGGTGTCTCAACCACTTTTTCGTTAAAGATCTTCTCGAATCTTCTTTTACCCAGAAGGTATCTGGGAAGCATATCCGCATCACCGGCACGGCCGCCTGAAATTGAAATAAAGGCTACTTTATCACCCTCATTCAATTTCGGTGGAATGATCAGTTTTTTTCATGGGCTTGTATCTTAATATATTATGACCTGCACATTCGCATTGCCCAGCTTGTCCCAGATAATACCCGGAACAAGTCCGCCCGAGAGCGCATTGTCGATATATTTATCGACATCTATCTCGTCATCCTGAGTATCCGCAGAAATGTCAGGTATATCAACTGCACTATATACTTTCTTGTCAATATCGGGATCGAAATAAAAGAACCATATCGTGAAACTCATCCCTTCCGGATATATACCCATCTCATCCGTCTTGATACAGATGTCGCGCAACTGTCTCAGGTATTCGTTAACTTCGCTGCGCTTCTCCTCCGAAGATTCAGTAGAAACATATATCCTGATTATATAATTACAACTCGCCATTCTGCGTCCCGAGTTGTCAATCATTGTGTCGTCGAAATCATGCTCTTCAAGGCAGGACTTCATCTCGTCATAGTACGGGTGCTCGTTTAAAATGTACCAGCATTCCTCGGTTTGTGAAACAGGCTTAGGATTGTTTTTCCTGTCATTCACATAGACTATTCCGAGTGCGACAGGAGTCAGTATCAGTATGGTTGAGATCACCATGTTCACCACTGCCCAGATGCTCTTGCGGTTCTTTACTTTCGCCGCGATTGCGAAAGCAAGGCTCGCGATCGGCCCTAACGCGCATGCAGCCGCAATGAGAAACGCCGTGTAAAAAGTATCCCCGACAGCACCGAAACCCATCGCAAGGATCATGACAAAGAGAAACGGAATGGCAAGTACGCCAAGAACCATCAGCACATTCGATATGATGCAGAAGATCATGGCGGTCTTTTTGGACTTCCCGGAATTGACGGCAGAAGGAGCCTGCTGATACGGAACGTTTTGCTGATACGGAGCGGGCTGCACGGCAGGACCGTACTGAACCGGCGGATATGCAACATTAGGATAAGGATTGTTCTGTATACCGTACTGGTTGTTTTGCGCACCGTTTTGGCTGTTCTGCCCGTACTGATCGTTCTGCATCAGGAAGACCTCGTTTTCGCACTGCTGACTCTTTATACTGTTGATTTTCTTATCAATACCATTATAACTTTTCCGTATCTGTCAGATGTCACTTTACACTACTACAAAATCATTCACTTTACGAGCATTTTGGATGCAAGTTCGATAACTCCATCTTTGATCTTCATCACAAATCGTCCGCCTCCGAAAGTCGTAAAGGCAAAAGTCTCATCATCGATCACCTGACATCCCGTACACAGATTATCCTTCGGTGCCGTATCTTTTATACTCCACAATCCTTCGATATACAGATTATTATCTTTAAGATTTCGGGCATTTATTTCCTCTTCATCCCATTCCCAAACAAGAGACAGTCCACCTACGTAGTATTCATGTTTTGTTATCATTCTTCATATTTCCCCGATTGAACGATATCCTGTTTATTATCCCTATAAACCATAGCAAAATCAGGACGAAAAAAACTACTAAACATACAATTCCAAATACTATAGTGAACGGGTATAGATTCGGATGTTCTTACACTTTCCATTTAACACCGTCACCAACCCCAGCGTTCACTCTCGGGCAAGGCATAATATGCCTTCACACGATCTAATAAAGCACGTGCTC
>CADAKH010000019.1:0-2779 GCA_902788505.1 Oscillospiraceae bacterium
TTCTAAGGCTCTGTATTCTGTCAGCAATTGTCATTTACATCACCTCCGGGTTTTGATGGCTTGAGATTAGCAAAAACGCTCTTTACAAAACCACCAACCTGACCTTGAACTTTGTCAACCGGCAGTTGCAACCCAGTATTTTCAGGCTTTTCCTGTATTTTATACATTCTATCACGGATTTTGGAGTTCGGTGCTTTCTGTATAGCAGGTTTCCATTCATCTGCATCTGTTATGGCATTATAACCGACTATACATATTCAGCCACAGTCCAGAAATTATTGAAGCCTGCGAGTCATTTTTCGCGAGCTTCTTAGTTTTATTCAGAATCTTCTTAACTATATTATCAGGATTCGTCTTCAGAACCGATATTGTAACTTTTCCAGATATCGAAAAACAAATCACTCCGGTTTTGATATCCGGGATAAAAATTCTTAACCAGGCTGTCATAAGCAATAGCCGCAGCGTAGATTTTATCAGCGATCTGATCAAAAGTCGGGTCATCGCCTGTAAATTGATTCTTTCCTAAATACTTCGAGTATTCCAACTCTTCTGAGTAACCATATCTGTGATGACTTGTTCGATAGAGTTTCCCCAAAGCCTGTACCTGAATAAACCAAAAGCGGTTAATATTTTCAACAGGCCAATTCTCATTTTCAACTTTTTCGGAAGAGTTCTGGATAATATCTTTATCAGCTTCACTATATTCAAAATCAAATATCAGATCATAGCGCATCCCGTTTTTGAAGACAACTCTGCACACATTATCTGTGGGAACAAACATCCAGCCGAGCGCCGTATCCTCTGTTATCCCGAACCGCTCTGTCCTATATAAATAGTCTTCCGGTGTAATGGAGCAATCTTGAGGAAGGCAAACTTCTATATGAAGATCCACATCGCTGTAGATATCATGATATCCCGCTTCGAATGCTTGCTTACTATACTTATCAATGTTCTCGCGTGTAATGGTTATTCCTTTTACTCCGCAACTTATGACTTCAGGAAGCACAAAGAGTTTTCTCAAGTATTGAGAAAACATTTCTTCCATATATTTCTTTGTTATGCTTACTGTTGACATCTTCAGGCTCCTCGTCCACTTGCTTCAGTCATCTCTCAATAGCCCTTCTGTACAAATGATTTCAGAAAAAGATCTCAGAACGATTTCTCATTAGCATGCGCATATATGATCCGTTTGGGAGATTCTCTCAGCAACGTATCCCAATCAGCCTTAAGTTTCTTGTTATCCTCATATGCTTCAAGATATTCGAGAGGTTCCAGATCACCCACGATGAAAGTGCCGTCATCAAGAAGGACCGAGATACTATCTTCGCTGTGACTCGGGGTAGATATAATCTCTCCTTCGATCCCAAGCTCCTTTAGAAATTTGCGTGAATCCTCGAAAAGGAGAACCTGAGCCAGGCTCTCATCTATCGTTTTATAACCAAGGTATGGTTCTTTCTCGAATATTCCGTCTGAATAGTGCACAAGATCTGTTTGTGATTCCATAATGATGAGTCTGACGCCTTGGCTCATGAGTTCACTCACAAGACCTATATGATCCGGATGATAATGCGTGGCCAAAACATATGTGATATCAGATACTTTGATACCAAGGTCCTTGATTGCCTTATAAAATGCAGGCATGGTACCCGCATAGTCTGTATCAATCAAAATGCTGCCTCTCTCTCCCCGGAGAAGAATTGTATTTGTATTTCCGTATCTTATCTTGGTTAACATAATAGTCAAACTGTAATGTTAGAAGGTCTTTCACACAATTATTCTAACAATAAACGGGCCCTTTGGGACCCGTTTTCTTTTGCAATAAGATAGGGGCTTTCTCTTTTGTTTTGAGACAGCCCCCTTGGTACATTATATTGGCAGTTACAAATGCGATGGTGTAACCTATATGAGAAGGAAGTCCTGATCCAGGATCCTGACGGATTCCTGCTTCGTTTTTCCGAGACCCAGCTCGAAAAATAGAACCCGCAAAGGCATAAGGTAATGAACACCATGACAGTCAGCTCAAAGAAACACTATAGAACAATCGTTATCACAACAGCATTGATTCTGTGCCTGTTCTTAAGCGCCTGCGCGCCCATTCCCAGAAAGGACCAGCCTCTTGTCGGCAGATGGCGGGAGTCACCAAACCAGAGCATGACTTTCTATGCCAGCGGAGCCTTTATCGAAGAAAAACATTGCATGTATAAGTTTGGAACTTATACAGTAGACGGTGATATCTTCACAACTGTTGTTGACGGCGAGACCAAATCCTACAAGTACTATTTCCGTACTGACGGCGGCATGCATGTCGAGAGGTATTACGAAGATTACCCTGATCTCGTCGGCGGATTAGGCTATGTGTATTACCGGAAATTGTTCTGATTCCCTTAAAAACCAGTGGCTTTTAAGCACATTATCTCCCAACTAACTTGTTTTGCCCTTAAAATCTGATAAAAATTAAGGAAAAGGCGTGGAGATATTCCGCTGACACAGAATTATATTCTCCAGTTACACAAGATGTTTGTAAGTTTCATTAATTCCTTGTTTCACAAGGAATTATCTAGTAAGCGTAGATTATCAGATAGCGCCAGCCTAATTTCGAGCATAAAAAAACTCTGATTTCTCAGAGGCTCTTTGTCGACAATATTCATGATAATATTATGCAAAAGCAGTTCATATAAGCAACTTGCTTTTCTTCTCAGTCAAAGGATCAACAATGCCTTTTTTACACTTTCTGCATATATACATTGAAAGCGTATCATACTCACAATATTCGATTTTT
>CADAKH010000019.1:2790-58270 GCA_902788505.1 Oscillospiraceae bacterium
TCCCGGGTCCGAATATAGAAAACCATGCTCCATCTCTTCATTACAAAAAGGACAATTCATTTATCAGTCACCTCATTCACCGAAAGCAATTATACTGTTTATATTCTGTACTAAGGAATCACTCTCTCAGACAAGATAATTATATCATCCAAGCTAAGAACTCTTGATATAAAAAGCTCCTGACTCACTGATCAGGAGCTTTCAAAGTTTATTTCTCAATCAAGAGAGCAAATAATATTACTCGTACTCTACTGTAGCGGTCGGTTTCGGCGTGTAGTCGTAAAGGACTCTGTTGATGCCGGGAACTTCGTGAGTGATACGGTCTGTGATGCGGCACATGAGGTCGTAGTCGATAGGTTCAACAGTACACTTAACTACATCGGTTGTGTTGATCGCACGGACGATGCAAAGCCATTCGAATGCTCTCTTATCGTCCTTGATGCCTGTGGACTTGAAGTCAGGTACAACTGTGAAGTACTGCCATACCTTGCCTGCGAGACCTGCCTTTTCGAATTCTTCACGGAGGATAGCATCTGATTCTCTTACTGCTTCGAGTCTGTCTCTGGTGATGGCACCGGGGCATCTTACGCCAAGTCCGGGACCGGGGAAGGGCTGACGGTAAACCATCTTGGCGGGAAGACCCAATGCTGAACCTACTACGCGGACCTCATCCTTGTATAGATACTTAACGGGTTCAACGAGTTCGAAATCAAGTTCCGGAGGAAGACCGCCGACATTATGGTGAGCCTTGATACCCTGTTCACTCTCAAGAATGTCAGGATAGATAGTGCCCTGTGCGAGGAATGCGATGCCGTCAAGCTTAGCGGCTTCCTCAGCGAAAACCTTGATGAACTCTTCACCGATGATATGACGCTTCTGCTCAGGATCTGAAACACCTGCGAGAAGGTCTAAGAATCTGTCGGTTGCATCAACATAAATAAGATTTGCACCAAGCTCGTCTCTGAAGACCTTGCAAACCATCTCGGGCTCGCCCTTACGGAGAAGACCGTGGTTAACGTGAACGCAAACGAGATTTGTGCCGATAGCCTTGATCAGGAGGGCAGCAACTACCGAAGAATCAACTCCGCCTGAAAGAGCGAGGAGCACCTTCTTGTCTCCAACCTGTGCTTTAATGGATTTGATCTGCTCATCGATAAATTCGTCTGCCTGAGCTTTAGTTGTAATTCTTTTAAGGGATTCTGGTCGTACGTCTGCCATAAGCAAAGCCTCCTGATGTATAAAAATTCCACGAAAACATTTTACAATATTGTGAAGAAGTTTGGGTATTGAAATGATACAATCAGGCATAACTTTTTAAAACTCAGGAGATTATTAGTATATGCGTAAGACAAAAATCATTTGTACTATAGGACCTGCATCGGATAACGAGGAAACATTATCAAAGATGTGTGAGGCCGGAATGAATGTCGCAAGACTGAATTTCTCACACGGTACACATGAACAACATCAGGAGAAGATCGACCTCATCAAGAGAGTAAGATCAAAGCTTAATCTCCCTATTGCCATCATGCTCGACACAAAGGGACCCGAGTACAGGATCAAGACATTCAAAGACCACAAGGTCGTATTAGAGGATGGAGCTACATTTATTCTTACAACTGATGAGATCGATGGCGATGAGACACGCGTTTCAGTTACATATAAGATGCTTCCACAGCAGCTTGTTCCCGGTGACAGAGTCCTCATCAATAACGGGCTTGTCATCCTTGAGGTAAGAGAGATCAGGGGAGCTGACGTTATCTGCGAGGTTATCGTAGGCGGCGTTCTCTCAGACCAGAAGTCAATGAACTTCCCAAACAAGGTAATGCAGGGCGACTTCTTGAGCGAGCAGGATAAGAGCGATCTTCTCTTCGGTATTGAGAACGATATCGATTTCGTTGCAGCTTCTTTCGTATCCCGCAAGGAAGACATGATCGAAATGCGTGAGTTCCTTGACAGCAACGGCGGTGAGGACATTGAAGTTATTGCCAAGATCGAGAACCGTGCAGGCGTTGATAACATTGACGAGATTTCTGAATACTGCGCAGGCATCATGATAGCAAGAGGTGACCTTGGTGTTGAAATCCCGTTTGTTGAGGTTCCGAGCGTTCAGAAGCAGCTCATCAAGAGATGCAGACTTTTGGGCAGAAGAGTTATCACTGCAACAGAGATGCTCGAGTCAATGATCAACAATCCCAGACCAACAAGAGCTGAGATCTCCGACGTGGCAAATGCCGTTTATGACGGTTCTTCGGCAATCATGCTTTCAGGCGAATCCGCTGCCGGCAAGTATCCTGTGGAAGCAGTACAGACAATGTCCCAGGTTGCTGAATATACTGAGAATCACATCAATTACAGAGAGCGTTTCTTCAAGCAGGAATTCAAGATTCGCAACAACCTGGATGCTATCTCCCATGCAACATGCCAGATGGCAATCGACGTAGGCGCAAAGGCTATCGTCGTTCACTCCAGAAGCGGCGTTACTGCAAGGATGGTATCACGTTTCAGATGTCCTATCGACATTGTAGGAATGACAACATCCGAGAGGATCTGGAGAAGACTGAACTTAAGCTGGGGTGTTATTCCGATCCTCAACGAAGAGTTCACATCAACAGATGTTATGTATTACCACGGCTTTAACGTCGCAAAGGATATTCTCGGACTTGAATCAGGTGACAACGTCGTTATGACAGGCGGACTTATCAACGGCACTGCAGGCAACACAAATACCATTAAGGTAGAGACTGTAGGCTGAGCTTAAGGCTACAAATGATTTAAATACCGGCTGTCTCATTTGCAGCCTTATTTATGCCTCTTTCGGGATTTGTGGTCTGTTTTACGGACGCAAATTTACACGATAGCGTTATAAATCTTTACCAAATCTGCACCCCTTATCCGGAGGGTAAGGGATATACTATTCGGTGTGGGCCGCAAAGCCCTTAATTGATGCCGTTTTGATGCCGGTTTGCCACACTTTGCACCAAAAAACGCATTAGATAAAACTGACAGCGATAGTATAATTTCCATGAAAGTGTTGGGGACACTGTTTTTGTATGGATAATAGGATAAATGAGGAACAATTCAGCAGCAAGGGAGAGGTGACCGGAGTAAGACCGGGCTCTGAAGTTGCAGGTGCTTCTCAGAACAAAGCAAATAAACCTGTTGTAAGGACTGTCTCGAAAGAAGAGGCTGATCTTAAACTCATCAACAGGCCCAAAGCCAAAAATGTTACCCCGCTTGCAAGTCAGAAGCTGACACCTAAAGATATTCCTGAATTTGAGGATACACCGGAGAGAAGAGAGACACTTGCACTCCGCAAAAAGAGACATTTAAACAGGAAGCTACGCGAATTCGGAATATTCTCGGGTTATCTGACACCCAGCTTTGTCGGTGTTGCCGTATTCTTCATCCTGCCTTTGGGAATGCTCCTTTTCACTTCATTTCAGACATCTCCCACGAACCACACATTTGTAGGTTTACGTAACTATGAGAGAGTCCTGACCAACGAAGCATTTCTGGATGCATCGTGGAATACGCTCACATTTGCATTGATATCAGTTCCTCTGGCAGTTGTCCTTGCACTGCTCATTGCCATGCTCCTGAATTCAGGACTTCCGGGCAAGAGTTTATTCAGAAGTTTTCTTTTAAACCCGATGATGGTTCCTGTCGCATCTGTCGTTTTGATCTGGCAGGTATTCTTCAGCTATAACGGTGTCATCAACGGAATCGCGGAGAAGATCTTCGACTCACCCGAAAAGATCGACTGGCTCAAATCCTCTTACGCGCAGGTTGTAATCATGCTCCTGTTCCTGTGGAAGAACCTCGGCTACAACATGGTGCTTTTCCTTGCTGCACTTAACAGCATTCCGCATGAGATCCTTGAGTCGGCAGAGATGGATGGTGCGGGTCCTGTAAAAAGGTTTTTCGCTATCAAGCTTCATTATCTTTCACCGACTATCTTTTTCGTCGGAATAATGTCACTGATCAATTCATTCAAGATTTTCAGAGAGGTCTATCTGTTAACGGGTGATTATCCGTTCGATAACCTTTATATGTTGCAGCACTTCATGAACAATGCGTTCACGCACCTTGACTACAGCAAGCTTTCCGCCGGCGCGATCGTAATGTGTATCGTCATGGTGATAATAGTCGGAGGTCTGTTCTTTGCAGAATCCAAATTCGATAAGGATGTGGAGGAATGACGATGGACGAGACCAGGCGTTTGGAAAGAAGAAGACAGGCTACGCTCGCGCGCCGTCACATATATACCGAGACAAAAGAGCCGGAGACATTCATAACTTCGCTTTCTGAAGAAGCAAGAGAGAGCTTTTTCGCAGGCGAGAAAAAGAGGATCGAACTTAATCTCAGAAAGCGCAGGATCGTAAAGGGTATATTTACGGGCTTTGGCATATTTGCCGCAGTTGTCATCTCTGCTTTGGCGCTTATACCGATATTCTTCACGTTCCTTAATTCTTTTATGTCTTCGGAAGAGATCGTATCGAACTATCAGGTAGTATTCCAGAGCATGTCCGGACACGCAACACAGGGTGCATCTTATATGTCCAGGATGCCGGTATTAAAGCTCATTCCGGAAGAGGTCACGATCAAGCAGTACACTACGCTCCTGTTCATGAATCCGGAGTATCTCTTCAAGTACTGGAACTCGATCCTTTTGACGCTTCCTATCGTCGGAGGCCAGATGGTCATCGCGTGCCTTGCTTCATATTCTTTTGCAAGATACAGGAAGAAGTGGATGGAGGTTATCTTCTTCATCTATATCATTCTCATGCTCATGCCGTTCCAGGTAACGCTCGTTCCGAACTACATGATCGCTGACGGACTGGGTATACTTAATACTATCTGGGCTATTATTCTGCCGGGTATCTTCTCGACATTTGCGATCTTCCTGCTTACGAAATACATGCGTCAGATTCCGTCAGGTTATATCGAAGCGGCAAAGCTTGACGGCGCCACAGAATGGCAGATATTTACGAATATCGCACTTCCTTTGTGTAAGAATGCGATATTCGCATTGACGATATTGCTTTTTATCGACTACTGGAACATGGTCGAACAACCGTTGGTACTTCTTACCGATGCGGCAAAACAGCCTCTGTCGGTATTCCTTTCACAGATAAACGAACCGGAACTGGGAATTGCATTTGCGGCATCAAGCGTTTACATGATCCCGCCTTTGCTGATCTTCTTCTGGGGTGAGGATTATCTGGTAGAAGGAATCTCAAGATCAGGAATCAAATAAGTTAAGTGCATATCGAGTACATATGCTAAATACGGAGGAACACTAAAGATGGCTAAGGGAAGCGCTAGAAGAGCAAAAGTTATAAAGGCTATGGTTGCCTTTATAGTAATTCTTGCATTGCTGACATTCTTCTCAAACACGTTGATGAATCTGACGATACCCAAGGTTATGGGAACCTATGCTTCCAGAGGCAATCTCTCATATTCCAACAGTGCGAGAGGAACGATCGCCGTAGATAACCAGACAGAAGTCAAAGGTCTTGAAGGAAGGACCGTTGATAAGGTAATGGTTACAAATTACGATCTGGTTCAGAAGGGCGATACTATAGCAACGTTGAAATCCATTGAAGAGTCTGAAGATCTTCAGACCAAAAAGGACCGTCTGAAGACATTAGAGCGCGAAGCCGAGTATGAAGACAGAAACCCTTCCAACAATTCGGATTTCACAACATATTACGATGCGATCAACACCGCAAAAGCCACACTCTCTGACGCTCAGGATACTTTATACCGAGTTCAGAACAGATCCTCTGTAGAAGAAGAGAACAAGGAGATAATCGATGAGGAATCCGTAAAGGAAGTTTCCCTGAAAGCTACTGTTGATGCTGCTGCAAAGACAGTTGAAGATATAAATAAAGATATCGATGCGATCGATGCTTCAATAGCTCCTCTCCAGGCACAGATCGATGTGTATACGGCGCTGGGAACTCCTACACCTACACCTGTTCCGGCTCCCGGAGAAGAGACTGAGTCTGAACCTGCTCCTACAGCACCTGAAGGAGCTACTCCGACAGCAACACCTTCACCCACACCTGCACCTGCTCTTGATCCTGATGGTCTTGATCCCGCTTCTCCCACCTATGATATGGAGAAACTCATGCTCAAGATCTCACAGTATGAAGATCAGAAGAAAGCTCTCGAGTCACAGCTTGAGGCTGCACAGCAGCGCCTTGATGAAGCATCAGCTGAACTTGCCGAATGCCAGGGAAGGATCAAGGATGCTCAATCTGAGATCGATGCATTAAAGAGCCTTCCTTCGGAGGCAGCGGCACAGAACGCCGTAAATACTGCCCAGAATGCAGTAAATTCTGCCCAGAAGGCGTTAAGCGATGCACAGACACAGGCAGGCATTACCGAAGATAAAGCAAAGGATGCTGCAGAAGACCGTGAGGAAGAGATAGCCAAACTCAAAAAGCAGATCGAAGAACTCGAGAAACAGGCCAAGATTACCGCGATCACAGCACCTGTATCAGGATATATATATAATGTCACCATATCTTCCGGAGATCAGTTAACTGCCAAGACAACAGTTACTTACATTATTCCGGAGACAGACAGAGCATGCTCAGTGTCGTTCAGCTTTTCGACACAGGCAGCTCAGAACATATCTATCGGCCAGCCTTTGGAGGTGACGAGCGGATTTATCAAGGGATGCACTGTATCGTCTGTTAAGCCTGATCCTGCCGATCCGAGAGGAAAGAGGATCGTAAAGTGCCTTGTCGAGGGCAACGATGCATGGCCGGGAGAAGAGATCACCGTCAATGCCGGCAAGGGAAACGACAACTACAAGTGCGTTGTTCCGAGCAGCGCGGTAAGCGAGGATAACAACGGTAACTTCGTCTATGTTATCGTCGGATCTTCAACACCTCTTGGTGACAAGTACACGGTAAAGAGAGTCGATGTTACAGTTGAGGCTACTGACGGCGCAGCTTCCGCTATCAAGGGGGAAGGTCTTGATAAGTACGATGTCATGATCGTCGTACGTGCGGAAAAGCCGCTCGAAAACGGGCAGCGTGTAAGACTTGAAGACTATACAGCAAAGTGATCCTGAAGGATAAAGCCAATGCATATTATTGATAAGACAAAAGATCTTTGGAATATCGAGAAGGGCAATGCCAAAAAGACTCTCTTAAAGCTTGTCATGGCAGTTCCTTTCTGGCTCATTGTTGCATCGCTTGCCCTTATGGCTTTCGGTATAGGAAGGGCCATATATCTGACGGATAAAAGGTCTGATCAGAAAGTGGCTGAGGTCTGGCAGAGTGGTTCGGACATGTCTTTCAGGCACATGGTTGTTTACGGAGGCGGGATCAGATCGGAAGGTGAGACTTCACCGATGACATATCAGGAAGGCGGCAAGTCAATACACATCGCTGACATCGCATTGATGAGACAGGCCCTTCAGAACTCGGCCGATACAGGTTCTGCTGCTTCGAAAAAGAATCTTACTTATACAGAAGGCAGTAATCTAAGAGGTTGGGAGGATTGTTACTCATCCACAGTTATGGCGTCTTTGGAAGCTACGGAAGTCCATGACGGACTGGAAGTGACTATCGGTAAGGCAGATGCACAGCTCGTTGCTGTAGGCGGTAATTTCAAGGCATTCCATCCTTTCAGATATCTGTCAGGCGGATTCCTTCCTGTGACACCTGTCGATATGAACCAGATAGTGATCAATGATGTTCTTGCCTGGAAGTTCTACCATTCCTACGATGTTATCGGTAACAGGATCCTGATCAACGGTGAGATGTTTACCATTATCGGCGTTGTTGAAGAGAACACAGGCAAGATTGCAGAGCTTGCCGGAGAACAGGAGAACAGGGCATTTATCTATTTCGGTTCTCTCGGAACCATTTACGGTAATAATTCAGGCAGTGATGACAGTGAAGAACCGGGCGTAAGTTCTGCCCCTGCAGACTATGCAATACAGTGCTATGAAGCGGTTTTGCCCGAGCTTGTTAAGGGTGTAGGTGTGACTGACTTCAAAAATGCGCTCCCTTCTTATTCTCTTTCGAACCCTCAGCTTTATGTTTCGAACAACACGGGACGTTTCGGCGTAACCAGGATATTCGACACGTTTTTCCCGCTGGGGGAGAGCGACAGGGAACGCATGGGTTATGAATTCCCATACTGGGAGAAGGCCGCCCAGCTCACGGAAGACAGACTGTTCTACGACTATATCCTGACGGGATTTGGCATTGTACTTCTTCTTATAGGCGTTGTTGCGACAGGTCTTAAGTTCCGTGCAAAAAAGGCGGCAGATCCTGAAGAACCTGATTTTTCCGGGTATTCGGATGAGGACGAAAAGCAGGCGAATGAGCTTCTTCTGAAAGAATAGGCCGCATAATAAGGATAGAATAATCGGATGTTTTTCCTTATAATTCCCTTTAGGTAAATGAACCTGAAGGGAATTGTTTTATGAAAGTGAAAAGTTCAAAACCGGTTTTATTAGTTGCAGCTGTAATGGCAGTTGCTGCTCTTTCAGGCTGTCTGGGTATCACGGATTTTTCTTTGGAGCCCACAGATTCTGCGGTTGCTCTTCATGAGACAAGCACGCCTTCAACGACAGTGTATGTCAGATCCAATTTTGATCTGGTCCAAAACCCTTATTTTGCGATGCTTTCCGAATCGGAGATGAATGCTTATTCTCTGATCTACGAGGGCCTGTCAAAGGGCAACCAGACGATAGAATGCCCTTTTAAGCTGAATTCTGATCAGCTCTCTAAGGCTATGGATTCTGTTTTGAATGATCATCCGGAACTATTCTGGATAGATAACAACTACGGTTACTCTTATGATCCTGTTGACGGAAGTGTAAAAGAGATCAAAGTCAATTTTTACGATTTTGCAGATACCCCTGAGAAGTTACAGGCGGTCAGGGCGGAATTTGAAGCAACAGTCAGTTCAATAATTGCAGAATCGGCAAATTACGACACATTGGTGGAGCGCGAACTGTTTATTCACGACTATATCTGCGAAAATACCGAGTATGATGAGACGGCACCGTACCATCAGAGTGCATATTCTGCGCTCGTTTTGCACAGATCCGTATGTGCCGGATATGCCAGGAGTTTTCAGTATCTGATGCAAAGATCGGGCGTTACCTGTTATTACGTAACCGGAAGCACGCTTAATTCTTCTAATGAAGAGAATGGTCCCCATTCATGGAATCTGATCCTTTTGAACGGCAGTTTCTATAATGTTGACTGTCTTTGGGACGATAATGCAAGCGATACATATGGAAGTCCTATCTATCCGTTCTTTAATGTTACCGATGATGAGATGGTAAATCACGCAAGGATCCAGATGGCATTGGCACTTCCGAAGTGCACAGCCACAGAATGCAGATATTCCAATCAGTTTGGTCCTACAATAGAGGCCGACAGCATCGTTTTCGCGGACGACGAATAAAACTGACCCAATCTCCTATATATTAATTATTTAAAGGTACGGCATTTTGTCGTATAATTAACGAATTGATTTATCAAAAGATCACTCTTTAGGAGAAATGAAAATGAAAGAACTAATGCTTGGAAACAAGGCTGTTGCAAGGGGCCTTTACGAGGCAGGCGTAACAGTCGCAAGTTCGTACCCCGGCACTCCCAGTACAGAGACAACAGAAGAAGCTGCAAAGTACGATGAGATCTACTGCGAATGGGCACCCAACGAGAAGGTTGCCATGGAGACTGCTTTCGGTGCAAGCCGTGCAGGCAAGAGATCTTACTGCGCTATGAAGCACGTCGGACTTAACGTTGCGGCAGATCCTCTTTTCACGATCAGCTACACAGGCGTTAATGCCGGTATGGTGATCCTCGTTGCAGACGATCCCGGAATGCATTCTTCACAGAATGAGCAGGATTCAAGACACTATGCCATCGCAGCAAAGATGCCTATGCTCGAACCCTCTGATTCACAGGAGGCAAAGGACTTCGTTATCGAGGCTTACGATATTTCCGAGCAGTTTGATACACCCGTATTCATCAAGATGTGCACAAGAGTTGCTCACTCACAGTCAATTGTTGAGACAGGTGAGAGAACAGAGATCCCGGTAAAGCCTTACGTAAAGGATGCCGGCAAATATGTTATGGTTCCGGCCAATGCCAAGAAGCGTCATCCCATCGTTGAGGAGAGAACAAGAAAGCTCGTAGCTTTTGCTGAAGAGTCATCTCTCAACCGCCTTGAAGAAGGCTCAGACAAGTCGATGGGTATCATCACTTCCTCAACTTCCTACCAGTATGTCAAGGAAGTATTCGGCGATAAGTATCCGGTACTTAAGATCGGTCTCATTAACCCGCTTCCCGAAAAGAAGATAAAAGAATTTGCGGCAAGCGTTGATAAGCTCGTTGTAGTAGAAGAACTCGATCCGATTATTGAGACACACTGTAAGTCGTTGGGTCTTGAAGTAACAGGCAAGGACATATTCCCGCTCATCGACGAGTTCTCACAGGGTCTCATCGCTACAAGCTTGGGGCTCCCTGAGAAGCCCGCATGCAAGCCCATCGAGGGTCTTCCCGGAAGACCGCCGGCAATGTGCGCAGGATGCCCTCACAGAGGTATGTTCTATGTTCTTTCAAAGAACAAGATCACAGTCCTTGGCGATATCGGATGCTACACACTTGGTGCAACACCTCCGCTCTGCGCTATCGATACTACAGAGTGCATGGGCGCTTCTATCAGCTCTCTGCACGGATTCAACAAGGCTCTCGGTGCTGATGCCGAGAAGAACACCGTAGCAGTAATCGGTGACTCGACATTCATGCACTCTGGCATGACAGGCCTTGCAAATATCGCTTATAACCAGACAAATTCAACTGTCATCATCCTTGATAACTCTATCACAGGCATGACAGGTCACCAGCAGAATCCTACAACAGGTTTCAACCTCCGCGGTGATCCGGCAGGCAAGATCGATCTTGAAGCTCTTGTTAAGGCAATGGGCATCAACCGTGTAAGAGTAGTTGATCCTTACAATCTTGCTGAGGCTGAACAGGCTGTTAAGGAAGAACTCGCAGCAGAAGAGCCTTCTGTAATCATCTCCAGAAGACCCTGCGCACTCCTTAAGAAAGTTAAGCGCGGTGAGCCTATCCGAGTTAACCCTGACAAGTGCAAGTCCTGCAAGGCATGTATGAAGCTCGGCTGCCCTGCGATCTCCTTCAAGGACGGACACGCTAAGGTAGACGTAACACAGTGCTTCGGCTGCAAGGTATGCAGCGAGCTCTGCAAGTTTGGTGCTTTCGAGACATTGGAAGGGGAGGCAATCACATGGTAACAAGCATAATGATAGTAGGCGTAGGCGGACAGGGTTCGCTTCTGGCCAGCAAGATATTGGGAAGAGCCGCTATGGATAAGGGCTACGACGTAAAGGTATCCGAGGTTCACGGAATGAGCCAGAGAGGCGGAAGCGTTGTAACTTATGTTAAGTTCGGCGACAAGGTGAATTCGCCTATCATCGACAAGGGTGAGGCTGATTACATCATCTCTTTTGAGCTTTTGGAAGCAGCAAGATATGTAGAGTTCTTAAAACCCGGCGGACAGATCGTAACCAACTCACAGCAGATAGATCCTATGCCTGTAATCGCAGGCACAGCCGAGTATCCTTCTGAACTCATCTCCAAGATGGAGGCTTCAGGAGCTAAGGTTGATGCAATCGATGCTCTCACCATTGCAGAGCAGGCAGGTTCATCCAAGGCAACAAATATCGTTCTTATGGGTGTCTTCTCCAAGTATATTGAAGACATCAGCAAAGAAGAATGGACAAAGGCTGTTGAGGCCTGTGTCCCTGCCAAGTTCCTTGAACTGAATAAGAAGGCCTTTGAGATGGGCCTTGCAGCAGAGTAAGGTGAACAGATGACTAACAGTATTGAAGAGGTAAGAAAGTTTTTCGAGGGCGATAAATACGCCACAGAAGCTACCGGAATCGTTATCGAGAAGGCAGAAAAGGGACACAGCATCGTAACCCTTGAACCTGACGGCAGACACCTTAATGCTGTCGGAGGACTCATGGGAGCAGTCTATTACACAATGGCGGATTTCGCTTTCGCCGTTGCCGAGAACTGCGAACTCGATTCTGATACAGTTACGGTAACACAGGCAACACAGATGAATTTTCTGAGATCATGGCATGGCGGAAAAGTAACCTGCACTGCCGATATAGTTAAAGACGGACGTTTTATCTGTTTGTATGAAGTAAAGGCTTTTGGTGAGGACGGCAAAGAACTTGCGCTTATAATCATCAACGGCTTTAAGACCGCAAAGAGATAATTCATCTCAGGAGGGAACAATTATGATTTGGAACGAAGCAAAGGAGTGCATGTCCAGAGACGAGATCGAAGCGCTTCAGAGTGCAAGACTCGTAAAGGTAGTTAACCGTGTTTACCACAACGTTGAGTACTACCGCAAGAAGATGCAGGCTGTAGGCCTGGAACCCGGTGATATCAAGGGAATAGAAGATCTCGATAAGCTGCCTTACACAACATATGCGGATCTGAGAGACACATATCCTTTCGGACTTGCTGCCGTTCCGAGATCAGAGATGGTCCGTGTTCACGCATCTTCCGGTACAACAGGAAAGCCGAAGATCGCAGTCTATACAAGACGCGATATCGATATCTGGGCAGAGTGTGTTGCAAGATGCCTTTCAATGGCAGGCATCACAAGAGACGATATTATCCAGATAGGTTACGGCTACGGCCTTTTCACAGGCGGTCTCGGAGCACACTACGGTGCCGAGTATCTTGGCGCTCTGGTGCTCCCCATGTCCACAGGTAATACCCAGAAGCTCATCGACATGATGATCGACTGTGATGTTACGGCCATCGCCTGCACACCTTCTTATCTGCTTCACGTTGCAGAGGATCTGGAAAAGGCCGGTCTCATCGACAAGATCAAGCTCAAGACAGCTATCTGCGGTGCCGAGCCCTGGACAGATGAGATGCGCGACCAGATGGAAGCACGACTTCACATCAAGGCACACGATATCTACGGTCTTACGGAGATGATGGGTCCGGGCGTTGCCTGCGACTGCGAATTCCATAAGGGACTTCACATCTGGGAAGATCACTTCCTGCCTGAGATCATAGATCCTGCAACATTGAAGCAGCTTCCCAAGGGTTCTGATGGTGAGCTCGTTATCACCAACCTTTCCAAGGAAGGAATGCCTCTTATCCGTTACAGAACAAAGGACCTCACATCCATTGAATATGACAAGTGCGAGTGCGGACGTACAATGGCAAGAATCCAGCGCTTCAAGGGCAGATCCGACGACATGCTCATCATCCGCGGCGTAAACGTATTCCCTTCACAGGTAGAGGCAGCTCTCCTTACAGTAGAAGGCACAACACCTCACTACATGCTCGTGGTGGACCGTGTTGATAACACAGATACTCTCGAGGTTCAGGTAGAAGTCGCAGAGAATGTTTTCACTGACGAGATCAAGTCTTTGGAGAAGCTTTCAAAGGCAGTTCACGATAAGCTCAAGATGGCAATAGGTCTTAATGCAAAGGTCAAGCTCGTTGAGCCTAACGGCCTTGAGCACTTCGACGGCAAGAGTAAGCACGTTACTGACAAGCGTAAGCTCTATCAATAATTAAGGGAGGTACCATTATGTTCGTAAAGCAGTTATCGGTTTTCTTAGAGAATACTGAAGGCAGACTTGATGAAGTCTTGAAGATCCTTGCTCAGGGCGGTATCGACCTTCTCTCCGCAAGCCTTGCAGATACAATGGAATACGGCGTTCTCCGCCTTATCTCCAAAGAACCCGAGAAGGCAAAGCAGATACTTAAAGATGCCGGATTTGCGGCACGTATCGACGATGTAATTGCAGTTGTCGTTCCCGATGCAGTCGGAAGCCTTGCCAAGGTAATCGGCATGATCAACGCTGCTGACATCAACATCAGCTACATCTACGGTCTTTCTCTGGACGGCGAGGGCGCGCCTATCGCTATCAAGACGAATGACAATGAAAGAGCAGAGAAACTCATTAATGCAGCAGGTGTTAAGACTCTCGGGATGGAAGATCTTCAGTAAAAGATCTCTGTTCAGAAAGAATAGTTAAGTGGTATTAATGTATCAATTGTATATAGATCCGGGCACGGGCGGAATGCTGTTTACCGTGCTGTTTGGTATTTTGAGCGTAGTGGTCTTTTCGCTGCGCGCACTGATGCTGAAATTGAAGTTTTCTGCCGGTGGCGGAAAAGCAGTCAAAGCAAACGGTAAAAAGATACCTATTGCAGTTTTCACTGACCACAAGAGATATTGGAATGTATTTGAACCGCTTCTGGATGAATTTGAAAAAAGACATCAGAAGGTTGTTTATTATACCTGTTCAAAGGATGATCCTATCTTCAATAAGAAATATGAATATATCACAGGTGAGTTTCTCGGCGAGGGAAACAAAGCGTTTACCAGACTTAATCTGCTGAATGCGGACGTGGTCTTAGCAACAACACCGAACCTTGATGTTTTCCAGTGGAAGCGTTCCCAAAATACAGATTGTTATATCTATATTTCTCATAATCCCAATGATATAACCATGTACCGTATGTTTGCGCTTGATCACTACGATGCCCTTATTCTATCCGGTGATTATCAGGTTCGGCAGGCAAGACAACTGGAGAAATTGCGTGGGTTTGAGCCTAAGGATATTGAGATCTGCGGTCTTCCGTTCATGGATGAAATGAAGAAGCGTCTTGAAACTGCCGGTAAACCCGCTGAGCACGAGAGAACAATTCTGCTTGCTCCTACATGGGGAGAAAACGGATTGCTTACGCGCTTTGGAGATAAGGTCATAGATGCGCTTATATCTACCGGTTATAAGATAATCGTGAGACCTCATCCCCAGTCTTTTACGGCAGAGAAAGAACTGATGGACCGCCTTATGTCCAAGTATAAGGAAAATCCCAGGTTTTCCTGGAACAGAGACAACGATAATTTTGAAGTGTTGAGACAGTCGGATATTCTCATTTCGGATTTTTCCGGCGTTATTTTCGATTATGCTTTGATCTTTGACAAGCCGCTGATCTATACGGAGACTGAGATCGATATGGAACTTTATGATGCCAGCTGGTTGGATGAGACCCCGTGGACACTGCGAATCCTTCCTGATCTGGGTCTTAAGCTCACTGAAGATAATGTGGGTGATATCAAGAGTCTGATCGATAAATGTATAGAAGATTCTTCATTTGCGGCAGGCCGTGATAAAGCGCGTGCCGAGACCTGGGAACATATCGGAGAAGGAACAAAGCGTTCCGTTGACTTTGTTATGAACAAATACAACGAGGTCATAACTAAGCGGGATTCTGAAAAACAAAAGACGGCAGATTCTTCTAAAAAGAGCAGAAAAAAGCTTTCAATAGGTACGAAGGGTTAAAGGCAGGGTATGTCTTTTCTTTCTGTTATAGATGCACTTATAATTACTCCGTTAAAACTATTGTTTGAGTTTTTGTACTTCTATGCTTATAAACTTACCGGCAGTACAGGTGTATCCATAATAGTAATAAGCCTGACAGTTAATTTCCTGATATTGCCGTTATATAAGCGTGCCGATGAGATCCAGGCGGAAGAACGCAATATTCAGGCTAAGATGGCTTCCAGGATCAAGCGAATTAAAAAGGCCTTTAAAGGCGATGAGAGATTCCTGATGCTTCAGGAATACTACCGCATAAATCACTATAAACCTGCATATGCACTGAGAAGCTCTATTTCTCTGATCCTTCAGATTCCGTTTTTTATAGCTGCATACAGGTTCCTTAGTGAACTTCCTGATATGAAACTTTCGGGATTCGGAGTTTTGGATAATCTTGCAAGTCCGGATGCCCTTATTTCAATTGGAAGCATAAGTATAAATGTGCTTCCTGTCCTGATGACACTTATTAATATTCTTTCAGGAATGATCTATACCAAGGGACATTCTTTAAGAGAAAAGATTCAGGTCTACGGATTAGCAGCCGTCTTTCTTGTCTTACTTTACCAGTCACCTTCAGGACTTGTTTTTTACTGGCTTCTGAATAATGTTTTTTCACTTGTAAAAAGCACTGTATATAAGTTTAAAGATAAAAAAAGAGCAACAGCGATCGCGCTCTCTCTTCTTGGGGCGGTAATACTTGTTTATTCCATTACCTACGAAGGTGAATTGATATCCAATATCATCATTGTTATTACAGGACTTTTGTTTCAGATTCCCATGCTTCTCCAATTAAGGAAGAAAGAAGCCAGGGTTCGTCCGGCAGAAGTCAGGAAAGCCGATTCAAAACTCTTTGTGCTTGGCGGAGTTTTTATGAGCGTTCTTCTTGGAGTTCTTATCCCTTCACAGGTAATAGCTTCATCCACCGCTGAATTCATATTAAAGACTGATGTGCATTCTCCTGTAAGATACATCCTGTTTTCATTTTTGACGGCTTTGGGAGCATTTGTTTTATGGGGCGGACTCTTTTACTACCTTGCTGACAACAGGAACCGCCAAAGAGCAAATGCGGCTATTTGGATACTTTCTGCCGCAGGTGCTGTAAACTTTTTTGTATTCGGTAAGAGCGAAAGCATTTTATCTTCTGATCTGAAATTCGATGTCGGACTGATCATCTCTAAGACGATCATGTTAATTAACGGGGCCGTTATTATTGCAGTTACCATTCTCGTTTTCTTTATCATGAAGAAATTTGCACGTTTTATCCGTATAATTGCGCCGGTAATGATAGCTGTTATAACCGTAATTTCCGGTATAAACATTCATAAGATCAGCACTGAGATGCCGGATATACGCAGAGTGTTTGAGAACAGCTCATCAGAGACACCCGTGCTTTCTTTCAGCAGTGAAGGTAAAAATGTCGTAGTGATCATGCTCGATCGCGCGATAGGAGTATATGTTCCTTATATGTTCCAGGAAAGACCTGAACTGGCAGAGCAGTTCTCGGGATTCACATATTATCCCAATACAGTATCTTTCGGAATGCGTACTGTTGTGGCAGCTCCGGCGCTGTTTGCAGGTTATGACTATACTCCTGAAAGATTTAATGAGCGTTCTGATGATATGCTCAGGACCAAACATGATGAGGCACTTCTTACTATGCCGGTCCTTTTCTCTGACGCGGGATATGATGTTACGGTAATGGATCCGCCAAATGCCGGTTACTGTCAGATTCCTGATCTTTCAATATATGATCCTTATCCGGGCATAAAAGCTTATAACACCGAGCAGGGCCTTTTCCGTGATTCGAATGAATCAGATAAGGATCTTGAATACACCTGGAAGCGTAATTTCTTTTGCTACAGCATTATGAAGGTATCGCCTTTATTTATTCAGTCCGCTGTTTATACTGACGGCACATATTTCGAATCGATCAATACAATGATGACTATGAACAACGTCGGTGAAAACAAAGGGCACTTTGTAGTGTCTCCGGCTCACATGAACTATTTCTGTGATTCATATAATGTGCTTTGCGCGCTTCCTTCAATGACAGAACTGTCCCATGATTCTGAGTACAATTTCTTCCTCATTCAAAACGGCACAGCTCATAACATAATGCCGTTAAAGGAACCGGAATATGAACCGGCTTATGAGTTCGACAACACTGAATTTGACAATGCTCATATGGACAGATTTACCTGTAACGGACGTACGATCACTATGACCGAGAATTATCAGCTGGTTCACTATCAGTGCAATATGGCTGCATTCATTCAACTCGGGAAATGGATGGACTATCTGAAAGAAATAGGTGCCTATGACAATACGAGGATCGTTATTGTTTCAGACCACGGATGGCCGACAGGGCAGTTCGCGGACATGCTTTTTCTTGATGGCGAAAACTTTGACACGATCTATAATTCCGAGGATGCTATGGGATATAATCCGGTGCTTCTCTATAAGGATTTCGGCTCATCCGAGCCTTTTGAAACGGATTATACTTTCATGACCAATGCAGATACACCTTATCTGGCTATGCACGGCATTATGGATAATCCAATTAATCCTTTTACCTCAAGGCCCGTATTCTACCCGGATGCCAAGGATGCGGATATGCACATCATGTATACGGACAGATGGAGTCTGGACGGCAATACCGAGAAAGTGTTTACAAATACTATCTGGTATTCGCTGTCCAATCAGAACATTTTCGATAAGAACAACTGGAGTGAAGTTCCCGTACAATAACAAACGGCTGCCTTATTTCACGAAAGCTGGTTCGGTATGCGGTTCTTAATTGACAAAACACTGATAAAAAAGGCTGCTTCAAAGCGAAGCAGCCTTAATCATTATCTGTAAATAAGCATCAGTTCTCGTCTGCGGGAGCGTTCTCGGGAAGTGAGTATCTCTTCTCGACTGTGACTGTCTCATCGTAGCAGGAGAAGATGCCGTCGACCTTCTCTTTGGAGAGCTTAGGTGTGATGAGGCTTACGAGAGGTACGATCACGAGACCTGCGAGCATTGTAACTGCACCGGCGTTAATAGGTGATGCGATGAACTTCAGGAACATGTTGGCAACAGTGAAGCCGACACCGAAGATGAAGCATACCCATACGGAAAGCTTTGTTGTCTTCTTCCAGTAAAGACCCCAGAGGAAAGGAGCAAGGAAAGCGCCTGCAAGAGCACCCCATGAATAACCCATGAGCTGAGCGATGAACGTCGGCGGGTTGAGGGAAAGAAGAACGGATACGACGATGAAGAATACGAGGAGAACACGCATCGTGATGAGCTGTGTCTTTTCTTTCTTCTTTTTATCTGCATTCTTATTACCGGACTTAACCTGCTCGATGAGGTCCAGTGTAACTGTCGAACTTGATGTAAGAACAAGGGAAGACAGTGTGGACATTGAAGCGGACAGAACGAGCACGATAACGACACCTACAAGG
The DNA here is from genome assembly GCA_902788505.1 of Oscillospiraceae bacterium. Lineage (GTDB taxonomy): Bacteria > Bacillota > Clostridia > Saccharofermentanales > Saccharofermentanaceae > Saccharofermentans. The sequence continues at coordinate 21,676 of CADAKH010000019.1, forward strand.
ATAACAGGGAGGTTGTCGAGCATCGTAGGGATGATGGAGTCATACATGACTGTGCCGTCATCCTTATAGATAGCGGTATTATTGCTGTAAAGTCTTGCAAAGCCGCCGAGGAAGTAGCAGCCGCCAGCAACGATGAAAGCGAAGATCGTTGATATGATAGTTCCTGCCTTAACGGACTTCTCGTCCTTGATCGCATAGAACTTTCCGACCATCTGGGGAAGACCCCATGTACCGAGTGATGTAAGAACGATTACGCCTAAAAGGTTGAGCGGATCAGGACCGAAGAATGATGTGAAAGCACCCTGCATTCCGGCTGTGACGGGAAGATCTGATTCTGCCTGTGAAAGAGTTGTAAGAGATTCGATGAATCCGCCGTTGTTGTGAAGAACAGTAGCGATAACCGCTGTTATACCGAAGAGCATGATGATGCCCTGTACGAGGTCATTAACGACTGTAGCCATGTATCCGCCGAGGATAACATAGATGCATGTAAGAGCTGCCATTACGATGATGCAGATCTTGTAGTCGATGTTAAATGCCATGTTGAACAGTCTTGAAAGACCGTTATAAACAGAAGAAGTATAGGGGATAAGGAAGACGAATGAGATAAGGGCAGCTGTGATACGGAGTGCCTTGCTGTCGAATCTCTTGCCGAAGAAGTCAGGCATTGTCTTGGAATTCAGATGCTTTGTCATGACTCTTGTTCTTCTGCCGAGGATGATCCACGCAAGGAGAGATCCGATGACTGCATTTCCGATTCCGATCCATGTTGAAGCGACACCGTATTTCCATCCGAACTGTCCTGCATAACCGATGAATACTACTGCCGAGAAATAGGAAGTACCGTATCCGAATGCGGTAAGCCAGGGTCCTGCATTTCTGCCGCCCAATACGAAGCCTTCAACGCTGTTTGCCTTCTTGCGGGTCATGATGCCGATTGCGATCATGACAGCGAAAAAGACTACAAGAAAAATGATCTTGATAGCCAAATCCATAATTGTCCTCACTTCTTGCTAGAAGCCCCCCTCGAGGCTGGAAGCATATTAATTTAGTATGAAATCAGAATATCCTTGCACATGGAAGAACCAAATGCAAGGATATTCTTGAATTTAAGACTGATTTTCCTGTTCTACAAGTCTTTCAGCGCCGTATCTCTTGCGGAGAACCGGCTTTTCGATCTTACCTGTGGCATTTCTCGGAACGTCTGCCAGGATGATCTGCTTCGGTCTCTTGTAACGGGGAAGCTGAGTGCAGAACTTCTCAAGTTCTTCAACAGTGCAGTTGCTGCCGGGTTCGATCTCGACTATAGCGCCTGTGATCTCGCCGAGTCTCTTATCAGGAAGTCCGATGACTGCAACGTCCTTTACCTTAGGATATTCCTGAAGGAAGTTCTCGATCTCAACAGGGTAGATGTTCTCGCCGCCGGATACGATAACGTCCTTTTTACGGTCAACAAGGAAATAGAAGCCGTCCTCATCCTGACGTGCCATGTCGCCTGTGAAAAGCCAGCCGTCTCTTAATGTTTCCTTGGTTGCTTCAGGGTTTCTGTAGTATTCGAGCATGACGCCGGGACCCTTTACGCAGAGCTCACCGACCTCACCCTGAGGTACGGTATTGCCTTCCTCGTCAACGATCTTGCATTCCCAACGGTATCCGGGAACGCCGATAGCGCCGACCTTGTGAGTATTCTCGAGTCCTAAGTGAACGCAGCCGGGGCCGGTTGATTCGGACAGACCATAGTTCGTGTCATACTGATGATTCGGGAAGTAATCTTTCCAGTGACGGATAAGTGAAGGCGGTACGGGCTGGGCACCGATGTGCATGAGACGCCACTGATCGAGCTTATAATCGGAAAGCTTCAGTTCGCCTCTGTCCAGTGCATCGAGAATATCCTGCGCCCACGGTACCAGAAGCCAGACGATCGTGCACTGCTCGTCAGATGCTGCCTTTAAGATTACATCAGGCTTTGTGCCCTTAAGGAGAACTGCCTTGCTGCATGTCCACAGAGAACCCATCCAGTGGAACTTGGCGCCTGTGTGATAAAGCGGCGGGATGCATAAGAAGCAGTCGTTCTTACCTGTCTTATGGTGAACAGCTTCCATCTCTGCAGCCTGCGTAAGGCTTCTGTGAGGGTGAAGGATAGCCTTGGGGAATCCTGTTGTGCCTGAAGAGAAATAGATAGCTGCGTAGTCTTCTTCTTTAAGTTCAATATAAGGATCCATACTTGAATAATCTGCTACCTGGATCCAGTAGTTTTCAGCAAATTCGGGAGCCTGTCCGTCACCTACGTAGAGAAGGAGTCTGTCTTTTGCAATCTCTTCTGCGTTGATCGTAAGTCTGTCAACGAACTCGGGTCCGAAGAACATTACGGAGATCTCAGCGAGATCTGCGCAGTATGATATCTCGTTAGCCGTATATCTGAAATTGAAGGGAACTGCGATCGCGCCGGTCTTAAGGATACCGAAATAGATAGGAAGCCACTCAAGGCAGTTGAACATGAGTATAGCTACTTTATCGCCCTTCTTGATGCCTCTGCCAAGGAGCATGTTTGCTACCCTGTTGGATTTTTCGTCGAAGATCTTCCAGGTGATCTCATGACGGTAGGGCATAGACTTGGTCTGCTGAACAAGATCAAATTCCTTAAACGAGATCTTTCTTGTATCTTCCATTGCGGGGTTAAGTTCTACAAGAGCTACTTCCTCGCCGTGCTCTTTGGCGTTGCGCCTTAATAAATCTGTTACCGGCATGAATATTCCTCCCTGTGCTTTATCAAAATAAAGCCAAAGACAATAATATCATCGCAGCCGATGTTCGTCAAAAAAATAAATAATTAAGTATATTTTATTAAAACCGTGCTTTATAATATATTGTCGAAAAATGGACATTTGGGGGAAGAAACTTGATTGGCAAATTGATTAAATCTATAAGACAGTATATGAAGCCTACCATACTGTCGCTGATTTTTATTATCGGAGAAGTTATTCTCGAAGTTGTTATTCCGTTTATTACCGCAGATATGGTCAACAAGATCCAGGCCGGTGCGCAGATGGATACGATCCTCAAGATGGGCGGGATCATAACCGTCTCTGCTATTATGTCTCTTGCCTGCGGTGCACTTGCAGGCAATTTCTCTGCCAAGGCTTCAGCAGGATTTGCAGGGAACCTAAGAGAGGATATGTTCGCAAGAGTCCAGAAGTTCTCATTCGGAAATATCGATAAGTTCTCGACATCATCTCTGGTCACTAGAATGACGACAGATATCACTACAGTCCAGAACGCATACATGATGCTCATAAGGATTGCCGTAAGAGCACCTTTGATGTTCGCCTTTGCGATCGTCATGGCATATGTTCTCGGAGGCTCTCTTGCAACAACTTTTGTAATCGTAGTTCCTGTCCTCGGAATCGGACTTTTCATCATCGGTAAGCTCGCAATGCCCGCTTTCCGTGCCGTATTCAAGAAGTACGACAAGATGAATGAATCTATCGAAGAGAATGTCCGCGGCATGCGTGTCGTTAAGGGCTTCGCGAGGGAAGAATACGAGAAGGACAAGTTCGGCAAGGCATCCGACGATATCAGATTCGACTTTACGAAGGCAGAGAAGATCGTCGGACTTAACTCTCCTCTCATGGAGATCTGCCTGCACTTTAATGTTGTTTTCGTACTTTATATCGGATCAAAGCTGGCGATAACAAGTCACGGCGTGACCGTTAATATCGGTCAGATCTCAGCACTCATGACATACGGTTTCATGGTCCTCATGTCACTTATGATGGTATCCATGATCTACGTTATGCTCACTATGTCAGTCGAAGCTGCAAAGCGTATCGTTGAGGTCCTCGACGAAAAGCCTTCGATCACAAATCCCGCTGAGCCCGTTATGTATGTTCAGGATGGTTCGATCGATTTCACCGATGTTGCTTTTAAGTATTCCGAAAAGGCAGCCAGAAATGCTCTCTTTGATATAGACCTTCACATCGACAGCGGAATGTCAGTCGGTATCTTAGGCGGTACAGGTTCATCCAAGACTACATTGATCCAGCTGATCCCGAGACTTTACGATGTTACTGAAGGCGAGGTAAAAGTCGGCGGTGTTCCCGTAAAGGATTATGACATCAAGACTTTGAGAGATGCTGTTGCGGTTGTTCTCCAGAAGAATGAACTGTTCTCCGGTACGATCGCCGATAACCTCAGATGGGGTAATGAGAATGCTTCAGATGAGGAACTCGTCGAGGCCTGCAAGATCGCCCAGGCTTATGAGTTTGTATCACAGTTTCCTGACGGATTTGATACTCACATCGAGCAGGGCGGTACCAATGTCTCGGGTGGTCAGAAGCAGAGACTCTGCATCGCCAGAGCACTTCTCAAGAAGCCGAAGATACTTATTCTTGACGACTCCACATCGGCAGTCGATACAAGGACAGATGCTTTGATAAGAAAAGGTTTCATGGAATATATTCCTGAGACCACCAAGATAATCATTGCCCAGAGAGTTGCATCCGTTCAGGAGTGCGACATGATCATCATCATGGACGGCGGCAAGATAATGGGCAAGGGTACTCACGAGCAACTCCTCAAGAGCAATGAGATCTATCGTGAGATCTATGAAGAACAGACGAAGGGAGGATCGGAGAATGAGTAATAAATCCAGTGCTCCCAATAAAAAAGTAGAAGCAGCACCCGCACCGGGCGGAAGACGCAGAGGCCCCGCTTCAATGTCCCAGGTCATGGGATCCATGGGCAGCCTTAAGCGCGTAATTAAGATGTATATCAGGCAATTTCCCGTTCTCACATGGGTGATCGTTCTCTTCAACGTTTACAACGCTGTTGCTGCCGCTCTTCCTATGGTATTCCTTCAGAAAGTAACGGTAGTTATCGAAGAAACACTCGAATCAGGTGACTGGGAGAGTGCAAAGATAAAGATCATATCTTTCCTTATTCCGCTCATCTGCATTTATGCCGGAGCTGCCATCGTAAGCATCATACAGAGCCAGCTCATGGCGTATATGACACAGAAGTTCCTGCACAAGCTCAGGACCGATCTTTTCAACAAGATGCAGACACTGCCTCTCAGGTATTTCGATACGCATAAGCACGGCGACATCATGAGCCACTATACGAACGATATCGATACTCTGAGACAGCTTGTATCAATGGCTATTCCCACAATCATCAGAGCGGGCGTAGTCGTTATAACGGTTTTTGTAACCATGCTCCGTTACAGCATCTGGCTGACTTTGATCATGATATTAGGAATCATTGCCATGATGTTTGCCACAGGCAAAGTCGGCGCAGGTTCAGCAAAGTACTTTATCAGACAGCAGAAGGCCGTTGCTGCGACTGAAGGATTCATTCAGGAGATCATGAACGGCCAGAAGGTCGTCAAAGTATTCAACCACGAGGAAAAGGTCACAGAGGAATTCAACAGGCTCAATACGGGTCTTGCTGAAGACAGCGGAAAAGCAAATACTTACGCAAACATTTTAGCGCCCATCATTGGCAATATCGGAAACATCATCTATGTTCTTCTTGCCGTAGGCGGTGGCCTGATGACTGTATTAGGCGTCGTAAACATTTCTTTCTCCGGTCTTCCTATGGGAATCGACATCATCGTTCCGTTCCTTAACGGAAGTAAGCAGTTCATGGGCAACATCAATCAGCTTACGATGCAGATGAATGCTATCGTTATGGCAGGTGCAGGTGCTCAGAGAATCTTTGATCTGCTTGATGAGGAACCTGAGACAGATAATGGTTATGTAACTCTCGTAAATGCGAACATCGCTCCTGACGGAACGATTACCGAGGCTGATCACCAGACAGGTCACTGGGCATGGAAGCATCCTCACAAGGCTGAGGGAACGATCACATATACAGAGCTCAAGGGTGATGTATTGCTTGATTCTGTAGATTTCGGATATGTACCTGACAAGCAGGTTCTTTATGATGTATCCGTTTTCGCAAAGCCGGGCCAGAAGGTCGCATTTGTAGGTGCTACAGGTGCAGGTAAGACAACGATCACCAATCTCATCAACCGTTTCTACGATATTGCTGACGGTAAGATCCGATATGACGGCATCAATGTCAACAAGATCGTGAAAAAGGACTTGAGAAGGTCTCTGGGACTCGTTCTCCAGGAGACAAACCTCTTTACCGGAACCGTTATGGAGAATATCCGTTACGGCAGACTTGATGCAACTGATGATGAGTGCAGGGAAGCAGCCAAGCTTGCGGGTGCCGCCGACTTTATCGAGCGTCTCCCGGGCGGTTATGACACGATGCTTAACAATAATGGTGCGAACCTGTCACAAGGTCAGAGACAGCTCATTGCAATTGCCAGGGCAGCAGTTGCCAATCCACCTGTAATGATCATGGACGAGGCTACATCCTCCATTGATACGCGTACGGAGGCGATCGTCCAGCGCGGTATGGACAAGCTCATGGAAGGCCGTACGGTATTTGTTATCGCTCACCGTCTTTCAACTGTCATGAACTCTGATGTTATCATGGTTTTGGATCACGGCAGGATCATCGAGCGCGGTTCTCACGAGCAGCTGATCGCAGAGAAGGGCACATACTATCAGCTCTATACCGGTGCATTCGAGCTCGAGTGATATTGCTATGCTCGCTTAGGTCCTCCGCGCTTCGCTTGTGCGGAATCGCTCGCATAATCAATCACTCTCGCTGCAGGCAGGAAAAATAAAGTGATGCAAAAACTTATTTCAATTATTAAGAGGTTGGCTCAGAAATGAGGCAACCTCTTTGTTTACTCGCGCAGGACCCTATCGGAGTGTTATAATCAAAAAACAATGACAAAGGGATAGATTGTAAATAAAGGAATAGAAAACATGAAAAAGCACTTACCGATAATTTTACTGATCTCTGCTATTTCATTATTGCTCTGTTCATGTAATACGCCGGGTAACAGTAATGTCTTTGATGACGACGATCCGACGGTACCGACAACCGAGAGCACACTGCCTGATTACACTGTAGCAAGATCGCCTCACCATGACCTTTCCAGAGTTGATACCACCGAGAATTTCGGAACAGTGGATCTAAGCTATAGAGATCCGTGGGGAGCATATCAGAATCTCCGCATGGCGCATGGAACGATCCACAATTATTTCTCGTATTACACACTCGATGGTTCGGACAGAAGAGTCAATGAGAACCTGAGTGACACATCCGCAATAAGCAGACCTACAGTATTGGAGTATCCTGCTGATGAAGACGGATATGTAATCTATGAAGTTACATATACGCAGATGTTCCCGATCGGCTCCAAAGAACCTGCTTACGGCAGTTATTACACGTCTTTCTTCTCATACCACGGTGTAGGTTATCTCGATTACTATACCGGTCAGATCTTTCCTGTAATCAACATGTCCTCACAGATCGACAGTTTCAGCGTTACAGGACAGGTGATCTGGGAAGGTAAGACTTATGATATGTCCTACTATGAGTTCCGCGAGACTGAATGGCTGGAAAGCAATACAGAGGAAATAGACAGCAATACCATCGTAAGAAGAGAGTTGGTAAAGATCACATCCACCTCATACTTCATCGTTCCAAAGGGATACGACGGAATCGTCATGTTTGTTTATGTTGCAGATGATACCGGAACACCTATTGAGCAGGTTCTCGCAGAGAATAATCCGTATTTCACCGGAGCCGAACAGTTCGGAGACGATGAGAATCCTGACGATTATGTCTTTATAGGAATCCAGGCGCCTGAGTAATCGCTGACAGTATTCAGGACTCTTTGCCGGGCTGCTCCAGACCGGATGTAAGGAGTTTTACTGCAATGGCGCACTCGATCCTCTTGCGGAATATATCACAGCCCATCTCATAGATGCCGTTAATATCACCTGATGCGTGATATGAGTTGGCAGCGCATCCGCCGGAACAGTAGAGCTTGGCCCAGCAGTCCTTACACTCGGGACGGCTGTAGGCGTTGCATGAAGCGAACTTGTCCTGGAGCTCGAGATTCTGTACACCATCGTAAATTGTACCCATCTTATATGCTTCGTCGCCGACGAACTGATGGCAGGGATAGAGATCACCCCAGGGTGTAACAGCCAGGTATTCGGTTCCCGAACCGCATCCGGCGATCCTCTTGTAAATGCAGGGACCGCATGTGAGGTCGAGCATATAGTGGTAGAAGGTGAAAGGTCTGCCTTCGTTGTATCTTTCGACCATAAGTCTTGCGAGCTCTTCGTACTGTTCGAAGATGACCGGAAGGTCTTCCTTGGTAATAGCTGAAGGGCTTGAAGGATCCGTTACGACAGGTTCCATTGAGAGTTCGGTAAAGCCCAGATCGAGCATCTGCCTGATATCGTTCAGGAAGTCTGTGTTGTAGTGTGTGAAGGTGCCGCGCATGTAATAGCTGAGATTGCCTCTCTTGGCAACGAACTTCTGGAAATTCGGAACGATCCTGTCATAAGATCCGTTACCTGCGTAGTCAACACGGAAGCGGTCATGCACTTCCTTTCGGCCGTCTAAAGAGAGAACGACATTATGCATCTCTTTGTTAGCGAATTCAGTTACTTCGTCATCAAGAAGCACGCCGTTTGTTGTAAGTGTGAAACGGATATTCTTGTTGTGGAGCTTTTCCTGTTCTCTTCCGTATGCGACGAGCTTTTTGCAGACATCCCAGTTCATGAGAGGTTCGCCACCGAAAAAGTCTATATCAAGATTCTTATGGAAGCCTGAGTTCTCGATCAGGAAATCAATAGCGCGCTTGCCGACTTCATAGCTCATTACGGCGCGCTCACCGTGATACTTGCCCTGGCTTGCAAAACAGTAGGAGCAATTAAGGTTGCATGTGTGAGCAACATGAAGGCACAAAGCCTTGATTCTGATGTTCTTCTTTCTGAAGTCCTTGGCCAGGTGTTCATATTTGTCGGGAGCATAGAGCTTGCCTGCTGCCTTTAAGTCATCGATATCGGCAATACATTCTTCGGCATCTTCTTTGGAGATACCGTGTTTAGTGACAGCTTTTTCAATAACTGTTTCAGCCGGCTCGTTCTCATACCATTGGATCATGTCATAGGCGACTTTGTCGACCATGTGGATAGAGCCGGAATAGCAGTCAAGAACGATATTAAGACCGTCAAATTGGTAGCAGTGGATCATGTAAACTCCCGTTTTTCATAAAAAAAGGTCCCACGCAAATGAGACCTTTAAGGTTCAAAATAAGTTAAGCTTATTTATTGAGCTGCTCGCAAGGCTGGTTAGCAACACCGCAAGATGTCTTGCATGCAGACTGGCAAGATGTCTGGCACTCGCCGCATCCGCCTTCCTTAGCTGACTTCTCGAGATCTCTTGTCTCAACTGTAACGATTCTTGTCATAGTTATAATCTCCCTCGTTTTTGATACGTGAATTATACTTTGAAGGACCCTGAACGTCAAGGCAGAACGGGTATCAGACCTTTATATGTGCGCCCTCCGCCAAGCATGAGGTGAACATCGCCTCTTGTTAACACCCTGACAGTATCTTCAGTGATGACTTCGCCGGGCATAACGAGCGGGATTCCCGGAGGATAGCCGTAGATGAATTCTCCTGCAACCCTGCCTGTCGCATACTGAGGTTCGACTTCTTCACATAGAAGTCTTGATCTTGAAGCTTCCCTCAATGTCATCCTGAATCTCGGGAAAGGCCTTGCTATGAACCGGGATTCGACATACCCGCCGTCTAATGCATTATCAGTTGCGATGACTGCATCGCAGAACCTTTTCATGGACTCGACTGTGTCACCTATACCTGTCATTGCTATGAGGTGTGAGGGGAAGCTCGCTTCACACTCGATATTGAATGTTCCTCTTAAGTATTCGAAAAGCCTGTCTCCCATTCCAGTCAGGACAAACTTTGATCTTTCCCTTACAGGCGCCTGCCAGAGCCTGAAATTACGGAGTCCCGTAAGATTCTGCTCAGCATAGGAGATGGCATCTTCCCATGGTCTCAGAAGCTCAGGAGCCTTGGAACTGAGTTTGGCAAGGCACTTGGAGACCTCGCCCAGCAAGACATATGAAGGGCTTGAGGATTCAAAGATATCAAGGCCCCTTCTTATAAGTGATTCTTCGATGGGACAGCCTTCGGCACGGAGCATCACTGCCGTCTGTGTCGGTGATGAGAGTGTTTTATGAAGGCTCTTGATCACAAGATCGCCTTTGGCATCAGGTCCGAAGAAACTGTCGTCCAAACCGAGATGCGCGCCGTGAGCACAGTCAGTGATGAGGACCGCATCGTATTTTCTGGTTATGCGGAAGATCTCATCGGTGTCAGAGATAACACCTTCATAAGTAGGTGAAGTGATGATGACGGTCTTGACCGACGGATCTCTTGCAAGAACGCGCTCGATATCAGAAGGAGAGACATGACCTGCAAAAGGAAGTCCGATGTCAAATGCGGGCATGAGCGGAACAATAGTGCTGCCTGTAAGTTCAAGTGCGTTCCATACTGCCAGATGACAGTTCATTGCAGTAAGGATTTTCGCATCCGGATTAAGGATGGATGCACACCAGATGGCAGCAAGGATAAGTGCGGAAGATCCGTTTACTGACAGGAAAGCATTCTGTGCCTTCCAGATGGACGCCGCGCAGTCTTCCATATCTTTAAGAAGCCCTGAAGGAGCATGGAGGTTATCGAATCCTCCGATCTCGGTTATATCACGCATAAATGCGGGTGAGACAAAATCCGGATTGCGCTTGCCGCCCGGCATATGCATAGGCAGCGGATCCGTACCCAAATAGAGCTTTAATGCCGCTCCGAGTCTGTCATTATCGTATTTCATAAGAGTGCCTTCCTTTGAATTAAGGTAACACAAATAATAACTATAAAAAAGCGGTTGCCCCTTTTAAGAGACAACCGCTGAAAGCTCAATTAGGATTGCAATCAGGGATTGATTACTGTGAAGCTGTAGCCTGATACAACATCGGAATCCTCATAGATTGTCTTCTGCATCTGAAGAGCAGTGGAGAGAAGAAGTGTATAAGGTGAGAGCTTGCCGCCGAGAAGTTCAACATCAGAACCATAGCTGATAGCCTGTGCTTCATCGTCTGAAAGCAGCATGTACTGTGAAACGAGGAAGAGAGATCTTACGCCAACGTTCATATGAACGAGCTTGTTGTTGATGGAGTAAGTAGGGGTGGAGCTTGAAGAAGAGCCTGAAAGTCTGCTGCTGAAGGAAAGACCCAATGTGGATGTTGTTCCTAAAGAGCTTGTCTCTTCCTGGATGAAGAGAGGCTTGCCTTCGATACCGACCTTACCTACTTCGTGGAAGAGAGCAATGATGATTGCTGACTCTTCGTCGAGCTGAGGCATAATAGTATCCTTGATTCTAAGGAGCTGCTTAGCAACTGCAACGCTTCTGATGAGAAGACCCTTCTCGCAAGCGAGAGGTCCCTTGATCTCTGCGGGAGCTGTGAGCCAGGAAGTTCTGTTCTCGAGGAAATCGATAAAGTGATCGAATTCGGTCTTTCTCTTAACGATAGCTGCCTTGAGCTGCTCATAAAGAGTGTCAACGTTGTCCTTGTTTACTTCGATCATCGGCATAATGCCGGCAACCTTATCGGACTTGCCTGTAGCTGCTGCTGAAACAGCTGCTGCCTGAGGAGTAACTACAGCTGCATCATTGCCGCCTGCACTCTCGTCTGCTGATGTGAATGTATACTTACACTTAGGACATCTGATAGCCTGATTGGCAATGACCATACCGCAATCGGGACATTTCTTCATGGTGGTGACCTCCTGTTTCACGGATGCTCACGCGAATCCGCAAATATAATTTCCATTTCATTTTACAACTTGATTTTTACAGTTTCAATAAGAAAACAGTCTTTTGTTTAAAGTATTATGTCTAATTTGCAAAAAATAAAAGACACTGACGAGGGGGTGTCAGTGTCTTAAGGAGGGTGTTATGAAGTAAGGAACAATTACTTTGAACAACCATATCTTACCATGCCAAATGTTTACTTTAAGATTCAAAAAAGGCAAAATAGTGGCAAAGAAATTTAAATTAAGGCATCCCGGGAGGATTTGCATCTTGAAGCTTGAAGGCAGGCTTTTTGTGGCCAACAGAATGACCGAGATAAAAGAGGTTACTACAGAGGATAAGGATTTCTCTTATTCCAAGCGTCTTGAGAAGGCTCTGGTCGAGCTTTGCAGACAGATGGATATTCCCGTGCCCATGTGGATGAAGAAGAATACAAAGGAATTTGCCGCTTTCGGACAGACGATCTTCTTCCGCGAGCAGTATACGGAGCAGGTCAGGTTTGACCGTTTTCAGATCCGGGTCATAGAAGGCTGATCCTTATCAACTGAGGTTTTCAAGTGAAGAAGCGCATAGGGATAATTGGCGGAGGTGCGGCAGGTCTTTTCGCAGCCAGCATGTTCAGGAAGCTTTCCGGAAATGAGAATGTCCGGGTGACCATTCTCGAAAAGAACTCCATTCCGGGTCAAAAGCTTACGCTTACAGGTCATGGAAGATGCAATATCACCAACAGAAAAGATGTATCTGTTCTGAAAGACGGCTATCATGAAGCCGGCAATTTCATTTATCCCGCATTAAAAGAGTTCAGTCCGGAATATACAATCGGATTTATAGAAAATGATATCGGGCTGAAGACCAAAGAAGAGGACAACAACAGGATATTTCCTGTCTGTGACAGTGCAGAGAAGGTCCGTGATGCTCTTGTGTCTTATATTTCCGGCATTACGGATATCAGATGCAATTCGAAGGTATCCTCAATAACCAAAATGGACGTCTTCGAGGTTGTCACTTCGGAACGGACATACACTTTCGATTATCTGATCCTTTCGTGCGGCGGAAGTTCATTCCCTCAGACGGGCTCTGCAGGTGATTCGTACAGATTAGCTGAAAAGACAGGTCATACAGTGATCCCCGTAAGAGCTGCACTCGCACCAGTTAATGCGGACAGCGGATCGGTTCAAAATATTAAGGAACTGAGCGGTGTTTCGTTACCTGCCAAAGTCTCTTTATTCTGCTCAGATAAGAAAACCGCATCTTCAGACGGAGAGATACTTTTTACCGGTTCAGGGCTCTCAGGTCCTGCGATAATGGAGCTGTCGAGAGAAGTGCCCCCTGATATCTCAGGTATAAAGGTTTACCTTGAACTTGACCTTATTCCGTCTTTAAGTGATGAACAGCTTGATATGGAACTTCTGAAACTGATAAACGATCACCCCGATACCAAGATAGTTAATCTTCTGGCACATTATGTTCCGGTCTCTGTGGCAGTCGCTGTCTCTTCCGTAGCAGGAGCGGAAGGTCTTTATGCACAGGGTTTTACCAAAGAAAGCCGCAAAAAGCTCGTCAGGGAAGCAAAGCATTTCAGAGTCGGGATCGATAAGGCTCCTTCGATCGATAAGGCATATGTGACCAGAGGCGGAGTATCACTTAAGGAAGTTGACCGAAAGACGATGCAGTCAAGGAAGATCAGCGGTCTCTACATCATTGGTGAAGCCCTTGATATTGACGGTATCAGCGGCGGATACAACCTTCAGGCATGTATGAGTGAAGCTTATCTTGCCGTAAAAGATGTATTGGCTTGCGGAAAATAAAAACGGTGCCGTCACCGCTTATATTCTTATTTAATTCAATCAGGATCAGTTATACTTTTCGCCCTGAACTCTGAAGATTACTTCACCGGGATAGACCATATCGAGCTGCGATCTTGCAACGCTTTCAATATATGCATCGTCCTTGCCGAATTCTTCCTGGGCTCTTATCTGCTTAAGTTTGTCCTGAAGTTCTTCGGTCTGGGCAACAAGAGAAGCATTCTCTGCCTTAAGACGCTCTTTTTGCTTAGCGATATTGGCATACTTTGTGATGCAAAGAATACCGACGACAACGCATGAAATGCAGATCATTGCCGTAAGGAAAGATATTCCGCCTGTTTTGCGTCTGACTTTGCGCAAGGTATGCCTCCGGTTAGAACTTGATATGTTCATTATTACTTAACCCCGGGAGCAAAACAACAACCCGGGGTTAAACTTAAAGTACTTGTAATATTTCTTCCTTCATGCGTCATCTTCAAGGAGCTCGTACATTGACTGTGCCTCTTCCTTACGGACTGTTTCAGGAAGGGCAGTGACCCTGAATCTGACCTCGCCGCTTCCGAAAAGAATGCTTACGACATCGCCGACTTTGAGCTTGACCGAAGGCTTGGCAGGCTTGCCGTTGACGGTAACTCTGCCTGCCTGACATACATCATTGGCAACGGTCCTTCTCTTTATGACTCTTGAAAGCTTAAGGAATTTATCAAGTCTCATCTTTTTCTCCCGTAAGCATGACTCTGCCTTTCAGAGCAGAGAGAAGAGTAAGGTCATCTGCATATTCGATATCAGAACCCATGGGAAGGCCTGATGCCAGACGGGATACTCTGATGCCTGAAGGTCCGAGCATCCTGGAAAGATAAAGAGCTGTGGCGTTTCCTTCGGCTGTCTGGTTGGTAGCAGCTATGACTTCCGTAACTTCCGGGTGATCGGCGAGACGCTTGATAAGATCCGGAATAGTAGTGTCAGCCATGCTCGTAGACTTCATCGGATTAAATACTCCGTGAAGCACATGATAAAGACCCTTATATTCGTGAGCACGCTCAAATGTCGAAACATCCCTCGGTGATTCAACGACCAGAACAGTCGTTTTATCTCTAAGAGGATCGGAACAGATAGGGCAGGGGTCGGAATCGGTAAAGTTCTGACAGCATGAACATCTTTTGGTGGATTGTCTTGCTGCCATAATTGCCGATGTTAATGCTCCGGCATCCTTATCGTCCATTGCTAGGATGTGAAATGCCAGGCGCTGTGCCGACTTGCCTCCTATTCCAGGAAGGCTGCTCAGCTGAGTTATGAGATTCTGAATCGAGGGCGAATATCTTGCCATTATCAGAAGGGCATTTTCATGCCGCCGGTGATTGCTCCGATACGCTCCTGATTGGTCTTGTCGATCTGCTCAAGAGCCTGGTTGGTAGCTGCAATGATGAGATCCTGAAGACCTTCGATATCTTCGGGATCTACGATCTCCTTGGCAAGCTCAACTTTTACTAATTTATGTTCGCCGGTAACAACGACCTTAACGAGTTCTCCGCCTGCTGTTCCCGTAAACTCCATCTGCTGTATCTCGGCCTGAGCGAGCTCGATCTGCCTCTGCATTCTCTGAGCCTGTGCAACGACCTGATTCATGTTGCCGCCCATACCCATTCCGCCGCGGAATCCTTTTGCCATGTTTAATACCTCCGAATGATTTATCTAATCAATTATATACTTAGTCGCCGAAATGAATGTCCGTAGGAACACCCATGTTTTTGGAACGCTCATTGAGGTCATCGAGTTTCTTATCGAACTCTGAAGCCTGATTCTTACGCTCCTGATTGGAGTATTGAGTCGAAGTGCAGAGATAGAGATGCTCTGCTCCGAACTCGTCCTTAATGCCTGCAGAAATCTGTCTGAAGGCCTGTGATTTCTTAAGGTTTGCGAGGAGTCTGGAATCCTTGTCCTCAAAAACTATATAAGCTGAAGTGCCTGATTTGCGGAGATTCGTATGTTCCAGAATAACTGCAATATTATCGTTTGTCTCTTTCAGGCTTGAGGTTACATTAGCCCATCTGAGAGCAATGTCAGCATCTTCACCTGTAAATGAAGGAGTCCTTACGGAGTCCCTGGATCTTGCATCCACGATAAGCCCGCTCTTGTCTGCCTGTGTAGCCAGCTGCGAACGGGGTGTTACCGGCGCCGGAGATGCTTCAGGTTCTTCTTTGGTCTCTTCTTCCTCTCCGTTCTCAAGGTCTGTCAGGAAAGAAGATGAAAGACCTGAGAATAATCCGAGAGAAGGAGCGGAAGCAGGTTCTTCAGGTTCATAAGATGATGAAGAAGCGGGTTCTTCCGGCTCATCGAAACCGAAACTGAACTTCGATTCAGTATCTTCCTCTTTCGGCATGAAAGAGAAAATGGAAGGTTCAGTATGCTTGCTGAAAGAAGTGTCAGCGGGAATATATGCATCATCTTCCTGTTCTTCTTCGGAAGGTTCATCAGAAGGTTCTTCTGTCTCGGGCAGTGAAGGCTCTTCAGCGGGTTTGGATGAGAAGAGTGACTCTGATACCGGAGCCGGTGATTCGGGTTCTTTGACTTCGCCTGATGATGTATTGAAAGAGAAGAGTGAAGCGGGTGCAGAAGAGGACGGCTGAGGTCTGTAAGGTGCAGCGGAAGGCTGCGGCCTGTAGGGAGCCGGCGGAGTGAAAGAAGGCTTTTCTTCGGAAGAAGATTCTTCCTTCTTCTCATCAGCCTGATCAGGCACAGTCTCTTCCTTGGGTTCTTCAGCCTTTACCGGCTTTTCTTTCTTCTCTTCGGGAGCGGCAACGGGTGCTGCCGGTCTGTCCAATGTCAGTGTAGGAGCGATCTCTGCCTGTTTCTTCTCGAAATCCGGGATAACGATCGGAGTAACGGGAAGAGCTGACTTTCTTCCACAAAGGCGCATGAGCATGAGCTCAAAGCTCGTGGGAATATCAGGAGACTTGCGAAGCTCGGCATACTCCTTTGAAAGATAGCTGATATAACCTGTCAAAGTATCGGCGCTTACCTTCGAAGCGGTCTGATACATATCCTGGATCGTCTCCTTGGGATAAGGAAGATAGATTACGGGATCTGCCTTAACTCTAATTATGAGAAGA
This sequence comes from Oscillospiraceae bacterium, assembly GCA_902788505.1. Classification (GTDB taxonomy): domain Bacteria; phylum Bacillota; class Clostridia; order Saccharofermentanales; family Saccharofermentanaceae; genus Saccharofermentans. The sequence goes on from CADAKH010000019.1 coordinate 38,366, forward strand.
TCTCTAAAATAAGCGGCAAGATCAAGAGTGAACCTTGCCTGGTTTTTGCCGGAAGCATTTAAGATCTCGCAAAGGTCTATAAGCTCGTCAAATCTGGCATCGATAAGGCAGTTTGCCATCTTGAAGAGGAATGAACTGTCGACGGTGCCTGTGATCCGCTCAACATCCTGTGAGCTGATCTCCTTATCGTCGCCCGATATAGCTGATATCTGGTCTAACAGTGAAAGAGCATCACGGAGCGCACCGTCTGATCTCGAAGCGATGAGACGGAGAGCATCGTCAGAAGCCTTAATTCCGGACTTGCCGCATACTTCTCTTAATCTTCCGGAAATGAGATCTATCGGGATCCTCTTGAAATCATATCTCTGGCAACGTGAAATTATCGTTGCGGGGATCTTGTCTGATTCGGTTGTGGCGAAAAGGAAGATTACATGCTTCGGAGGCTCCTCGATAGTCTTGAGGAGTGCGTTGAAAGCACCCTTTGAGAGCATGTGGACCTCGTCGATGATATAGACCTTATAAGTGGTTCTTGTAGGAGCGAAATTGACTTCCTGAAGGATAGGTCTGATATCGTCAACGCCGTTGTTGGAAGCGGCATCCATCTCGGTGACATCAAGGATGGAACCGTCAAGGATACCCTTGCATGTGGGACATTCGTTACAGGGATTGCCGTTAATCGGATGCTCGCAGTTGACAGCGCGTGCAAAGATCTTGGCTATCGTGGTCTTACCTGTGCCGTGCTGACCGCAGAAAAGATATGCATGGGCAAGCTTTTTTGAGACAATGGATTGTCTCAGTGCGGTGACAGCGGCTTCCTGACCGACAACATCATCGAAAGAGAGAGGTCTGTATTGTCTGTAGAGAACGATATGATCTTCCATAAGATAGTCCTTAAAGCCGAAACAAAATTAAATAGTTCGTCCCGCCCGAACTGCCGTCGGTAAGGCTTGACCCGCGGCGCACTCCGTAAACCGCTTACTGCTGCTTCCTTCCGGACCTGACAGGGTTCACGGCCCGAAATCGCACGGGACCTTGGCCGGCGGCAGACCGCGCGGGACGAACATCTGAATTATCAAACAAAAGGATTATAACATAAAAGATTCTATATTATATTCGATTATGGGGACAACCATCCGTACGCGTGAGATTATACGCTTGAAAAAGCGTTATGAATAGCATGCCTCGATGAATTTCTGAGTATATCCGCCTAAAGTTGCGATAGCCGTACCTGCTGCATCAGGAGATGCCGCTTCGACGTAGATGATGAGTGCAATCGGTTCCTCGTAATCGACTATCGCGCATTCAAGATATGCCCCTCTGCTTGTATTTCTTCCAAGTACATGAAGGATTCTTGTATCCTGCGGGAAGGCGGCGCTTAACGGGGATTCGATCTCGCTGTGAGCCATATCGTTGATAAGACGCTGGTTGACCTGAGGCGTGTTGATGAATACGTGATACAGATATGACAGATAGTTACCCATGTCATAGCAGGAGATAGTTCCTGGCGCACGGAATTCAAGCCCTCTGTAATCTTTGTAGATGACTGAATCGGTATATGAGATATAACCGCTGATCTCATTTACCTTCTTGATCGCTTCATCAAGTCCGCCCATTTCCTCGATAACATAATTGAGTGCGACACTGTCGTTTCTTACGATGGCGTAGTTCAGAAGAGTACGCATATAAAACCTTTTGCCGAAGAAGTATGTTCTGGCTATATATGAGGAATTACGTGCGCCGTTGAGGTTTTCCTCGTAGTCGATTACCTTTGACAAAGGGCCTGTTTCACCGGCTATGCTGTCGTAATAGACTATCTCGAAAGGAATAGCCATAGCTCCGGCGGGAATTACCGGATTCAGTTCGTCCACTCCGAGACGTTCGCCTGTGGGCAGTGAGATGAATTCGTAGCAGATTCTCATATCAGGGTGTGTCTTCTGATAGTTTACGATTCTGTCCTTAAGTTCATCCATATAAACGGCCCGTTCCTGATAGGTTGCCGTCTGGATCCCTGCCGGTTTGAAATTGAAATCCCTGTCTTCCGTAAAAGGATCGGGATCGTCGTTTTGTGATGTGTGGGCAGTCTCCTCCGGTGATGGTGTGGGTGTAGGCGTAGCAGCAAGAACCGCATGCGGTGCGGTAGTCGTCTCGGAAGTCGTCGTCGCAGTGGTAGTGGTTTCCGTTGTGGTATGTACAGGTCTTTGATATGCCGAATACGCGGTAGTTGTACTGGTGGCGGCACCGACAAGACCCGGATACAGTTGACGGTATTTTTCCTGGGCCGAAGCCATCGAACTGATAAAGATGATTACAGAAGTCATCGCCAATAACACTCCGATGATTATCAGCGTACGCTTTTTGCGGGACGTTTTTATCCCTTCAGCTTTTTTCAGAAATGTAGGATTCGGCCGCTTCATTATCTATCAGAACAGTCCAGTGATCACGCCGTTGTTGTCAATGTCGATGTCCATTGCAGCAGGGTGGGGAGGAAGTCCCGGCATAGTAACGATCGTACCCGTAAGGATAACGAGATAACCTGCGCCTGCAGATAAGAAACAGTCTCTGACAGTAAGTGTGAAGCCGGAAGGATTGCCGAGTTTCTTCGGGTCATCTGACAGGGAATATTGCGTCTTCGCAATACAGATCGGAAGATTGCCGTAACCCTTATCAACGAATTCTTTGATCTTGGCAGCTGCCTCGGGAAGGATATCAACATTTGCCGCACCGTAGATCTTTGTTGCGACTTTTGTGATCTTCTCTTCAACAGAATCGGTAAGTTCGTATGTGTATTTCGGCTCCTTGGGTTTATTCTGACCGAGGATAGAAACAGCTTTATTTGCAAGATCGATTCCGCCTTCGCCGCCCTTTGCGAAAATCTCTGCCGGTGCGAAGTCAGCGCCTGTTGCTTTGCATGCTTCTTCGACGATAGCAAGCTCTTCTTCGGTATCTGTAAGGAATCTGTTGGAAGCAACGAGGACCGGAACGCCGAAATTCTGCATATTCTCGATATGCTTAAGGACATTTGCAAGACCGGCTTTAACCGCTTCGGGATTGGGCTCGGAGAGCCTGTCCTTCGGGATTCCGGCATTATATTTGAGAGATCTGACTGTTGTGACGATGACGACAAGGTCAGGCCAGATGCCGAGATCTCTGCACTTGATATCAAGGAATTTCTCGGCGCCGAGATCAGCACCGAATCCTGCTTCGGTGACGACGATATCGCCGAGCTTTAATGCTGTCTTTGTTGCGATGCAGGTGTTGCATCCGTGTGAGATGTTGGCGAAAGGTCCACCGTGAACTAATGCGGGCACACCTTCAAGAGACTGAACGAGGTTAGGACACATTGCATCCTTGAGACATGTTGCAAGAGCACCTGTAGCACCGAGCTGGCCTGCCGTAACGAGATTGCCGTCCATATCGTAAGCAATCGCAATGCGGTCGAGTCTTACCTTGAGATCGTCCATATCTTTTGCAAGGCAGAGAATAGCCATGATCTCCGATGCTGCTGTTATCTGGAAGATCTCAGGACGTGTAACACCCTTTGTTCCTCCTCCGACACCGACAGTTACGGCCCTTAAGCACCTGTCGTTCATATCAAGACATCTCTTCCAGAGGATCCTGTCCTTATCGATATTGAGTTCATTGCCCTGGAAAAGGTGGTTGTCGATCATTGCAGCCAAAAGGTTGTTGGCAGTAGTGATGGCATGAATGTCACCTGTGAAATGAAGGTTGATATCCTCCATGGGAACGACCTGTGAATAGCCGCCTCCGCAGGCACCGCCCTTAACACCGAAAACAGGGCCAAGAGAAGGTTCTCTTAATGCAAGAACGGGCTTTTTGCCGATGAGCTTTAAGCCCTGTGCAAGACCGATACTTACAGTGGTCTTGCCTTCGCCTGCCGGAGTAGGATTCATGGCAGTTACGAGGATGAGTTTGACATTAGGATTCTCAGGAAGTCCCTGAACATATTCCAACGGGAGTTTTGCTTTGTATTTGCCGTAAAGTTCGAGTTTTTCATTATCGATTCCCAACTCTTCGGCTACCTTGGTTACGGGGTTGATCTTTGCACTCTGAGCTATCTCAATGTCACTAAGCATAATCGGCCTCTCCTATCCTGTTTTATTAATATGAATACGATTGTATTGTAAAAAGACAGCCTTTTCAATCACGGCCTGGAACAGAACTGCTGTTTTTTACACGGATGCCGGGAATACCACTACATTTTGTAGGAAGTGTGGTATTTTTTTACTAAATGTTGTGTTTTTTCGTTGACAATATATCAAGGAAATGTTAGCATTGGTGCATATTGGTAATATTTCCGTAATGTTCCTTTAAGGTTACTGAAATATTTGATAACTCTAGTCTCCTGGTGGGGGTAATACTTATGATCATCAGTTCCGATTTGGAAATGTGCAAAGCTAAGTTTGAAGAACTCATCGGCAAGCGTATCGTTTGCAAGACAAATGGCGGCCGTAAGAGGATCATCACTTACATTGGCACAGTCGAGCACTGCTATCCCAACGTTTTCACAATGCTCTGCAACAACGAAGCCGGCAAGCAGTCTATTGTATCCTTCTCATATATCGATGTTCTCACTAGAACCGTAAGAGTAGGCATCATGCCTGAGAAGTCACAGGAAGACGTAGTCGCTGTTTAATATTCAGCTTAAATTAAATAATTTAAAGCGCTGTCAATACTGATAATGTCAGGTTTTGACAGTGCTTTTTTTGTATTCTCATTTGTCTTTGTAGTGACATACAGCTCGCTTTTATTTCCTAAAATTATAAGGTAAAATTGATACACAGACTTTGGCTCGGCGAAAGGGCGAATGGAAATCCAGATGGATTCTTACGAGATTACAGCTAACGCTAAATTAAATCTTTTTCTGCGTGTAAGAGGGATACTTCCCAACGGTTATCACAGTTTGTATTCGATCATGCAGGAGATAGATCTTGCAGATACACTTACTATCAATATTTATCCTGAGCGGGATAACGCTTTTGATATCAAGTGCATCGGCAGAAATGATATCGACCCGGAGAAGAATCTTTGCAGGAAAGCAAGAGACAGATTCTTCTCGTCACTTCGCAAAAAGGCATCCGCTGATCCTTCTGTTCCGGATGCGAAGCTTTGGAGGAAGGGTGTTTTCCCTAATATCGAAATAGTTCTTACAAAAGCTATTCCTTCCGAATCCGGTATGGGCGGCGGAAGTTCAGATGCTGCGGCAACACTGATGGTCCTTCAGGAACACTTCGGCAATCCTTTTACAGATGAGGAACTTAATCAGCTTGCGGTAAATGTCGGTGCCGATGTTCCGTTCTTCCTGTATGGCGGCACATGTCTTTGCGAAAGAGTGGGAGAGGATATAACACAGCTTCAGTCACTCGAAGGAATTCCGCTTCTTATAGTCAAGCCTTTCAAGGGATGCTCAACACCTGAGTGTTTCCGCGCAATTGACAGCAAGCCTTTGCCTGAATTTGATGAAGAACGTTATGCTTCTTTTATAGATAATCTGAACAGTGAAGATAAAGCGCCTCTTGATAGATTCCTTGAAGGCGGTGATCTTCTTACCAACGATCTGGAGATGCCTTCTGTCGAGAAGGTCCCTGAGATCGAAAGCATAAGAAAGTCCCTTCTTGAGTCAGGCGCAAAATATGCCCGTATGACAGGTTCGGGAAGTGCTGTTTTCGCGATGTACGAGAGCGGGGAACAAAGAGACGCTGCTTACAGTTCCGTAAAGGATGATCCGAAGTTCTCAGGCTTCGATATCTTTGTATCAAAGACTATCTAAATGAGAGGGCAAAAAGGCCTCTCATATATCCTCTGGAACTTTCAGAGTCAATGAGTCTGAAGCCGCGCTTGCCGTAGAATTCCACCATGTTTTTATTTGATGCTGCCGAGTGAAGAAGAATGCTCCGGGCGTCTGATTCGTGCGCGATATCAATGGCTTTTGCCATGAGATCTATTCCGACACCGGATTTCCTGAAGTCTTGCAGGACCGCAAATCTTGAGATATAGAAGGATAGACCGGCATCTTTAAGATATCCGTATGTCTTTTCAGAGAAGTTGTAGACCAGGGGATTGTCAACCCTTTTTATGCATATGGAACCGACGATCTTTCCGTCTGACACGGCAACAAGGCAGGTTTGACGGCTTATTCTGTCGGCAACGCTTTCGACACTCTCGGTCATGGCCTCGAGCATCGAAGATGAGATTCCCGAATCCGCGCAATAAGTAAGCATCGCGCTCTTAAGCAAGCGCGATACTTCTAAGGCATCTGAGATGCCTGCGATTCTTATTTGGGGATCCTTATCCATCAGTTAAGGAAGCAGTTTACAAGGATGGCCTTGTGAGCATGGAGTCTGTTCTCGGCTTCATCGAAAACAACACTCTGAGGTCCGTCGATAACGTCCTCTGTGACTTCATAGCCTCTGTAAGCAGGGAGGCAGTGCATGAAGATCGCATCAGAGTGTGCGGCACCCATGATTTTCGAATTGACCTGATAGTTCTTGAAGATCTCAACTCTCTTGGCCTTCTCAGCTTCCTGACCCATTGATGTCCATGTATCCGTATAGATAACATCAGCGCCTTCGGCAGCTTCGAAAGGATCTTCGGTCATGACGATCTTTGAACCTGTTACCTTTGCATCTTCCTTTGCTTCATTTACGTACTTGTCAGGGCATGTGTAGTCCTTGGGGCTTGCAACGGAAATATCCATTCCTGCTTTTGCGCAGGCATGGAGAAGGGAATTGGCCATGTTGTTTCCGTCACCGAGATAAGCCATCTTGAGGCCCTTGAGATCGCCCTTGTGCTCCTTGATCGTAAGGAGGTCAGCTAATACCTGTGTGGGATGCTGATCGTCTGTGAGACCGTTGATTACAGGGACCTTGCCGTATTTAGCGAGATCTTCAACATCCTGATGCTTGAAGGTTCTGATCATGATGCCGTCAACCATTCCGGACAATACATTTGCAGTATCGTAGATAGTCTCGCCTCTGCCGATCTGGATGTCATTGTTGCTCAAAAAGAGCGCCTGGCCGCCGAGCTGATACATGCCGACTTCGAAAGATACTCTTGTTCTTGTAGATGACTTGGTGAAGATCATTGCAAGAGACTTACCTTTGAGAAGGTGGTGCTCAATTCCTGCCTTGGTCTTTGCCTTAAGATCGATCGCTGTATCGAGAAGATAATCAAGATCTTCAAAACTTACATCTCTGTGGAAATCTATATAATGCTTCATTGTAATTACTCCTTTTCAATCATCTTCGTCAACGGGTTTGTTGTCTTTGCCGCCTGTAAGGCCCATCTCGTCGAGCTTGTCGATCTTTGCACTTCCTACGCCTGAAGCGGATTCCCTGATCTGCTTTTTGGAAGGGAGTGCATCCTTGATCCTTCCCAATACGCTCTTGGGGCCGGCAACGTTCTTAAGGATCTTATCGAGCGCTTTGACGAATTGTCCTGCCTGAGCCTTTGTAAGAATGAGCGGAGGTGCAAGCCTTATCGTTGATGTTCCTATGGCGCTTACGAGAAAGCCCATGGAGAAGAGCTGCTGACGCATTCCCTGCGCGGTGATCGTATCGTCAAATTCGATACCGATGAGAAGACCTTTGCCCCTTACTGAACGGATGCAGTTGTACTTGGTTCTGAGCTTGTTCAGCTTATCGAAAAGCTCATCGCTGACATCTTTTACATTGTCGATGATACCTTCGGAATCGAAAGCTTCCATTACTGCATTTCCTGCTGCGCAAGCCAGGGGATTGCCGCCGAAAGTTGAACCGTGGTCACCCGGCTTAAAGCCTGTTGCCACTTCATTGGTCGTAAGCATTGCTCCGATCGGAACTCCGCCGCCCAATCCCTTTGCTAGGGTCATGATATCAGGTGTTACACCGTAGTTCTGGTAGCAGAACATCTTGCCTGTACGGCCGACGCCTGTCTGGACCTCATCGAAGATAAGAAGCACACCCTTTTCGGTGCAGAGCTTTCTGATTGCCTGAATGTATTCAAGATCTGCCGGATGAACACCGCTCTCGCCCTGAATAAGTTCGAGCATGATGGCAGCTGTCTTGGGATTGACTGCTTCGATCATCGCATCGATATCGTTGTAGGGAACATGGACAAAGCCGGGAACATTAGGTTCGAAGGGCCTTGAGAATTTAGCCTGGCCTGTTGCCGCGATAGTTCCCATCGTTCTTCCGTGGAAGCTCATATCGGCAGTGATGATCTCATACTTATTTATATCCTTATAGTACCAGTAGCTTCTTGCGAGCTTGATCGCTGCTTCATTGGCTTCAGCACCTGAATTGCAAAAGAATACCTTGTCAGCGAAGCTTGCACGGCAGAGCCTGTATGCGAGTTCGGACTTTTCGGGAATGTAATAGTAGTTGCAGGCATGAACGATCTTTTTTGCCTGTGATGTGATGGCGGAAGTAAGCTTAGGGTGGTTGTATCCAAGGCAGTTAACAGCGATTCCGCCGATCATATCGAGATATTTTCTTCCTTCGGTATCGTAAAGATAGCAGCCCTTGCCTTTTACGAAAGCAACGGGCATGAGGTTAAATACCTGAAGGCAATAGTTCTTATCAAAATCCTGAATCAGGGCGAGATCATTTTCTATACTCATAATGTTCTTTCTTCTCCTTTACGATCATTGTGCCGATGCCGTTCTTAGTGAATGTTTCAAGGATAATGGAATGAGGGATCCTTCCATCTATTATGTGGGCTCTGTCGACACCTCGCAATACCGTATCAAGACAGCCTTCGATCTTGGGGATCATGCCGCCTTTGATAATGCCCTCCTCAACAAGTTCCTTGATATCCTTCTGATCCAGAACAGGAATGATATAGTCGGAACCGTCTTCAAGTTTTTTCAGCACGCCGCCGACGTCAGTAAGTGTGATGAGCTTTGAAGCGCCCAGTGCAACTGCCACTTCTGCTGCGACTGTATCTGCGTTTATGTTATAGCTTTCACCGTCTTTTCCTACACCGATAGGTGCGATAACGGGAATATACTCGTCGTTAGCGAGCATAGAGATGACCTTGGTGTTGATCTTCTTGATCTTTCCGACATATCCGATATCGATGGGATTGCCTTCTGTATCCTCAGTCATTTTCTCGGCTTCGATAAGGTTGCCGTCGATTCCGGAGATACCGATCGCCTTTGCGCCTTTGCCGCAGAGAACGGATACGATATCCTTGTTGGTCTTGCCGATGAGGACCATCTGGGCATAGCCCATGGTCTCTTCGTCTGTGTACCTTAATCCGTTAACGAAGTGGGATTCTTTATTTACCTTATTGAGCATGTCGCTGATGTCAGGTCCGCCGCCGTGAACGATAACGGGATTGATGCCGATATACTTGAGAAGAGTAATATCATCCATAACGGACTGCTTTAATTCTTCGTTGATCATGGCATTTCCGCCGTACTTGATGACGAAAGTCTGGCCTCTCATCTTTCTGATATAAGGAAGTGATTCAATAAGGATCGAAGCCCTGTCTACGTTATTTTTCATGTCGCCCGTGATAACGGGATTCTCTTTCTGTCCTGCCATGATCAGATACCTCTTACAATATTCTTGAGTCCGGCTGTCTCATCGAAACCGAACATAACATTTGCTGACTGGATTGCCTGAAGTGCCGCGCCCTTGCCGAGATTGTCCTGCGCCGTGAAGAGCTTGATGATTCCGGTATCGGGATCGTAAACCCCGTTTACGTCGATATAGTTGGAACATGCGACAGCCTTGATGTCGGGCAATGTCTTTCCCTGAAGGACTCTGACGAAAGTCTCGCCCTTATAAAATTCATTATATATAGCGTTGATCTTCTCTGATGATACATCGGAGAAATCCTTGGAAGGCTTTGCATATACGCTTGCGAGCATGCCGCGCTTGAAAGGAGCCAGGTGAGGAGTGAAGGTGACATTTATATCGCCGGGATTCTTTCCTGCGAGGAAAGAACACTGCTCTGAGATCTCCGTTGTATGACGGTGTCCTACTGCACCGTAAGGCTTGAATGATTCATCAAGTTCGCAGAAAGCATATGCAAGATCAGCTTTTCTTCCTGCACCGCTTACACCTGATGTTGCATCGATGATTATCGAATCTTCCTCGATAAGATGTGACTTAAGAAAAGGCGCAAGCGCAATGAGTGAGCATGTCGGATAGCATCCCGGATTTGCAACGAGCTTTGCCGTCTTAAGCTCTTCCCTGTAGAACTCGGGAAGTCCGTAAACAGCTGTCTTAAGAAGATCCGGGTTGGGGTGGGTGAGCTTATATGACTTCTCGTAAGTTGCAAGATCCTTATATCTGAAATCACCGCTGTGATCGATTACTTTCGTGCCTGCCTTGAGAAGCTCGGGAACGATCTTGGCAGATACTCCGTGAGGGAGAGCTGTGATAACGAGATCGGAATCTTTTGCGACTTCCTCATAGGGAAGGTCTTCGCATTCGTTGTCAACGATGCCGCGGAATTCGGGATAGATATCAGAATAAGGCTTGCCTGCGAAAGTCTGGCTTGTAAGATGGCGGAATCTGAAGTAGGGATGTCCGGCAAAACCTCTTACGAGCTCCGCTCCGACATATCCTGTGGATCCGATAATAGAAACATACTTTACAGATTCTTCGTTTGCCATTTTAAGTGCCTCCGGTAAGGGCGGGCAATACCCACCCTGATGTTTGATTTATGCAATATAATGCATAAATATTCAAAAGTCAACAAATATATGCATAATTAAATACATATAAAACAATTATGATCCATTTCGCATAATACCGCTTGTATCTCGATTGGTTTCCGCAAAGGGCCTTTAAGTAATATAAAAGTAATATAAGTAAGAAAATTTTCAGACATAAAAAGGTATATTGCACAATTAACACAAAGTCTGAAAACGCCCGATTTTACTTAATTTGCCGCTTTTTCTTGTACAACACACACAAAATCAAATAAGGCTATTTGATATATTTACCAAGCTAACCAAATTACTATGCCAAATTACCTAAACTATTTTTGGGGAATGTGTCATATAGTAATGAAAATTCCGTTTTGATACTATTCTCGTAGTTATCAAGCCCGATTTCGGACGGGCACATTTTTGGAGGTTTGAAGAATATGGCAAGTTTATCTTTCCAGCACGTTTACAAAAAGTATGATGGCGGCGTTGTAGCCGTTTCAGATTTTAACCTTGACGTAGCAGATAAGGAGTTCGTTATCCTCGTAGGTCCTTCCGGATGCGGTAAGTCTACAACACTCCGTATGCTCGCAGGTCTTGAAGATATTTCAGAAGGTGAGATTTACATTGACGATCGTTGCGTAAACGACGTTCTCCCTAAGGACAGAGACATCGCGATGGTTTTCCAGAACTACGCTCTCTATCCTCATATGTCAGTTCGTGACAACATGGCTTTCGCTCTTAAGCTCAGAAAGATGCCTAAGGACGAGATCAACCGCCGTGTTCAGGAAGCAGCTAAGATCCTTGAGATCGAGCATCTCTTAGACAGAAAGCCTAAGGCTCTCTCCGGTGGTCAGCGTCAGAGAGTTGCTCTCGGCCGTGCTATCGTTCGTGACCCTAAGGTCTTCCTCATGGACGAGCCTCTCTCAAATCTCGACGCTAAGCTCCGTGTACAGATGCGTGTTGAGATCACAAAGCTCCACCACAGACTTAAGACAACATTCGTTTACGTTACACACGACCAGACAGAGGCTATGACCATGGGTACCAGAATCGTCGTTATGAAGGACGGTTTCATCCAGCAGGTTGACTCTCCTACGGAGCTCTACGATAACCCGGTTAACACATTCGTTGCAGGATTCATCGGAATGCCTCCTATGAACTTCATCAATGCTGTTATCAACGTTGAGGGTTCTGACGTATTCGTTTCATTCGAGAACGTTACGATCAAGCTCCCTGAGAGATATGCAGTTGAAGAAGTTATGGATCGTGACGGTCAGGAAGTTATCTTTGGTGTAAGACCTGAGGCAATCACAGACGATATTACATACGTTACAGATCACCCTGAATCTGCATTCACAGCTGACGTTGACGTCGTCGAAATGCTCGGTGCTGAGACATATCTCTACGTTACAGTTAACGGATCACTCCCGCTCACATGCCGTGTTGACCCTACAACTTCACAGTCTGCAGTTGGTCAGGTTGTTGACCTCGCAGTTGACTCCAACCGTATCCACCTCTTCGACAAGGATACAGAGCAGAGCATCATTTCCTAATAAATTATTCAAGAACCTCAATCAAGAGACCGTGGATCCTTTTAAAGAGTCCACGGTCTCTTTTATGTGGCAAAAAAGAGACAAAAACAGGCGTTTGCTTGCACCTTTTGGCGAAAAATAATATCATTTAGTGTAGCGTTTTAGGCGTTCTTATTGCTATGCCTAATATCGGCTGAAGCAATAATGATTTCTTTAAGAGGTAAGAGGCCATGGAAGAGATAAAGAAATGTATGCGTCAGGTAAAAACGATTATTTCCGCTAACTGCGGAGTAATTGATACGGCCGGTAAGATCCTTGCCGCGACCAATGAGATCGGCGAAGAAGAGACGGATCCTTCTTTCAGAGCGGTCGTTTCGTCAGACAATCTTTTCGCTTCCACTGCAGACCGTACTTATCTCAAAGTATTCATCGGTGAGCAGCTCAAATATATCCTTTATATAGAGAGCACAGATCCGGATTCCAAAGTCACACTTCAGCTTATCGCCGAGTGGATGAAGACTCTGGTCAAGGAGAAGGGCACGGATGCCGAGAAGGCTATCTTTATCCGTAACGTTCTTCTTGATAACGAGATCAGAAGTGAAGTCCCGATGATCGCAAGAGGATATAAGATCGACTGCAATGATCCGCGACTCGTTCTCGTTGTAAGGACTACAGCTGAACAGAGTGCAGAAGCATTCGAGATACTTCAGAACCTTTATACTGATTCCGATGTTGCCACCGTTATCTCAATGGATGACACAACAGCAATCGTAATCATTGATGCACTTGAATCACAGGTCAGTGAAGAGATGAGAGACAGCTTCATTGAAGAGACATCCCAGTCAGTACTGGCATGCCTTACATCCGAAGGCTGCAAGGCAAAGGTCGCAGTAGGTTCTGTTGTCGGTTCTTTCATGGATATCAGCAAGTCTTATTCTGATGCCATGACAGCACTTAAGGTCAGCAAGATATTCGATGGTGAATCCGACCTTTCCAGATATGACAAGCTGGGTCTCGGAAGACTTATATATCAGCTCCCAAAGCCCCTTTGCGAAATGTTCATTAGAGAGGTTTTCCCGAATGAGGCATTCAAGCAGCTCGATGAGGAAACAAGAACAACGATCGACACTTTCTTTGCAAACGACCTGAACGGATCTGAGACTTCAAGAGAACTTTTCGTTCACAGAAATACACTCGTTTACAGACTTGAGAAGGTAAAGACAAAGACAGGTCTTGATCTTAGAAAGTTTGATGACGCGGTACTCTTTAAGATGGCGACTATGGTAAGGACCTATATCGACTATCTTAACGATACCAACGATAACAAGATCAGGTAATAGGAATTGATTGATTTTATTGACGTAGAGAAAACATACAAATCGGGTGTTGAGGCTCTCAGGGGTGTCAATTTCACGATTGAAGACGGCGAATTTGTTTTTATCATAGGCAAATCGGGATCAGGTAAGTCGACTCTTCTTAAATGCATAACATGTGAAGAGACTCCGACTTCAGGCAAAGTAACAATAGACAATTTTGATATCTCTCATATGAGCCGTGCGCTCGTACCTGTATTGCGCCGTAAGATCGGCATGATCTATCAGGATTTCCGTTTGATCGAGACCAAGACGGTTGCGGAAAATGTTGCATTTGCTGGTGAGATCGTCGGTGTACCAAAGCAGAGTCTGATGAATACGGTTCAGATCTGCTTATCCGTAGTAGGACTTAAAGATAAGGCTGACTGCTATCCGCAGGAATTATCCGGCGGTGAGCAGCAGAGAGTTGCCATTGCGAGAGCCATGGTCAACAACCCGAGCCTTATTGTTGCAGACGAGCCTACGGGCAACCTTGACCCTGAGACATCCGAAGCCATTATGGCAATGCTCTTGGAGATCAACAGAAACGGCGGAACCACAGTAATCATCTGCACTCACGACAGCGCGATGGTTGACCGTATGAAGCAGCGCGTTATCGAGATCGAAGACGGTCTTATCGCAAGAGATGAGAAGAAGAGCGGATACAAAGGTGATCAGGTAGATCAGGAACAGGGCGTATCCCAGACTTCAAGAACATCCCGGTATGGCAAAGCAGCCGTAGCTTTCGGTGATGACGAGGAATACAGCGACAATTATGACGATCCGGATTTCGGAGGTCATGAACAGGCAAATCATTCAAGCGGACTGTTCTTCGGTGATGCCGCAGGTGAGGAAGTTCAGGAAGTGACAGCAGATAAAGTCATCACACCTGAAGATGTTCCTGTAAACAGAGTTGCCGCACCTGTTTTTGATGATGAACAAGTACAGGATACTCCGGAGGAAGCAATACCGGAAGAACCGGTTATCCTGGAAGAGATCATCTCTGAAGAGCCCGTTCAGCAGATACCCGAAGAACCGGTTCAGGAAGAAGCAGTTCAGGCTGAACCCGAGATAATAGAGATCAATATTCCGGAAGAGAAGAGCGCATTTTCTTTCGGCGATGAGGATAAGAAGGCTGAAAAACCTGCCGAAGAACCTGCAGCTGCATCTGTTGAAGCACCTGCAAAAAATACTGTTATCGATGATCCTGACATAACTTCCGAAGACGATCTTTCATTCCCGGGCAAAGAGGCAGCAGACGAATCAAAAGACCTGAAGCGCGAGCAGAAGCGCAAGGCCCGTGAGGAGAAGCTTGCCCAGAAAGAGGCTAAGCGCAGGGAGAAAATGGATAAGAAGAAAAAGGTGAGAAGCACTGATTTCACACCGGAGAGTGATATAGATATTTTCCCGGAGGACGATGAATAATGAGCGGCAGAGCTTTTATCAACTCAATCAAGGAAGGCGTCCTCGGAATAATCAGACATCCGCTTGTAACCATGGCGTCTATAACGACCATCATGATGATGCTTATTATCATGGGTGCCTTCTATATGTTCTCGGTAAATGCGAGAAGGATCATGACAAAACTCTCGCAAAGACCGCCAATAGAAGTTTACATGACACTTCAGTGCTCGGAAGAAGAAAGGAATTTCGTATCTTCCAAGCTTGCCGAGAATCCGAACATAATCGAATACACGATGGCATCTCCTGAGGAGAACTACATGAGCTTCAAGGAGAATCTCGGATCATCATCTTCTATCCTTGATGATTTCGATTACAACATGTATCTGCCATATACATTCAGCATCAGACTGGAAGATCCTTCGGTCGCAAACACAGTTTGTGCTGAGATTGCAACATATTCCGGCGTTTCCAAGGTTGCCCAGGAAAGCAGCGTAATGAACTTCCTTACAAGAGCTTCCAGAATAGTAAACATAACGACTGCGGTATCTTTTGTCGTTCTGTTTATAATCGCTCTCTTCATCATTTCGAACATGGTACGTATCTCGGTTTACTCAAGAGCAAGCGAGATAGAGATCATGAAATTCGTCGGTGCCACGAACAACTACATCAGATTCCCTTATATTACCGAAGGTGCCATCGTAGGACTGTTCAGTGCACTTGCTTCATGGGCGATAGTTACACTTGTTTATAACCAGGTTTACGGAAAGGCAATGAGTTCAATTGATCCGACGAGCTTTTATGCGCTTGCCACCACAAGATCTATCATGTGGCATGAACTCGTGATCCTTGTGGTAATGGGACTCATCATTGGAGCTGTCGGAAGCGGCATTTCAGTACGAAAGTACATCAGGGTGTGAGGATAAGCTATGGAACCTGTTGAGATTTCTTCGATCAGAGAAAAGAGACAGCATCCGGTCCTTAAGAGACTTGCAATGTTCTTCGTTGCAGTATTCTTCTGCATTCTCTCCACTGCTTCAAGTTCGTGGATGTCCACCAAGGGTGTTCTGGCTGTAGGCGGTGTGCCCGTTATCCTTCATGAAGTCACCAAGGCTGACATAGAGGATGCGAAAAACAGAAGAGATGAAGCCAGAGCAGAAGCAGAAGCTGCATCGGATACCATATCCCAGCTTGAAGATCAGAGATCCGATCTTGAAGGCGAGCTTGCCAAATTGAACGATGCAAGTGAAGCGCAGCGCGAGCAGTATGTGATCATCTACGGTCAGCTGGAAGCAGCACTTGAAGAAAAGGCAGCTGCTCTGGATGAATATATCGAGGCTCAGGAAAACCTTGAAGCGCAGCAAAAGCTTTTCACAGACAGGATCACTGTCATGTTCGAGTATCAGAACAAGTCAACACTTGAAGTGCTTCTTGAATCTGACAGCATCGCCGGTTTCTTTACCAATATGGAACTTATCACTTTGATCGCCGATGCGGATGCCCAGGCAGTCGATATGCTCCAGACCGCATTGGACGATGCTGAACTCCAGGCTGAGATAAAGCTTCAGTATGCGGAAGAGATGCAGGCAATAGCTGATGAGAAGAAGAGACAGCTTGATGAGCTTGAATCACTCATCGGTACTACTGAATCTGCTCTTGATGACATTAATACCGACATCGATTCATGGGAACAGAAGGAAGATGAGCTTGAAGCTTATGCAGAATCCCTTGATGATGAGGTAAAGAGACTTCAGCAGGAATACGATCAGCAGCAGAGAGCAAAGTATACCGGCGGAAAGGCTTTCCGCTGGCCGACCTACTGCACATCCATTACTTCATATTACGGAAACAGAGTTCACCCTGTATACGGTACGACCAAATTCCATTCGGGAATCGATATCGGTGCCGGTTACGGTGACACGATAATGGCATCATGTTCTGGCACGGTCATCTATGTAACTGAGCCTTACGAAGGCTGCAACAAGGGCGGTTCGGGATACGGCAACTACTGCATTATCGATCACGGCAACGGTTATTCCACTCTTTACGGACACGCAAGAGATATCTATGTAAGCGAAGGACAGTGGGTCGAAGCGGGCCAGTCTATAGGTGAAGTAGGAAGCACCGGAACATCAACAGGTGCGCATCTTCACTTCGAAGTCCGTGTCTGGGGCGAGACAAAGAATCCTTTGGATTATCTTCCTTAATATGGACGACAGTTTTTACGACATACTCGCATCTCATTACGATGATCTCCAGCTGACAGGTGACACATCCTCCTGGGGTCCTTATATCCTTGGACTGATCACTGATTATTGCGGGATCGAAGATCCTTCGGTAACCGACCTCGGCTGCGGTACAGGAGTAATAACAAACTATCTTGCCTCAAAGGGCATGAATGTAACAGGTGTCGATCTCTCTCCCGATATGCTTGCGATAGCATCTTCCGGAGATGAGACGGGAACGGTCTCATGGATCTGCGCTGATATTACTTCATATGAAGGTCCTTCTTGCGGTTGTTTTATCTCGACCATGGACACCATAGGTCACCTGACAGGTGATGATGATCTTGCAAATATGTTTGCTTCCGTAAGTGAACTTCTTGAAGAGGGCGGCGTATTTATCCTGGATACTACGACTGCGCATCACTTTGAAGAGACGCTTGGCAATAATGTATTCTATGAAGACTACGAGGATTTCACTCTTCTGTGGGTCAATCATTTCGACAGCGAAAAGAAGATCAACCATGCCGAGCTCACACTTTTTGAGCTTGCGGAAGACGATCTCTATGAGCGGTATGATGGTGAACTGACCGCAAGATTCTATTCTCCCGAAGAGATCGTATCTTGTGCGGAGAAGGCGGGTCTTAAAAAGCTTGCTGTTTTCGGTGAGCTGAACAGGGAAGAGCCGAAGCCTTCAGATGAGCGTATATTCTTTGTATTCGGTAAATAATATTAAAGGTAAGAGAAATGTCAGATAACGCATATTTTGTTCCGGGCGCGCCCGAAGATCTCAAAAAAGATCACATTGTAAGAGCAGAAGGTCTTAACGGCCTTGTTAAATGCCTTTGTGTCAGCACAAAGACTGTTTGCGAGACTGCAAGAGTCAAGCACCAGATGACACCTGCGGCAACTGCGGCACTTGGACGCTTTATGACGGGATCTCTTCTTATCTCCGAATCTATGAAGAACGAGTCCGATTCACAGACTACGATAATCAGAGGCGACGGACCGCTGGAAGGCATGACATGTGTTGCCGACTTCGGATTCAAGGTAAGAGCATATCCGATGGAACCCGTCATTCCGACTGAATACCATAAGCCCGGCAAGATAAATGTCGGGGCGGCAGTAGGCAAGGGTAGCCTTACGGTAATAAGGGATGTCGGACTGAAAGAACCTTATGTCGGTGTATCCGAACTAGTTTCAGGCGAGATCGCCGAAGATTTTGCATATTATCTTGCCAAGTCCGAGCAGACCAAGTCGATCGTGTCTCTCGGCGTCCTTCTGGAACACGGTGAAGTCAGTGCTGCAGGCGGACTTATGATCCAGCTCCTTCCGGGTGCCGGCGAAGAGGAGATATCCTATCTCGAGAAAAGAGCTTCCGGATTCCCTGAGATCTCGTTCCTTTTCAAGGAAGGCTTTACGCCTGCACAGATAATCGATCTTTTCATGGGCGATCCCGATCTTAAGTATCTTCACGGACAGGAAGTTGAGTTCAAGTGCAACTGCAGCAGGGAGAGAATGCTCTCGGGTCTTGCGGCACTCGGAAAAAGTGACATCGAAGAGATCACCAAAGACGGTAAACCCATTGAAACTGTCTGCAGATTCTGCAACAGCAAATATGTTTTTGAGCCTTCGGAACTCAAAAAAGATTAAAAACACATTATATTCAGGCAATTTCTGAAAAAAGTGCTTGCAAATCTCAAAACATGATAGTAGAATACCATTCGCACGCGTCTATTTAGGGTGTATTTTGCCCTGAAATTCGAGTGATAAGGCTTTGATAACGGAGATTGCCGCGAGGTGAGGCGCCGGCTGCGCAAAACTCACGAGGCGGGTAACTTCGAAGGAGCCGAAGGCAGAGGATACGATCCGATGCCGTCTCAGGATCTCATGTCCGGAGAGTTGGAAGCAGTACGTTACTGCCCAGAGAACCAAAGTGCCGCCTTTAGGAGGTAACTGGATAGTCTGGGTTTTTGAATGGAAAGCCAAGACACTCCCGACAGGGTTGAGAAAATAAATACAGCTTATAGTAAGGAGGCCAACAACATGGCAGCAAAGACAACAATGGTCAGAATTAAGCTCAAGGCTTATGATCACAAGATCCTCGACGAGAGCGCAAAGCTTATCGTAGATGCACTTGCTCGTGACGATGCAAGCTTCTCCGGTCCTATCCCGCTCCCTACAGAGAAAGAGGTAGTTACGATCCTTCGTTCACCTCACGTTAATAAGGATTCCCGTGAGCAGTTCGAGCAGAGAACTCACAAGAGAATCATCGACGTCTATACACCGTCTTCCCAGACGATGGATGACATTGGCAAGCTTGACATGCCTGCAGGCGTTTCTATTGAAGTAAAGATCAAATAAAAACGTTTGTGGCTTAAATCGGTCTTTAAGGATTGCCAAGCCTTAATCACCGAGGTCACGTTCTTCGGAAAACCGCAGAACCAATAACCTAAATAGGAGGAAAGAACTTTATGACGAAATTCATCATTGGCAGAAAGTCCGGCATGACACAGTTGTTCGATGACAACGGTAACGTTATTCCGGCAACCGTTATAAGCTGCGAGCCTATGTACGTGCTCCAGAACAAGACGGTAGAGACTGACGGATACAAGGCCTGCAAAGTAGGTACAGGATCCATCAGAGCAAAGCTTGTAAACAAGCCTGACGCAGGACAGTTCAAGAAGGCTGACGTTGAGCCTAAGAGAATTATCCGCGAATTCACACCCGACGAG